>JBEKLB010000418.1:0-5991 GCA_050010415.1 Bryobacteraceae bacterium | reverse complement strand
CAGCAGCGACATGGGCTTGCCCACGATATCGCTACGGCCGACGACCACGGCGTGGCGTCCGGAGACCGGAATATTGTAGCGGCGCAGCATTTCCATGATGCCGACGGGCGTGCAGGCGCGCGGTCCCGGGATGTTTTCGACCAGCGCGCCGACGTTCAAGGGATGGAAACCGTCTACGTCTTTGTCCGGCTTGAGGGAACGCAAGACACGGTCTTTGTCCACCTGAGGCGGCAGCGGGGTTTGGACCAGGATGCCATCGATCTCCGGGCGCTGATTTAAGCCTTCGATGATTCCGAGTAATTCGCCCGTGGTGACGTCGTCGGGGCGCGTGATCTTTTCGCTATAAATCCCTAATTCTCCGCAAGTTTTTATTTTCAGGCGAACGTAAATTTCCGATCCCGGATCGTTGCCGACCAGAATTACCGCGAGGCCGGGGGGACGATGGGCGGAGGTGAGCTTTTCCACGCGAGGTTTGAGCTCGGAGAAAATCTGGTCGCGCACCCATTTTCCGTCGAGAATCAGGGGTGTGGTTGGGGCCGGACTCATGCTGCAAGAGAAGCATAGCAGGCAGGCAGGGGAGGATCAAACCTGGGGTAGGGATTGGGAGTTGGCAGCGAGCGTACATTGCATAATAGAAGTCTATGCGCCTGCTGACCATTCTCGCGTTACTGGCTTTGGCACCGCTGGGGGCACAAACCTCGGATGAAAACGACGCCATTGCCGCAGCCCAGAAAACTTTCGACGGAATGGCGGCGCACGATGCCGCGATGATCCGTTCCAGTATGCTGCCGGACGCACGGCTCTATTCCGCCCGCGATGACGGAGCGGTGGCTCCCAGCACGGCTGTGGGAGATTTTGCGGATCGAATCGCGGCCATCAAAGAGAGCATCGTGGAGCGCTTCACCCAGCGGCCGAGGGTATTGATTCACGGACGAATCGCCCAAGTGTGGGGAGAATACGAGTTCCTGCGCGAGGGCAAATTCAACCACTGCGGCGTGGATTCGTTCAGTCTGGTGAAAACCGCCGAGGGCTGGAAGGTAGCGACCATCACCGATAGCAGAGAAACCGCCGGCTGCAAGGGCCACTAGTCGGCTACGGCAGTTCCAACGTCAGGGAACAACCACGGCGCCGTTCAGCGCCGACATTACTTGTCCTTCGGAATCTCGCACCAACAGTCGAACGATATAATCTCCGCTGGCGACATCGAGGTTGGTCTTGACGGTAATCCCTGAATCGGGGAGCGAATTGAGCGTCTGGTCCTTGAGCTTCAGATCCACAACCTTCTCGGTGCCCACTACAAAATTGCCATTCCGGTCGAACACCCCTCCGATCACGGTCAGAGTATCGTCGTTGAGGCCGTCGGCCTTGCGGAAGTGCAGGCGCTTGGCGTCGATGCGCGCGAGGATGGAGAGCGTGGCTTTGGACTGGCTCGTCTTGAAAAACTGCGTGCGGAGCTCGACCGGCAGCTCCCGCATTTCATCGCGCGAGAAGAACGCTTCCTTGATCTCGGTCATGGCTTCTTCGGCAGGGTTCGCGCTGCGGTTGCGCTCGAAGTAACCGCGCCGCGCTTCCAGCACCAGCCCGGCGGCATTCTTCAGCGCGACTTTCAGCTTGTGATAGCCGCCATCGAATTTGAGATTCTGGGGCGCGAATCCCAGCACATAGATGTATTCCGGCTGCGTGGCGAGGAGCTTCAGACCGGCGGCAAAATCGTTGTTGTCATGCACGAAGGTTCCGCCCGTGTCCCCGGCCAATTCTTCCAGCACGTCCTGATTGGCGAGCGCGGCCTGGCGTGCATAGTCCGTCTTGATGTTCATGGTACTGGAATCGATAACGCCGGTAGGACTTTCGGCCTGGCCAGCGGGATTCAGAGTATAGAGCCCGCGCGCGTCGAGAGTGCTGATGACGACGTTGCTGCGGATGGCGCTCGCGATCACATCCATCTCGTCCGGCCGGTGGTCTGTAACCAGGTAGAATCCGGGCGAAACCATGACGATGGCGCGGCTGCCGGGCATCGCCGACATGCGCCGCACCAGACCCTTCAGCACCAGCAGCACGTTCCGGGTGTCCTGAAAGCCGGTTTCGGTCTCTCTCAGGAGCAGCATTCTCAGGGTCTGCGCAATTTGGGACTGGACCTCTGGACCGACCTGGGCGAGCGCCTGGGCATTCCCACTTTTCCCGGCGGCCAGATAGGCTGCATTGGCCTGAGCTACGGTGTTCGAGTTTTCCGGACAGGTGAGATAGTCGGTCTCGGCCGCTAGCAAGGCCTGCGAATCATTGCCATTGATCACCCGGTCGGCCTGGAAGTAGCTGACGTCGAGGCAGGGCTTTGCGGCGGCGTCGGTGGGTATGGTGGGCCAGGGCTTGATCTGGTCCATGGTGGCATTCAGTTTGTCGCGATCGTCTGTGAAGTCGAGCGAAGTGTGGTTGGAGGTGGTGTAAATGGCGGCGCGCGTGCCGGGCTCGAAGGACTCCTTCAACACGCGTTTGGCGGCCTCGCGCGTTTGCGCCAGTTCGCCGAAGTTCAGATGCACGTCGTCGAACAGCCACATGATAAAGTGCCCGGCAATGGGCTGCCCGGCCGTCCCCGCCGGCTTAGCCTGCGAATTTCCGTCTTTATCGGTTTCGACGGACGTGTCGGGCACAATGGGAGGCGCTTCGGCTTTCTCCACCGAAAATTTCGAGATGGTCTGCAGCTTGCCCTTGTCGAAAAGCTGGAAATCCTCTTTCTTGAACGTACCGATGGCGTGCCCCTGTGCATCCCGTACCACCACAGGCACAAGCACCAGGTTCACCGAAGAACTGAAACTGAGCGGCGCATCGCGCTGGGTAATCTCGGCAGCGGTTTGCGCCTGCTGGCCGCCGGTCTGAGCCTGCTGGCCACCGTTCTGAGGAAGACACGCTGCAGCCGCGCACACCAGGACAGCCGGCAGCCGCCATGGAGCACGCGGATAATTCATAGCAGTATTCTACTCCCGTTTTCGCACCTTTTCGCGGCCAAGGTAGCCGGATAGAAACGAAAAATAGCGCAACTGACTAGTGCGGGCGGCGGCCGTTTTCATCCCTCCGCGGGTAGTGGGCTTCCATGAATGATTCGGTGAGGTGCTACTCTGGCATCAATGATGCTAGGCAGGCTAGGCATGGCGCTAGTGTTGATTTCAACATTGATCCCAGTCTCCGCGCAGGAACGCACGCTACAAGAGCAAGCACAGAAAATCCACCACGGCTCGAAGGTCATGGTTCAACTGAAGAACCGGAATACGGTATTCGGTCGCCTTGTAGGAGTTACGGACTCGAACCTCACGTTAGAACTCGCTACCCCCAATGGATCACGCAGGGATCTCCTCTTTCAAGATGTTTCGAGCATTCGCCATATACGGGAGATGCCAAGGCCTATCGAAGCTATCGCCGCTTTTCCAGTTATAATCATCTGCGAGATAGAATTTATTTTCGACAAGAACGCCTGCGCTGACCTGTAAATTCAAAGTAGCCCACTGCACCTTGGCGCGAAATGTCTACAATAGTCCCACGATGTCAGAATCTCTCACCGAGCGACCGAGCCGCCGTCAAGTTCTGGAAGCGCTGGGAGTGGGCGTGGCAGCCGCCGCGATGCCATCGCTGGTATCCGGGCAGGACCCGGTATTTCCCAAGGGCGCGATTATCCGGGCAATCCTGAGGGACTACGCTCCAGAGGAGCTGGCAGGCGGGGCAACGCTTTTCCATGAGCACATGCAATTGGCGCCGGATTTCATGATGAAATTCGGAGCGGCGGCGGCCGCTGTCCGGGCCGCAAATGGATTGCCGCCAATTCCCCCGCGTCCGGGCGGTGGTGGCGGAACTGCCCCCACACCTCCGGACATCATGCACAACGTCGAACTGATGTCGGAGGAAGTGGCCAAGATCAAGAGCGAAGGCATCACCTGCATTGTCGATGCCGGACATGCGGACATGGGACGCGATATCAACTTCATTCGACAGGTCTCGCTGAAGTCCGGTGTCCCGATCGTTGCAGGTGGCGGCTTTTACTCGCAGCCATTTTATCCGAAAGAGATTTCGACCATGAGCGAAGAACAGATCGTCCAGGCGCTCATCAAGCAAGCGGACGACGACACGCTCGGCGTTTTCGGCGAAATCGGTTCGTGGGATGAGATCAGCGCGGATGAACGCAAGGTGTTCCGGGCGGTGGGCAAGGCCCACGTGGCGACGAATCTTCCGATCTTCACGCACACCGGAATTCCCGGGAAGTCGGCGCTTGAACAGCTGGATATTCTCGAAGATGCCGGCGTAAAACCGGATCGCATTGTCATCGGACACCTGGGAAATCTTGTGGACCCGACCGTGTACGCGCATAAAGCGATTTGCAGACGCGGGGCTTTCATCGGTTTCGATCGGCAGGGCGGAAACAACGATGCGCAGCAGGTTCCCATGGTCTTGACGCTCATCGAGGCGGGTTTCGCCGGCCATCTGATGTTCTCGGCCGATGCATCCAGCGGCTATGCGAAAACGATGACGGTATTTGTGCCGAAGCTGAAGGCGGCCGGCGCGAGCGACCAGGTGCTGCACCAAATCATGGTGGACAATCCTCGCAGGTTTCTGGCGTTCGTTCCAAAACGGCCTCGCAAGAGCTAAGCCATTTCGCCCGCTCCCCATTAATTGGAAGAGATGAAGACTTTCCAACACGAATGGATTTTCGAGGCGTTTGCTGAACACCGGACCTTCTTCACCAAGAGCATGTTCGGCGGGCTTGCCGCGTATCTCTTCGAGCGGCAGATGCTGCTTCTCGTTGAGCCAACCAAATCCGGCCGCTGGAAATGGCACGGGGTTTTGGTTTGCACAGACTACCAACATCACGCTTCCTTGCGAGCCGAGTTCCCGGCGTTGCTGCCGCACGATGTTCTTCGAAAGTGGCTTTTCATCGATTCGGTCCACGAGGATTTCGAATCGACCATGGAAGCAGTGGCGAAACAGGTAGCCAGGAACGACCCGCGCTTCGGCATCCGGCCTAAGGGTCCGAAGCCGGTGTAACCTTATTGAACGTGCCTGAAAACACTGCCCACTTGAAGGCCGGGGAAGTTACCGAGCTCCTGCGGCGAGCTTCCGACGGTGATGCAACCGCAGCCGACGGACTGATGAACGTCATCGAATTGGAATTACGCAAGCTGGCATCGGCACACATGCGGCGGGAGCGGGATGGGCACACGCTACAAACCACCGCTGTGGTGAACGAAGCGTTTCTGCGCCTGTTCGGCAAAGAAGCCGCGCGCGAAGGCCAGTGGAACCACCGGCAGCACTTCCTGGCGGCCGCTTCGCAAGCGATGCGCAGGATTCTGGTGGACCATGCGCGTGCCAAGCAGGCCGAAAAGCGGCGCGGGATCACAGTGCCTATCGAATTCGTTGACGTTGGAGGGGACGGCGCGAATCCGGATGTGATCGACGTTCACACGGCACTCGAAGAGTTTGCGCAGATTGCTCCCCGGCAAGCCCGGCTGGTGGAGCTCCGATTTTTTGGCGGATTGACGCTGGAGGAAGGCGCGGAAGTATTGGGGATTTCGGCGCGCCTGGCTGACAAAGATTGGGCGTTGGCACGCGCCTGGCTGCGGCGCCGATTAAGACCGGAGCCGAGCCCGCAGACCGCGGCCGATTAGGGCCGAATGTCGAATCGCACGGAGCGAAAATCGGCTCGCGCCGCTGCACTTTTCCAACGGTGCGCGCCGAATGCGATCCCCAACTTGTCCTGAAATTGATGGGTCCCCACGTAGCCACGAATTCGTTCGGTTCCATCCACTTTGATGGCAACCGCGCCTGGATTCGGATCGAACCGCAGTTCGTAGGTGTGATAAGCGTGCGGGTCGCCCGGGATCCGTGCGCTCAAGCTCTGCCACTCGGAAGACGCCTGGTTGGTCCAGGCTCTGAGGACGAGCGTATCGCCGTCCAGAGTGGCTCCGGTCGCAAATCTCGGTCCGGCATCCTGAAAATCGGCGCCTAAATACA
>JBEKLB010000417.1:0-5992 GCA_050010415.1 Bryobacteraceae bacterium | reverse complement strand
GCGAACTCGGGATTTCAGTGGCCGCTCCGATCATCCACGTGCCGGCTTCCGTCGCTGCTCTCAAGGCGCTCGCGACGCCAGACGTAAAGACGGGTACGCTCGAAGGAGAATCCATGCCGGTCCTGGTTTTGAGCAATGGCAAACAAGGCACTCTGTTTTACGATCTAACGTCGGCCCCGCCGGTCGAGCGAAACGCTGAACCGGGCTCGGTGAAGCTCACCGACGGAAGCAACTGGCGGCACTCTTCAGTGATCGAAGCGTATAACGATTCCGAACTGGCCGCGATTCTCGCTTACTTACACGCGGTGATCGTACCGTAGCATCCCAAAAGGAGCATGAGCCCCATGAAGCGCTACCTGTTGTTAATCGCCGTTGCCGTCACGCTGCCCGGGCCGCTGGCCACCAATCGGGCCGTGGTTCACGCCGCGGCGGTGATGGCGCCACGCTTTGAAGTGGACCCGTACTGGCCCAAGCCGCTTCCCAATCACTGGATTCTCGGCCAGTCCATCGGCGTTTCGGCCGATGCGCAGGGCCATGTCTGGATCATTCATCGCGTCGGTTCGCTCGAAGCCGGCGAACAGCACGCTACCACCAATCCGCCCATTTCGCAATGCTGCGCGCCGGCGCCGCCCGTTCTGGAGTTCGATCAGGAAGGTAACCTGATCGGACATTGGGGCGGTCCGGGTGCTGGTTACGATTGGCCCGAGTCCGCGCACGGAATCACGATCGATTACAAAGGCAACGTCTGGCTGGGTGGCAACGGCCGAGGGCCCCAGAGCGGACGAGGCGCCATCAACGGTCAGGATGAAGAATCGAAGGCCGGCGACAAAGTGGATAGTTTCCGCGACAACCAAATCCTCAAGTTCACCCAGGACGGCAAATTCCTGTTGCAGATCGGCAAGCCCGGCCACAGCAAAGGCAGCAACGATATCGAAAATGTCAGGCTGGCCGCGAAGACCTTCATCGATCCGAAGACCAATGAGCTATACGTCGCCGATGGCTACGGCAATCACCGCGTCATCGTGTTCGATGCCGACACGGGCAAATACAAGCGGCACTGGGGCGCCTACGGCCACAAGCCCGATGACACCGACCTCGGTCCTTACAAGCCGGATGGCCCGCCCGCGCAGCAATTTCGAAATCCGGTGCATTGCGCCATGCTTGCGAGCGACGATCTGTTGTATGTTTGCGATCGCGTGAACGACCGCATTCAGGTCTTCCATCCCGACGGGACGTTCATCAAGGAAGCTTTTATCGAGAAGCAGACGCTCGGATCCGGATCCGTTTGGGATATCGCATTCTCCCAGGACCCGCAGCAGAAGTTTTTGTATGTCGCCGATGGCGAGAACGATCGGGTTCATATCGTGGATCGCGGGTCGCTCGAGGTCCTGACCACCTTTGGCGAAGGCGGCCGTCAGCCTGGAGAATTCTACGGCGTGCATAGCATCGCCACCGATACCAAGGGGAATATCTACACCACCGAGACCTACCGGGGGCAGCGGGTGCAGAAATTTGTGTACAAAGGCATGGCGCCGGTCACCAGCAAGGACCAGCGCGTGTTGTGGCCAAAGCACTGATGAGGAGAACTAAATTGCGATTCCTTTGGTTGAGCCTGGCTACTTTCGTGTTCCCACTCTGGGCGCAGGACAGTCACCCTAGCTGCAATAAATGCTCGGGTACCTTCATTGCGAGCGATGAGATTCAGGCGTACCTCAATCGATCGCCAAGAGATGCTGTCGTCACCGATCAGCAGGTTCGAGCGGTGGACGTGGGTAAAAGTAATGTCGATATTGGCGTGGTCTATCGCAATAAAACCGCGGGCGGCGCGGTGGCCGAGCATGACTTAGTAAGTGAGGTGTATCACGTCATCGACGGTTCGGCGACGCTTGTGGTTGGTTGGGACGTCACGGATTTGAAACGGCGGCCGGCGGATGATCGAGCAGTCCGGTTATTGAACGGTCCGGGCGGCAACGGCGCGTCGATTCGCAACGGCGCCACTTACCAGCTTAAGCCAGGCGACGTTGTGATCATTCCCGCCGGCGTCGGGCACTGGTTCACGAAAATCGACGACCACATTTCCTATTTGATGGTGCGCATCGATCCCGACAAAGTTACGCCGCCCAAAGATGAGGCCGCATCGAAAGCCGACCTGGCCGGTGCGGTGCGTTAGACCTTTTCGTCTTCCCAGGGCTTGCCGGGACGCTTCATGATTTGCTCCAGGCCGGCGGGCTTGGGCCGCCATTCCGTGCCAAAGTGCTGGTCGACGTCGTTCTTGTAACTCATGCGCGGGCCTGGATAGCCCACCAGTTGCCAGCCGATTAGTCCAGCGTTGCCGCCATGCATCGGGTCTGAGAACATGCCCTCAATGGTGTGGGCTCGCAGCAACTGGAAGAAATGCGTCTTCTCCAGGGATTGCAACTTCTGGATCTGTTCTTCGGCGGGTAGTTCGTCGAAGTTGACGCCCAGTTTTGCGAGCCCTTGTTTATAGGTCTCGCGTGGATTCTCCTTGGATTGATAACCATGCTCGGGAACCGATTCGACGAATGGTCCTTTGGTGTAGCGATATTTGTCGGCGCCGTAGGGGCCGGCCAGTTGCCGGTCGATGTAAATCACAACTCCGGCTTCCTTCGCGCCCGGTCCGCTCCCATCGCTGGGGAAAATTCGCTCGCAGGCCGCGGCGATCACGCGGGCTTCGCCGGCGGTGAAAAAACGCAGAGGAACTTTCACGTTCCCCTCCTGTGCCTGCAGCCGGAACGGTTCGCGCGCCAGGGTGTAGAGCAGCGTGCCTCCCAGCGCGCTGGCGGGGATGGTCAGGAACTCCCGGCGTTTCATCACGTGCCTCATGCTAACCTCCCGGGCTTTTTCAAATATTTGTTGATCATGGCATCGGCCGCCCAGTAGGTTGTGGCTAGCACGGTGAGCGTTGGATTACCAGCCGCGGTTTGCGGAAACGCGGAGGCGCCGATCACCCAAAGATTCGGTATATCCCAATGCTGCAAGTAAGGATTCACCACGCTCGTATCGGGCGACGCGCCCATGGTGGCGCCGCCTTGAATATGCGTGCTTTGGTAGTTGATCACGTTGTATTTGGCCCGCGAGGGCCGCGTGGAATCGAGCTTGGCGCCCATGGCCGGCGCGATCTTGGCTGCCAGATCGTAGGCGAAATCGCGCTGCTTGTGCTCGTGCTCGGTCCAATCCAGCGTGAAGCGCAGCAACGGGTCGCCGAACTTGTCGGTGTAGGTAGGATCCAGATCAATGTAATTTTGGCGATACGACATGTGCTCTCCGTACATGTTTAATTGCGCCACGCGGTCATGCCATTGGAGGGATGCGGCCTTCCACTCCGCGCCCCAGTTGGATTTGGACGCACCCGGCGGGATGCCGCCGAAGGCGCCGATGGGAAGGTCGCCGTTGCCATTCAAGCTCAGCATTCCGTATCGAAGCAGGCCGTTCTCTGGGGTGAGGCCGTTGTCGCCGTCGAAATCGGAAATTCGCCTTCCCAGCGATCCCGCGCCCATGAAGGCGTTCAGCGGCTTGTCGAAGAAGATGCGGATTCCGCCTTCCACTTGATGGGTGAGATGGCGGCCGAGCGTTCCTTTTCCCGTCGCGGGATCGTAAGGCGTGCCGATCTTGGATAGATACAGCAGCCGGTTGTTGTTCAAGGTGAACGAACAGAGCAGAACCGTCTGGGCGGGCTGGAAGAATTCCTGGCCGTTCGCGTCGGTAAATTGCACCCCGGTTGCGCGCCCGTTCTCATGCACGATGCGGCGCACCCAGGTTCCCGTTCGCAGCTCAAAACTTTTGTGTTTGCGCAGCACCGGCATGAGTGTGTTGGAGGGCTGTGACTTCGCACCGATCATGCAACCGAAGCGCGAGCAATAGCCGCAATAGGCGCAGGCGGCGCGCGACACACCGTCGGGATTGGTGTAGTTTTCGCTCAGATTCGCGGCGGGAGTGGGATAAGGATGATATCCCAGTTTGCGCGTGGCTTCCTCGAACAGGTGGGACGCATAGGAATGCTTCAGCGGCGGAGTGGGGTACTCATGCATGCGCGGCGGTTCGAAAATGTTTCCGCCATCGATGAGCTTGCCGCGGAGATTGCCGGCCTTGCCACTGACGCCCATCATCTGCTCGGCGTACCAATAGTGCGGCTCCAGTTGATCGTAGGTTACGCCCCAATCGCGCACCGCCAGATCGGTCGGGAGTTTTGCGGCTCCGTGTTTCTCGGTAAGGTGCGTTCGCAGATTGAAGACACTCGGCAGAAAGCGGAAGCACATGCCGGTCCAGTGCTCGCCCGCGCCTCCCACGCCGGTACCGGGATGGAACGAGCCGTACTGGCGGACGGGAACCGCCGAATCGCGGGCCGAATGCCGGTGCGTGACGGTCTCTTCGGCGATGTTCTGCATCATGCGCAGGCGGATGTTATAGTCCAACTCGTCCATGTCCATGGCATAATCGGCGAGGTCACGCGGAGCGCCGCGCTCGAGCGCCAGCACGCTTACGGATGTGCGGGTGACGAGCTCCTTAGCCATGGCAAGTCCGGTCCAGCCGCCGCCGACGATGGCGACATCTACGGGTTTGAGATTGGTCATAGTGCCTAGCTATTGAGGCTATTTCGATTCTAGCCGCACGTCAAGCTGTGGACCAGGCTATTGGTGGCGAAGAGGAGGGGTGCGCTCGAATATTATATCGTGATACGATATAAGTGATGAAGGATCTTAGCTTGGAAGAGTATCGCTCCCTGGCCGAGTTTCGTTACCAAATCCGGCGATTCCTGGGATTTAGCGAAGAGCAGGTTCGGGCGGCCGGGATGGAGCCCCAGCAGCACCAATTGCTCCTGGCCCTCAAGGGGCTGCCGGAAGGCGTTATAGCGACTATTGGCGAGCTGGCCGGCCGTTTGCAGCTCAAGCACCACAGTACGGTGGAATTGGTGAACCGGCTGGAGCGGCTGGGATACGTGACGCGGGAGGCCGGTGAGGAGGATCGACGGCAAGTGATAGTGCGCCTGACGCATCCAGGCGCCAGCATTCTACGGAACCTATCGATCGCGCATCACCAGGAACTGGAGGTCGCGGGACCCCGGCTAGCCAACGCGCTGCGTACCATCGCACGCCAGCAGGGAGCCAGAAAGAGGAGCGCAGCATGAAGCACGCACATTCACGCGCCCAGGAATTGGGCGATTTTACGACCGACTGGCGGGTGATTCCGATTTCGCTGCTGGCCATCGCAATCGGATTGATCAGTAGCGTGGTGGCCTGGGCGCTGCTACGGCTGATCGGGCTGTTCACGAACCTTTTCTACTACCATCGCTGGAACACGGCGTTGGTTTCGCCGGCCGGAAATTCGCTCGGCATATGGGCGGTTCTGGTGCCGGTGGCCGGATCGCTGATCATCGGGTTGATGGCGCGTTATGGATCGGAGAGGATCCGGGGCCACGGCATTCCCGAGGCCCTGGAATCGATCTTGATTCATGGCAGCCGCGTGGAGCCGAAGCTGGCGATTCTGAAACCGATTTCGTCGGCCATTTCGATCGGCAGCGGCGGACCGTTTGGCGCGGAGGGTCCGATTATCATGACCGGCGGAGCGTTCGGATCGATGATCGCTCAATTCTTCCGGCTGACCAGCGTGGAGCGCAAGACGCTGCTGGTGGCTGGCGCCGCGGCGGGAATGTCGGCCACGTTCGCTGCCCCCATTGCGGCGGTGCTGCTGGCGGTGGAACTGATGCTGTTTGAGTGGAAGCCTCGCAGCTTGGTTCCGGTGGCGCTGGCGAGCGCTACGGCGGGGGCCGCGCGCAGATATATCCTCGGCGTCGGTCCACTGTTTCCCGTTCCAACACATCCGGTATTTATCGGTCCGCTGGGATTGCTGGGGTGCGTGGTATGCGGCTTGCTGGCGGGTGCCCTTTCGGCATTGCTGACGGGCGCGGTGTATGCGGCCGAGGATGCCTTCGGGAAGCTACGCATTCATTGGATGTGGTGGCCGGCAATCGGCG
>JBEKLB010000416.1:0-5999 GCA_050010415.1 Bryobacteraceae bacterium | reverse complement strand
GTTTAAGCGCATCGGCTTCGTGATTATGGTCACCTGCGGCCTCTTGATGGCAGGCTCGGAGGCGCCGACGTATTATCCTAATCCTTATTTCTGGACCAAGATGACGCTTCTGCTGCTAGTGGGAGTTCATGCTCTGGTTTTCAAGCCCATCGTCTACGACCACCCTGAGGAGTTGGACAAGTCCCCGGCAATACCCACACGCGCAAAAGCCGCTGCCATGCTTTCACTGATCCTGTGGGTGGGTATTCCGATCTTCGGGAGGCTCATTGGATATTATGAACCCGGCGAGGGAAAGGCCCCGCCAACGGTGACTCATCGCTGAGGTTGCCGAGAAAACAAAATGAACACTTACCGGCTTATCGAATGCCTTCTCCTCCCGCTGGTTCTTACCGCTCCGGGATATGGCCAAACGCTCAAAGTGGAAGCCATCGCGAACCCCGCCATCCAAGGTAGCGTGGAGGCGCATTGGGGAACAGCGCAGGATGGCAGCCCGCTACTAAGCTGGATTGAGCCGCTCCCGGGCGGCGCCTATGCTCTGCGCTATGCCATCCGCCACGGCGCGCAATGGTCCGAGCCGCACACCATCGTCCGGAACCGCCACTTCTTCCGTCAGCCGGCGGAGTCACCGTCAGTGATTTCCTTTTCCGCCGGAGGGTTTCTCGCGGAGTGGGTTGAGATACCGAACGATAAGAGTGAAGCCGAGGATGTCTATGTTTCGGCATCCAAGGACGGCATTCAATGGACCGCGCCAGTGATGGCGAATCAGGATCGCAGTCCCGTTCAGCATGCCCTGGTGTCCATGGTTGCGAGCGGCGAGCGGGAAGCCTCGCTGGTTTGGCTGGAGGCATTAAAGGGCGAGGACGCGCCATCCGTTTTGAAGCGCACTGTCGTTAGCAGTGACGGCAAGGTGGTGAAAGAGGAAAACCTGGATAAGGACGTTTGCACGTGTTGTCCGACCAGCATCGTCAGAACCGCCCGAGGTCTTCTAGTGGCTTATCGCGGCCACACTCCTCAAGATATTCGCGACATCGCTGTCATTCGATTCGAGAACGGACGCTGGTTGCCCTCGAAGATCCTCAATCCCGATAAGTGGGAGATCAACGCATGCCCAGTCAATGGCGCATTCGCCGCAGCCAAAGACAGCAAGGTGGCCATCGCCTGGTACACGGAGGGAGGCGACAAACCACGGGTTCAACTCGTGTTCTCTTCCGACGCCGGGAGCACGTTCACTAAGCCCATCGCGATCAATGTAGGCGATGCTCTCGGCCATGCCTCAACCGCTCTGAACAACGACGGTGGCGCCTTCGTCTCCTGGCTCGAGGAAGGCGATAAATCATCGCGCGTCCTGGTGCGCTACGTATCGGCCGCCGGCGCTGCCGGCCCCACGGTTCAGGTCGCCGACGGCTCCACTCAGAGCTTGGGCTATCCCCGGCTGGTGCATGCCGGCAATGAGACGTGGATCGCCTGGGGCAACTCCGCAACCACAAAGGTGCAAACCGCGCGCCTGATCAAGTGACGCGCCGGCAATAATCGATGTAGGCTGAAGCGAACGGAGAATGGATGAAAAGGTCGCTGCTATCTGTCATGATCGCCGGAATGTTCGGGACCGCTCTGAGCGCGCAGGATGCCACGCGCGGCGGGACACTCTACAAGCAACAGTGTGCCTCCTGTCACGGCGAGGGTCTCGAAGGGCGCAGCGGCCCACCTCTCCAAGGCGGGGATTTCCGATCCAGGTGGCCAGCTTCCGATCTCATCGACAAAATCAGAAACACCATGCCGCAGGATAATCCCGGCAAGCTCACTGGCGGCCAGGCAGCGGACCTCGCCGCATATATTCAACAGACCGGCCAAGGAGTGCCGAATGCCGCGCCCGCCACTGCTTCCCCCGCCTCGGCCCTATCCGACTTCCGGGCGGCGGGCAATCTCTCCCAACTCATGCGCGGCATCATGTTCCCAAATTCCAACATCCTCTTCACGGTTCAGACCCACAACCCTGCCGAAAAGAAGAAGACTAACGACGCCGCGACCACTGATGGCGGGTTCAACTGGAGCATGTGGGGGAGCGATCTGTATTCCGGGTGGGAAATTGTCGATTATGCCGCCATCGCTTTGGCCGAGTCCGCGCCATTGATGCTGACGCCCGGGCGTCGATGCGAAAATGGCAAACCGGTTCCGGTGAACGATCCCGACTGGATTCGATTCACCAAAGAAATGGCGGAAGTGGGAAGGGCTGCGTACCGAGCATCCCAGACCAGAAACCAGGAGAAGGTCAGCGACATCACCAGCGATGTGGCCGATTCCTGTCAGCACTGCCACCAGGTCTTTCGCGATAAAATCCGCCAGGGGAGGCCGGGCGGCGCTCCCAACAAAGAATTCCGCTGCACGAAAGACTAAGAATCCTCAGTATTAGCGGGGCGTCCCGATCGTTTTATTTGGTCCGGCCGTCCTCGATGGGCTTTACTCCACGGCTTTATAAAGACGTTCGTCCAGAGGGCCGCCCGAGATCGGCGCAAGGTTGTTTCGGTATTCTTTCGTGTGAGCCTCAGCCGCATGCGTCTCGATTGTTTTCGCGGTCCGCCATTCTTCGATAACCGTGAAATGATTCGCCCGCATCGTGTGCTGTAAGACATCGAATCGCAGATTGCCTTCTTCTTTCCGGCTGGTTTCGGCCAGCTTGCGAAGGAGGTCCGAGGCGCTTGTGCCCTGGGCGCCGATATCGACATGTGTGATCACGAATGTGCTGCGGCCGCTTTTGTCATTGTGAGCGGCGCCCAAAGACAGAGTCTTGTAAGGCCGCTGGTCGTAATCGCTCAGCCTCATCGAGTCGATCTTATTTCGGAAGTCCTTGGCATTTCCCGATGCGGCATGGGTATCAAGGTCTCGGCTGTTGGCCCAGGTTTCAATGATGCAGAAGTGTGCGGGCCGTCCGGCCTGCTCGAAGAATTCGATCCGCCGGAATCCGTCATCTTTTCGGCTTGCATCCCTGTACTGCTTGAGGGCAGTGATCGCTGCGGTTCTGGATGCCGGTAGGATATCGACATAGGCGACAGTATAGGCGGTGCTGTCCGGCGGCGCCTGCGCGGCGAGAAGTGCCGTGCTGATCAGCGATAGGAGCAGTCGTTGCATTCCAATATTTCGCATAAACGATGGTACGATCCGTAACTACGTAGTCTATACCCTGGCGACATCTTATATAATGCGTAACGTCGGATGGGAGCTCCTATGAAGCAAACGATCGTTGCATGGATTCTCTTGTGCGCCCCTATAGGCGCATTTTCTCAGCAACCCGAGGAGCGCGGGCCCGGCAAGGGACCAGCGCCGCAGCCTCCCTCGCTTATCTTTAAGGAGACCTGGAAACAAGCCCCCGGGAATGTGCCGGTAACCCAAGACTTCGTAACGAACCCTGATCTGCAATTGACACTGTACGGCACCGGCAAAGAAGATTTCGGCGTCACCAGTGAAGGCAATGTGCCGCATATTTGGACGGGGCTCTGCGCCGCCGCCTGCGCGCTCACGCTAAGTCAAAAGGAGAACTTTATCGATCTCACCGGCAAGGCGAAAATCCGCTGGTATACCAAGACGTCCGGGTTCCATGAAGTTCGTCCCGTTCTGAAGCTCGCCGACGGGACGTTGTTGGTAGGCAACCACGTCGATGCGAACATGCTGGACTATCTGGAGAGCGAATTCTATGTGTCCGACGTGCGATGGCTTAAACTGGATCCAGCCACCGTGCGGACGAAGGGGACTCTGCTCGATAAGGTAGATCTGAGCAAGGTCGACGCTGTCGGTTTTGCCGATCTGAGCCCCGGAAGCGGCCATGGCACCGGCGGCTACTCCGACGTCGCCTGGATAGAGGTTTACGGAAAGCCGGTCAAGCGCAGTCCGGCGAATGAGTCACAGTAAGCAGCGACAGCTTCAGCCGCGCGTCACCACCGCGAAGAGCACACCCAGACGATTTTCACGGAGATTGCGAGCAAGATTGGCGGTCATGACTGGAAAGTCTGGGCCCATGACATACGCGAGGTTTAGTCCACTCTGCGGCTGGGCGCCCATGACAGTCTTGAACCATTCGATCGCCACTTGAGTGTCATCGCGCCACAGAGCCGCCTTGTACCCGGCGGATTCAAGGGCTGTGTGCGTTTGGCTCTCGGTCAGCAGGAAGCTTGTGGAGGTGTCGCGCGCCCAGGGAGCAGGATACACCACATCGCCGTCGCGAAGCACCAGGTCGTAGATCACCAACTGACCGCCGGGCGACAGTATCCGATGCAGCGCGGCATAGAGTGCGGTGCGGTCCTCGATGTTCATTGCCACGTGCTGCAGAAATACGGCATCGAATGAAGCATCTTCGAAAGGCAGATGCAGGGCGTCGCCCACCTGGAACGTTACGCGATCGGACAGGCCGCAGCGCGCCGTGAGATACGTAGCCGCATCGATGAACGCAGGGCTCAGGTCGACGCCAGTCACCTTGCAGCCGAAAGTCGCGGCGAGATAGCGCGCCGGACCGCCGAGGCCGCAACCCAGGTCAAGCACGCGCGTCGATGGTTCCAGCCGCGCCGCCGCGGCCAGCTCGCCCGTGGCGAGAATGCCTCGCGTATGGAACTGATCGAGTGGAGCGAGTTGGGCGACGGTCAGTGCCTGACTTTCGGGCGCAATGGTGGTGAGCGCCGCATTGACGCGGCCGGTGAGGCCACCGGCGCTATAGTGTTCGCGTACTTTGATGTTGGTATCGATCATATTGTTATCGATCATATTGGTTTCGATCATGGTTGTTCTCCAGGGTGTTTATTGGGCACCCGGCGCAGCAGGAAATTGAACGCAACGACGTGCGTGATCATCAGCAAGGGCACGTAGATAATCGGGATCGCGTAGGTGGCGCCCAGTTGCCCGGGCATCGCAGGCAGGTCAAGTTGAATGGCGTGGTAGTAATCCACGATGATGTCGGTCGCGCCCACGATATTGAACGCGACGACGAAAGACCAAAACAGTGCACGTATCCTTGCGGTGAGAAGCGCCAGCATGGCGAGCACTCCGGTTGCGAAGTCACCGTAGGCGGCGAAGGTGGCGAAACCGGCGGGCAGATTAGGGCCAACGACACCTGGAAGGATGAAGACCAGCCCGAAGAATCGGAAGCTGTGCAGTGTGGCGATAGCACGTTGGGCATCGAATCGGTTCGCCGCTTTGAGCCTGGGCGAAAGGTATACGCTGAAGCAAAGCAGCCACGCCACATAACCCAAGACAAGGTGAATTTGGAAGAGAGTTTCTGGTGACATTCAGGTCTCCCGAGCACTACCGTTCTCCGTTCGCTCCATAGGATGAGAGGTATCATCCTATGGATTCGGATCTTTTCGTCCGGCTCAGGATGGAGCACCCAGATTGCATCTTAGGATGATTCCAAGCATCCTATAAACATGCGTTACGGGCCCGAGCATAAACTTGAAATCCATCAGAAGATTGTGAAAGATGCCTCACGCCGCGTCCGGGCCGAAGGCTTAAACGGCGCCGCGGTTTCGGCCGTCATGAAAGACGCCGGCCTGACCCATGGAGGTTTTTACAAGCATTTCAAGAGCAAGGACGACCTGCTCGTGGAGTCGCTTCGTGAGGGCTTCCGCGAAATTGAGGACACTTTGGCGCATGCTGCTGAAGAGTCGCCGCCCGGGGAGGCATGGAAGGCAGTTGTAAGAACCTACTTGAGCCTGGAACTTTGTGAGCATCCCGAGCGGGGCTGCCCCCTGGCGGCACTTTCACCGGAACTGGCGCGAGCAGATAAGAGAATCAGGCCGAAGATTGTGGCGGAATTAGTGAACTACAAGAGTCGGATGTTGCCGTTCATGCCTGGCCGCCAACCCGCGGACAAAGAACGCGCCTTCTTTGCGATTTTTTCGACGATGATCGGGGCAATTGACATTGCCCGACTGCTGCCGGATCGAGCGACGCGAGAGAAAGTGCTAGCAAGCACAAGAGAGTTTCTGATGCGCAGCTTTTGATCCGGTAGCCCCAGT
>JBEKLB010000415.1:0-6004 GCA_050010415.1 Bryobacteraceae bacterium | reverse complement strand
GTTTGGACTCGCGTGGTTTGTGCTCGGACTCATTCCCACATCGGTTTTTCCGCTGGCTGAGGTGGAGAACGATCACCGGATGTTTCTCCCCTTTGTTGGTCTGGTGTTGGCGGTAAGCTGGACGGTTGCATGGATCGCATCGCGTCCGGACTTTGGCCACGAGAACCGCTTTGTGATCGCTACTGCCGCGGTTTGCCTGTTATTGCTGTGTGCCGGAGGTACGCGCCACCGCAACGAAGTCTGGCGTACGCCGGAATCTCTGTGGGCGGACGTAACGCTGAAGAGCCCGCAAAATGGCCGCGGACTCATGAACTATGGCTTGGCGCGCATGTCGGCCGGAGATTTCAGCGGCGCACTCAATTTGTACGAGCGGGCGCTCAAATACACCCCGAACTATCCGCCACTCGAGATCAATCTGGGAATCGATTGCGGAGCGCTCGGGCGCGATATAGAGGCGGAACAGCATTTTCAGCGAGCGATCGCACTGGCCCCGCGAGATGCCGAGAGCTATTACTTTTATGGGCGCTGGCTGAAACGGAAAGGACGAGTGGATCAGGCGGCGACGGAATTGCGCGAAGCCGTCACGCGTCATCCCGCGTACATGGAGGCGCGCCTTTTGCTGCTCGATACCTATGCGGCTCAAGGCGCATGGCCGCTTCTGGCGAATTTGGCAAACGAGACCGTTCAGCTTGTGCCGGGCGATCCGGCGGTTCTCCGCTATGCGGAGATGAAGGCGCCGCCCGTTCCCACTGCGTCTCCCGTACCAACTACGCCTCTTACCCCTGAAATGCTTGTCGATCTGTCGCTGGCGGCTTATCAAAGAAACGACTTCAGGGGTTGTATTCAGTTGGCGCGATTGGCGCTCAAGCAGCGGCCCGATTATCCGGAGGCGTACAACAATCTGATCGCAGCCTACAATTCGCTCGGCCGGTGGGACGACGCGATTGAAGCGGGCCGCGAAGCACTGCGACTCAGGCCGGATTATCAGCTTGCGCGCAACAACCTCGCATGGGCCGAGTCGCATAGAAGCCAGACGAAGGTGCGACAACAATGACGATTAGTTCCGCGGCCGTTAACCAAGTCAGCCCAGCTTGTACGAAAAACGGACAAACACGACCGTTGGTCTTGATTCCCGCCTACCTGCCAGAGCCGCAACTGGGGTCGCTGGTGAAGCAGCTCGCGAGTTCCGCCGCGATCGGCGGCATCGTGATCGTGGATGACGGCAGCGGACTCCCGTCGCGCGGTGCGTTTACGGCGTTTACAAATTCAGAACACGTGTATGTTTTGACTCATGCCGTAAATCTGGGCAAGGGAGCTGCTCTCAAGACCGGGCTCAACTTTGTGGCCTGTGCCTTCCCAAATTCTGCGGGCATTGTCACCGCCGATGCGGACGGTCAGCACTCTCCGGAGGACATTCTCCGAGTGGCGGCCGCACTTTGCGAGCACCCTGACAGCCTTGTATTAGGGACGCGTTCCTTCAATAGAACGGCGCCTTATCGGAGCCGCTTCGGCAACCGGATGACCCGGGTGATCATGCGCGCGGTAACGGGGCAGAATCTTCAAGACACGCAGACCGGCCTGCGCGGTATTCCCATGGACTTTGTGCCGGAGTTGTTGCGGCTGCGCTCCACTGCATACGACTTCGAGCTGGACATGCTGCTCGCCTGCCAATAAACGGCACGCGAGATGTATGAAGTTCCGATCTCGACGATCTATATCGACGGCAATCGGTCCTCGCACTTCGATCCACTGCGCGATTCGATGCGGATCTACTTCGTATTTGTCCGCTTCGCGGCGGCTTCGCTGCTCACGGCGGCCATCGACAACGGAGTATTTATTCTCAGCATGCACTTTTGGCCGCATATCGCGGCATGCCAGGCAGTCAGCCGTTTGGTTGCAGGCTGGTTTCAGTTTACGGTCGGCAAGCGCAGCGTATTTCGTTCGAACGTTCGCGTCGCGCCGGCGCTGGCCAAGTACTGGACTCTCGTCGTCCTCTCGGGAACGCTGAGTTTTGTTCTGATCCGGTTTTTCCTGCGGTACACCTCCACTGGAGTGGTCAGCGCGAAGTTAGTCGCCGAGACAATGCTCTTCCTCGTAAACTTCGTCGCGCAGCGCGATGTGGTGTTTGCTCCCAACCGCGAGCGTCGCGCCTTAACGCAGGCGCAGTCAGTATTCCTGCATCACGCCCCAGCATGCGAAGGCGCTGTTCAGTACACGATCCTGAAGGACTGACTGTAACCGAAACGAGCAGGCAAGGTTGGCGCCAGTTTTCCCCCGTCCCGCTCTTAATTTCAGATCCCAGCACCTTCCTGAGCCTCGTTCGGCCATCCGTTCCGTGAAGTCGTTTACGCGTCAATGAAGTCAGTTCCATCGCCGAGCACACGCAACCATGTGACTTGCTGCCCGATGTGCAACATTATCGTAGATTCCCAGAACGCCATATCTTGGGAGCGTGGCGGACCCGCTGTCAGAGATGCCGACATTACGTCAGCTTGAAAGGTAGACCGTCAATGTCAACGGAGCCGGTCGCGCAGCAGGCAAAAACGCGGAGGGCTGAAAATCGCTACTTGCCTGCTGCATCGTCGGTCGTGAGAAACGCCTTCGCGTGATCTACTTCGGGACGCGTGGTGTGGAGCCCGTTGTCTGTCACTTTGAGCAGCGCTGTGTAGTACTGGCGGGCTTTCGTCTTGTCGCCTGCGGCTTCGCCGGCCATGCCGGCGTTGTAGAGGCCATTGAAGCGGCTGGGGCTGAGCTGTAGGTCACGTTCGTATTCGACGAGGGCGTCCTTCGGGCGTTTCAAATCGAACAGCATGTCGCCCAGCATTTCGCGCACGGGGATGTCGACTTCTCCCTGTCCAACTTTGTCCTGAAGATCGGCAGTTTCGTGCATCAGGCCGAGGGCCTTTTCGCGATCACCCTGGGCGTATGCGGCCCATGCGCTAACGGTGCCGGTTTCGATCTGCGGCGCGGTGCCTTCTGCGAGATACGCGCGCGGGCCCTTTTTCACTTGTTCCATAAGGGTTTCGTACTTCGCGAGGTCTGTCTTCGCGGCGGCTCCGTCCTTCAGGTGTCCGTCTGCGATGGCGTGCGCCCAGTAGGTCATGATCTGAACGTCAGCTGGGGCGCCGGCGACTGGCGGCATGGCGGCGACCGTCTTCCAGTCGCGGCGTTCAAGCGCGTAGATGACCGGGAACTCAGTG
The DNA here is from genome assembly GCA_050010415.1 of Bryobacteraceae bacterium. Taxonomy (GTDB): domain Bacteria; phylum Acidobacteriota; class Terriglobia; order Bryobacterales; family Bryobacteraceae; genus Palsa-89. The sequence continues at coordinate 2,804 of JBEKLB010000415.1, read as the reverse complement.
CTGTAGGCGGGCACCATTGTTTCCATGCCGTCCTCGATCATGCCGGGCATTGCTGCCATGTGTTTCAGCAGCGCAGCGTCGTTGTCGAGGAGAGCCTTGGCCGGAGCATCCTGTCCACTCTGCAGGTAGGCGTACAGCAGGAAGTCATCCGGATGGAGCTTGTCGAAGCCTCCGCCACGGTTGCCTTCGGCTGCCTTCTGTGCGGCCGCGACGGCAGCGAGGTTGGCCTTAATATCCTCGGACCACATGCCGAGGCGGGCAAAGATGTGGCCGCCCATGTGGGCAGCGTGCGCGCCGGATGGTGCGATAATGCCGTAGCGTTCGGCAGCGTGAAGTCCCTGCTGTGCCATGGATGGGTTATCGCACGCGTGGATGATGTAATGCGCGATGCCGGGGTGATCCGGGTACTTTCCGAAGAGCGGCGTCAGCAGGGCGAGTGCCTTGTGCTCTTGGTTGAGGCTGGTGTCGTCGGGGGCGACGTCGGCGAGGAGCGAGAGCGCGTAGAAAGCGGCGGCGTCCATATCGTCGGGATAGTGCTCGTAGAGAGCGCGCATGGCGGCGGAGTACAGATCAACGCGCTGCTGGTACTTCAGTGGGCCGGGCTTATAAAAGACCATGAGGGCCGAAATGTATTCCTTTTCGCGCTCGGTCTTCGCGTCGATCGCCTTCTGGAGTTCGGACCAGCCGTGGGTCATCACAGCTTCGCCGGGGTGGTTCCAGATCTGGTGGTAAAAGCTCATCGCGATTCCCCAGTGGGCTATGGCGCAAGCTGGATCAGCCTTCAAGATCTGTTCGAATTGGCGCTGGGATTCCTCGTACCAGAAGTCGTGCACCAGGGCGATGCCGCGGTTGATTGCAACCTGCTGCGATGCGACGCAGGAGACGGGGAAAGAGACGGTGCCGAGGCGCTCCGGCGTTTGAGCCAGGGCCGGAAGAACGGACGCAAATGTGACCAGCAGGGCGGACCAGAATCTCATAGTCACCGAGTATAGCGGGAACGGAACCATGTCCATCCAACCTGGATTGGCCCGGGAGCGCAGCTGTGCCTGGAAAACGCATTTTCCGGAAGTTGGAGGCCGGTGAGCTTAGCGATACGGGCCATATGTCTTTCTGCCTGATGTCCACCAATATCGGCTGCCAGGAAGGCGCCGAAGCAGCGAAACTCAGGGTTTGGGAACGCGCCGTAACCAGTATTGGCGTTCGAAATGACAACAGGGTTATGTGGATCGCTCCGGCGGACCTAGTGCTCGGCGACTTTCGGCGAGCCACCCACCTTCAACGATTTGAGCACAGCAGCACCTGCTTAGGAGTCGGGCGCCCGTGGCCGTGTACTGAGTTATAGATCGCAAATAGCCTCGCTCACGAGATCGCGGCTGTTGTGCGTGTATGTTCGCTGCACTCAGACAATACCTCGTACCTGACGGAACCGCACTTAACGGACGATTCCTGGCCAAGTGCGCTTCCTGAAGGTAGCGGCATCAAAATGATCGGCACCAATGTTGTAATAGTCACAACTCTTATGAGCTTATGAATTCTTCTTCCAGACCCATCCGCGTTGCGCTAATCGGCTATGGATTTTCTGGCAAGACGTTCCACGCCCCGCTGATCGCGGCAGTGGCCGGTTTCGAATTACGCGCAATTGCGTCACGCGACGCCGCAAAGGTTCACGCCGACCTGCCAGATATCACCGTCGATCCCGATCCGTTAGCCATCGCGACCTCCGATGAAATTGATCTGGTCGTAATCGCTACGCCAAACCAAAGCCACGCTCCGATCGCCCTGGCGGCGCTGGCCGCGGGTAAGCATGTCATCGTCGATAAGCCGTTTGCGCTGAATTTGACCGAGGCACGCGAACTCATCGCGTTGTCGGAACACCAAAAGGTTCTCTTGTCGGTGTTCCACAACAGGCGTTGGGATAGCGATTTCCTGACAGTCCGCCGTGCAATAGGCGATCGCCTTGTTGGCACTGTTACGCACTTCGAGTCGCACATTGACCGCTTCCGCCCGCAGGTTCGAGATCGTTGGCGCGAACGGAGTGGCCCAGGTAGCGGGTTGTGGTTCGACCTTGGCCCTCATCTGGTCGATCAGGCGCTCCAATTATTTGGTTTACCAGACCGAGTGCAAGGAAATTTAGCGCAACAACGGACAGGTGCATTGTCCGACGATTGGGCGCATGTGGTGCTCGATTATCATGAGCGACGTGTGATCCTCCATGCGGCGTCCCTGATTGCTGGCGGAACCCATCGTTTCACTATTCATGGAGACGAGGGCAGCCTTGTCAAGGGCAAGGCCGACCGGCAAGAACGGCAACTACTGGACGGTACGCGACCTGGTGACGCGGGCTGGGGCGAGGACGCGGACGCTCTTCTTGTGTACGATCGCAGCGGCGCGTCGCGGAGCGTACCGGCCATCGCCGGGGATCAACGGCTATATTACAAGGGCATCCTCGACGCATTGAGCGGTAATGCTCGAAATCCTGTGACCCCCATCCAGGCTCTTGCGGTGATGGCGGTCATCCAGGCCGCTGTAGAGTCGGCTCATGCGCGGACCTCAGTCGAAGTTGCCATGACCCCTGAGGAGCGTGCGGAATGGGCCTGAAGGAGCCCTTGCGGACATCGTCCACCAAGAAATGAGCAGTGAATTTCCGAACGGTACGACGAGGGGGACATCCGCGACTAGGCCGTTTGAACTAAGCCGCTGGCGCGGCGGACGCAGCTGCGTGGGTGTGCTGGACGATAGACAGCGGTAGCGTCGGTCACAGAAAGGAGCTTTTCTGTGACCTCACTTCGCCAACGTGTGCTGGA
>JBEKLB010000414.1:0-6006 GCA_050010415.1 Bryobacteraceae bacterium | reverse complement strand
TTATTTTCTAAAGGCGTCTGCATACAAACTCAACGAGCCGGCCAACTTTGGCCGGCTCGCTGAGTTTGCGCCGATGTTTGTCCCAGAAAACTCAGAACACCGTAATGAGCAAGGAACTTTCGGATTCAGTGGGGCGTAAACAGTGTGAAGGAGCCGCCAGACCAATGCGACGGAGTCTTCCAGTTTGTTGCGTATCGCTCGCCTTCCTCGCGGTTCCTCTTTATGCGCAGAGCCCGGCTGGGTGGAATGACCCGTCGCCGCACAGCACTCGATTCGTGACGGTGGACAAGGACGTTCGATTGGAAGTGCTCGATTGGGGCGGCTCCGGCAGGCCCATCGTTCTCCTGGCGGGGGGTGGGAACACGGCTCACGTCTATGACGATTTCGCGCCAAAACTCGCGGTTCACTACCATGTCTACGGCATTACGCGGCGGGGGTTTGGCGCCTCCGGTTATGCAGCGACGGACCACCCGGCGAAACGTCTGGGAGATGACGTAGTAGCGGCGATTGACGCGCTCGGGATAAGAAGACCCATCCTCGTTGGACACTCGATTGCAGGAGCGGAGTTGAGTTCAGTTGCAAATAACCATCCGGATCGAATTGCGGGCGTAGTTTACCTCGATGCCGCCTATTCCTACGCCTTCGACAACGGGAAGGGGACCAGCGTAATGGACGCCCAGAAACTCCAGGGACCTCAACCCGCACCGCCCAGCGGAACGGACCTGGCCAGCTTTAGCGCATTGCAGAAATATTATGAGCGCATGAATGGATTCCGATTCCCCGAAGCGGAGCTTCGCGCGCAGAGGGCAACCACTCCCGAAGGAGGGGTGGGACAACAACTTGATCTGCCCGGCTATGCCCTGTTCATGCCGCTCTTGACTGGCACGGAAAAATACACCGCCATACCCGTTCCTGCGCTTGTCATCTTTGCAAACCCGCACCGTCAGGGAGCATGGGTTGACAACAGTACGGATCCGTCAGTTCAAGCGGCAGCCAAGGCGTACTCAAATGCCCTTACTGCCTTGACAGGGAAGCAGGAAAAGGCTGTTCGAGATGGTCTGCCAATGGCGCGAGTCATTACGGTGCCAAATGCCCATCACTATGTCTTTCTGTCAAACGAGGCCGAGGTGTTAAGGGATTTGCAAGCTTTTGTTGCCGGCCTGCGCCAATGATGAATAATCGAGATGAGGGAATGAATCATGCCAGCTCCGATGAAAGCGTGCGACGGCTCGTTTAGCCCCGAGACAGAGAGACTGCTAGTCGCCAATTTGAACAGGGCTCAATGGCTTCTCCACGCTTGTGCACGTTGCGGGCAACAGGTCGGTGCGCATCTGGACAAAGGCCGTTGGTCACCCGATATGCACTGGCCTTCGGTACCTCGGCGAACCGCTGGGCGTTCGACTAATAGCGGACCTCAGGCCACTCGCAAGGGACCTCCCCTGGAGAAACCGTAAGATTGCTGGGCCAGGGGGTTTGGATGGCGAATCACCCGCAAAACTATGATCCCTTGCTTGCTCTGCATTGCCTCGTGCCTGCGCTCAAGGTGGGTTAGGACGATCGGGTCAGCCCACTCGTCCAGAACTTAAAACCTGTAAATCGTTCACTTTAAATACTGGTAGGCGAGGCGGGGATCGAACCCACAACCCCCGGCTTAGAAGGCCGGTGCTCTATCCAATTGAGCTACTCGCCCGTGCTTCCCTATTGTAGCTTTGAACCGAGACAAAACGCATGCGCAAACGCCGCCAACGCTGCTTCGAGCCCGGCTTTGCCCTCGCTGGGAGTCGAGCCGCAGGCGGTGATATAGGCGGTGATGCCCAGATCCATGCGGTCGGGAATAATGACTGCGCGGCGAACCACCAGATCGATCCGGCAGCAGCGCATCGGAATCGCCGCGAAAACGGCGCATAGCCGCCTGCATTCGGCTTCGGCGTCGGCAGGAAACGCCCAGGCGCGATCGCGTTTCGGCAGCAGATCGATGAAGCAACCCACGACGTGCGCCACCGACTCCGAAGGCGCATCGAGTTCGTCTCCATTGAATGCCTCCTGCTCAAGCGCCGGCCAGAAGTCACACTTTGAAGTCCACACAATTGATGCCTGACTGTTGAGCGTCTTCAAAGCGGAGGCCAAGCCGGGGAGTTGGGCAGTCTCGGGCAGATCTGCGGCGCGCTCGGGATGGACGCGCAGATCAACAAACCCCGGCCAGCATGCCTCGATGGCGGGCGCCTGGTCGTCTACTTCGAACTCCCAGTCAGCTTCCATCGCGATGTGTGGCCTCAGCTTGCAGGAAGCGAATGACGGTTGCCTCGGCCCAATGAATCTCGTTACCAGGGTCGCGGGAGAGATAAGCGCAGTGGCCGCCGTGACGCGTTTCAACGAATTGAATATGCGCGTTGGCCACAAGCTTGGCGCGCGTTTCAGGAAACAGGAGAATGAAAGGGTCGTCCTGCGCGTGCAAGATGAACGTGGGGACCGCAATACGATCGACTACGCGCGCGCTGGCGGCGCGGTAGTAGTAGTCGTCGGCGTCGCGAAAGCCGCAATATCGGGAGACAATCTTGTGATCGAACTCGCGAATGGATCGCACGGGGCCAATCTCCGCGGGAGGCACGTAACGGGCGGGGAACAGTTCCCATTTGCGGGCGTAGCGCGCCTTCAATCCGCGCAGAAACCGCCACTCGTAAACCCGATTCAGGGGTTCGTGCAGCGCATCGGCTCCGGCAGACAAATCGATCGCCGGACAGACCGCCGCAACGGCGCAGAGCGGCGGCTGATTGCCCCACTCTCCAGCCAGTTTCAGCACCAGGTTTCCGCCCATGGAGTAGCCCACCAGCGCTACGCGCTGCAACCCAAACTGTTGCGCGTAGTGGCACATTACAGCCGCCACGTCCCCGGATAGACCGGAATGATAGAGCGTCGGGGTGAGCGCATCGGTCGCGCCGCAATTGCGCATGTTCATGCGGATGACATTGAAGCCGGCGTCCCAGGCACGAGCGGCTATGCCTTGAATGTAGCGCGAATCCGAAGAGCCTTCGAGGCCGTGCACCAGCACCAGGGTGAGCTTGCCGGCCAAGTTCCGTTCACCCTGCCAGTGGCAATGACATTGCACCCGGCTGCCGTCGTTCGGATCGACCTCAACCGTCTCAACGACTCCCTGCGAAGGGAATGGCGGCCGGGGAAGAAAATTGCCGACAATCGTCTGCAGGTGACCATTGCTCAAGCCGCGCCGCGGTTCGAATGCGGTGAGCCACTCTGGCGCGTTGCCGAGCTGTGCATCAACTATGTTGTCTTCATGGGAGTGTGCATTCACGCGGGCGACGAAACTGGGCAGGATGGGCTCATGGCAATGCGTCTTGTCCGCGCAGGTTGGGTCGACTAGCGGGGCCGAACCACCTGAAGGTTTTTGGATACGGCAATCCGACCAAACGCTCAAAACGTACTCTACGCATGCCGGTAGCACAAATCTAGCACAAAACCGGGGTTCGCATACTGTGGGACTTGCTTGTCTAATTCTGCTTTTCTCTTGTAACGCATCTATTAATGGCAGCACTATGATTCGGAAGGACGAGAGTCCTGACACATGATCAGCTCCCTGCCAGGCAGGCAGTAATGACCTGGCGGGACCGGTGGTGTTGGAGTTGCGGCTTCGCGGGCCGGATGTTTTTGACTATATGATTGTTTTGCCAAGTAACCTCGCCGCTAACATCGAGCACCGTGTATCCTTCGCGTGCCTTGGCTTACCCCCTTGGCCCTGTCGCCATCCATCAACGGAAAGCTAGGAGTAATCGACCATGAATATCCATACAACACGCCTTGGAATTACAATCTGCGTCATCCTCATGTCTGCGGGTCCAATCTTCAGTCAAACCGCGGATGCAACCACGGACACCACCGCAGCCATTGCCACAGCCGACGATGTGTACGTTCAGACCTCGAAAGGTATCAACGTATATACTGCCACCGCAGCCGGCAAACTCACCTTGCTCAATGGTTCGCCCTTCAAAGTCACAGGCCAGCTCGGAGGCGTCACCGGTAGTCACCTGATCTCGGTCGGGACCACCGACCTCCATACATATCAGGTCGAATCCAATGGAGCGGTGGGCAGCGAGATCGCGACTGTCGATACGGCCACGTACGACCCCGAAGACTGCGGGCCCACGACCGGCAACAGGCCGGCGCTCGATCATACCGGGAAGTACTTCTATGTTCAATTAAGTTATGGTCCGGGGGGCACAGGCTGCGGCGTGAACGATTGGCAGTCTTATCAGATCGGCACGAACGGCGACTTCACTTTCCTTGGCAACGATTACTCCAATGACGGTGAAAATTTCGGGACCACCGCGCTCACCATTGACTCGAGCGACATGTACGGCTACTCCTTTTCCCAGGAAATAGGCGGCAATAGCGATTTTTCCCCTTTCGTGCGCCTGAGTAACGGCGCACTGACTTACAACACAAACATGGGCGAAAAGGATCCAAAGGTCGACCCTAGCCTTGATTACTACCTTTTACCCTTTATGGCAACCGAAGACCCCCATGAGCACCTGGCTGTTCTCATGAGCCAATGCGTAAACAACGGGGATGAGGGATGCGAACCAACAGGCAAAGATTCCCAACTCGCCAGTTACACAATCAGCACTTCAACCGGCAGTATTTCGTCAAGCAATACTGAAGACAATATCCCCTATCTGGACATTGCTAACCCGATCGGCATGGATATGTCCTACGATGGGAAGTTTGTCGCCATTAGCGGCAAAGGCTTCCAAGTATTCAATTTCAACGGTGCGGCGGTGGCGACGAAGCTTACTGGTCGGCTTCTGCCGGGCATACAGATCGACCAAATCACGTGGGATAAACTTGATCACCTGTACGCCCTAAGCTACGAAGCGGGAAAGCTATATGTCTTCACCGTGAGCGCGCATGGCGCAACTCAAGTAGAGGCAATCGGCGTCTCTGGCGGTTACGGAAACGTCGGTATCGTCGTGGTTCCCAAGTGATGGATGGGGCTTCGTCGTGACCACGAGGGTGCCAGTCCCCCGGCACCCTTCGGCTCCCTTTGAAGAGATGCAACACTGAGTCCAGTATGCATTTGCCTGGGACGAGGCGTCCTGCCCCATCTACAGTTCCTCCGACGGCACGGGGAAATAGAGCCCCAGGTACGTCTCTACGAGGTAGTTCTCGATTTTTAATCTGTTGGTCTTGTAGTGATTGATTATTGGGGCGGCTAGTGGGGATCGAACCCACGACATCCTGAGCCACAGTCAGGCGTTCTGCCGCTGAACTATAGCCGCCATATACCCTATCGATTGTAGCATCGAACAAGGCCGCCAGAAGCTTGCCGGCCGGGGGAGACCGACCCTGCAGAGTCCGCCGAACATTCCGCCCCGGCCAACTGGCCCGGCTGACGGCGCAGCGTACCGCCAGCGTCCCGGCGTGATTCCCGGCACAGGGCAGGAGCGATGGAATCGCGGCGCGTGGCTTTTCCGCGATAGCACGCTGCAACGGTTGGAGATCCTGCTGGATGAGGCATTTCGCATCCCCGGCACCGGCATCCGCGTCGGTCTGGATGGCATCGTCGGACTGATTCCCGGCTTCGGCGACGTTCTGGCCGGCCTGCTTTCGCTCATCATCCCGCTGGCTGGATGGATACGCGGCGTGCCCTACGTCACATTGGTGCGCATGGTTATCAACCTGGGCATCGGAGTCCTGGTAGGCTCCATCCCTTTATTCGGCGACATATTCGATATCGCCTGGAAGACCAACCGCCGCAATTACCGGCTGCTCACCCGTCACCTGGGGGAGCCGCACCGCCACACGGCACGCGACTGGTTCTTTCTGCTCTCCCTAGCCTTGGTCCTCGGATTGGTATTCGCCATTCCTTTGGTACTGGTTGTTTGGCTCTTCGTGTGGCTGGTCAATCACATTTATGTGTAAACCGCAAAGCCGCAAATTTGCGGCGAAGGATCGCTAATCCGATTCGCGATACAATCGAATCAGGTCGTCGGGGCG
>JBEKLB010000413.1:0-6018 GCA_050010415.1 Bryobacteraceae bacterium | reverse complement strand
GCTTGCCAAGTCCTGCACTACGTGCCCCAGCGATTTGTATACCGTGATCTCCTCCGCCGACCGCCGGCCTGCCACGTCGCCCGCCAACACTTGTCCGATCTCAGCAACGACATGGTCGTCACATACCAAGCCCGCAGCCTTGGCTCGGAGAAACTCAGCGCCTTGTTGCAGCACGCCCTCCCGGCTGTCGGCGATGAAGCGCGAGCGAACCACTAAGTCGTTATCCACCTCAGTTGGACCCGCGAAACCGGAACCCACCACGTTCACGTGAGTACCAGGCCGCACCCAGCAGCCCTTCAAGATTGGTTCGGATGCCGCAGTGACGGTACAGATAATATCCGCCTCACTCACTGCTTCTTCCACGCTTGCGGCGGGGTCCACCGGCAATGCAAGCTCTGCCTGCGTGCGCTCCGCGAAAGCTCGTGCGCGTTCCATCCCCCGTCCCCATACCACGATGGATTCGAGCTGGCGCACTTTGCCGACGGCTCGCGCGTGAGTGCCGGCCTGTTCGCCGTAACCCAGGATCGCGAGGCGCCGAGCGTCTTTGCGCGCCAAAGCATCCGTCGCAACCGCGCTAGCCGCGGCAGTTCGGATGGCCGTAATCTCGCCGGCATCGGCTACGCATACCGGCGCGCCGGAATCGGGATCGAATAGAATCACGAGGCCCTGGTGGGATTGGATCCCCTTCGCGAAATTGTCCTGGAAGACGCTGATCAGCTTCGCTCCGAACGGACCACCCCCGCCCATTGCCCCGGGCATCACGCCGAACAAACGTCCGTTTGACAGGGGGATGATGGACCGCAAAAGCTGCTTTGTTTGCCCGCTGGAAAACGCGATCATGGCATCGCGAACAATCGGAATGCACAGTTCATAGGTAAGCCGGCGGGCCACTTCTCCACGATCGATGAATCGCATCAGGTTCCAGCATAGTGTATACAACCAGTGCCAATCCCCAACCCGCTGTCCCCACTCCCGTCCGGCCCTGATTGCGCTGACCATCTCATTCGCGTCATAATGCGCGTGGGCGCACCGTTCGCACGTTAGGCACCATGGTCGGCAAAAAGATACTTCACTACCAACTAATCGACAAGATTGGCGCCGGCGGAATGGGTGAGATTTACAAGGGACAAGACAGCCGGCTCAATCGTCTAGTCGCAGTAAAAATTCTGTCACCCGGCCTCTCGACGGATCCTGAACGGAAGCGCCGTTTCTTCCAGGAAGCGCAGGCGGCGTCGGCCCTCAACCATCCCAACATCATTACGTTGTATGACATTGTCTCCGAAGGAGATGTGCAATGCCTCGTAATGGAATACATCAGCGGCAAAACACTGCGGGATTTGACTCCCGCCGGAGGGCTAGAGCCGGCGCAGGCACTGCAATACGCCGCGCAAATCGCGAGTGCCCTCACTGCTGCTCACGCTGCAGGCATCATCCATCGCGACCTCAAGCCATCCAACATCATGGTGACCACGTCGGGCCTGGTAAAGGTGCTCGACTTCGGTCTTGCCAAGTGGGTGGATGCGGGAATGTCCGGCCACACCGGCGACCAGAGCACCATGGACACGGCCTTGACGCGCGAGGGGTCCATCATCGGGACGGTGAGCTACATGTCGCCCGAGCAAGCCGAAGGCAAACGCGTGGATGTGCGGTCCGACATTTTCTCGTTCGGTTCCGTGATGTACGAAATGCTGACGGGCCGGCGGGCCTTCGAAGGGCGATCCGGTATCTCTACGCTCTCCTCAATCTTGCGCGACGACGTTAAACCAATTTATCAAGCGTCGCCGGATGTTCCGCCCCTGCTCGAGCAGATTGTGCTGCGCTGCCTGCCGAAAGAACCTTCGGCCCGTTGGCAATCCATGAAGGAGATTGAAGGAGCACTGCTGACGTTGCAGCGGCAATTGGATCCAGAGGGCCACTTCGCCTCGCCGGTTCCGATGGCACCATCTTCGCCGGTGCAGGCGTCCGCGTTCCAGGCCGCAGCCTCCGCACCCGGGGCTATGGCGTCGGTTTCCACGGAATCGGAACCGTCATTGGAGGGGGCGCAGCCGCCTGAGAGGGCGCAGCCGCCTGAGAGGGCGCAGCCGCCTGAACGCGCACCGATGCCGAGTGTTACGGTTCCTGTTAATGGCCCCAGCAAGACTGCTCCCACCAAGACTGATCCCGCGAAGACCTCAGGGAATCGGCCTCCGACGAAAACCAACGGCGTTCGGCAGCCTCCTATGGCGCCAGCGCGCGTTGGCCCACGGCGATCGGGGACTTCTCCCAGAATGCTGGTGCTGATTCTCGGTCTGATCGGGTGCGCTCTGGTCGCAGGAGCCGGCATCGGCGCCTGGTATTGGTGGAAGAGCCATCAAGCGGCAGCCGTCGCAATCGCAAGCCTGCCTCCGGCGGCTGCAACGCCCTCAGAGCCCGCTCCAGCGACAGCGACGCCAGCGGAAACTCCTCCCGCAGCGACGCCTCCCTCTGAAACCGTCCCCATTGTTCCTCCTGCCAGTGCCGCCAACGATGCCTCCAAAGCTGCGAAAGCGAAGCGCGCGCCAAAGCCAAAAGCGGATAAGCCTGTCGTGGTCCTTCCCTCAATACCCACACCGGTTGCACCACCGGCCACACCCGTGCCCGCGCCGGTTGCCACTCCGGCTCCACCACCACCTGCACCGCCCAAGCCGCTGATTACGACACCAGTGATGGTGAGCGATGCATTACCGTTCGTAGTCAATCTTGACGAAGATGTTCCCGTGGATGCCTCTGAGGGGCAGGCGCTACGCTTCACGGTGACCGAAGGTCTGCTGGTGGGCGACAAAACGGTGATCGCGAGGGGAGCCACGGTGATGGGCGCCGTGATGGGCGAATCTGGAAAGAAGAGGTTTCTCGGCATCGGCGGACATAAGCTAACGTTTCGTCTGACCCAGGCTGAGGCTGTGGATGGCAGAAAACTCGCCGTGCGCGCGATAGCCGGCAAGAGCGAAGACGGAGCCGCAGTGCGGTCATTTGAAACTTCCAAGGGCTCGAAATCCAAGGGCTACGTTGCCATGCAGGGCACCATCTACATCGCCTACATCGATGGCGATCAAATCGTGGCTGTTCGCAAATAGATTCAATCTCCTATTCCGACAAAATGAATACTTCGCTTAATAACGACGCTCTGGATGTTCTCTTTCGCCAGGCGCGAACGCATAACGCCTGGCTCGACAAACCGGTCAGCGACCATTTGCTGCGCGAACTCTGGGAGCTGATGAAGTACGGGCCCACCAGCGCCAATTCGAACCCGGCACGCATCTTATTTCTGCGAACGGCCGAAGCCAAGCAACGGCTGGTACCCGCATTGAGTCCGACGAATGTCGATAAAGTGCTGAAGGCGCCGGTGACCGCAATCATCGGTTACGATCTGAAATTTTACGAACATACTCCCAAGCTGTTTCCGAATAATCCCGCGATGCGCGAAATGTTCGCGAACTCCCCGAAGGTCGCCGAGATCACATCGTTTCGCAATGGCACTCTCCAAGGCGCGTATCTGATCATGGCTGCGCGATCGCTCGGATTGGATTGCGGCCCAATGTCGGGTTTCGACAACGCCAAGGTGGACCAGGAGTTTTTTTCCGCAACGGCCGGAAACCCACCGGAGTTCATCGATGTAAAGTCGAACTTCGTGTGCAATCTCGGCTACGGACACGCGGAGAAGCTGTTTCCGCGGAATCCGCGGCTGGCGTTTGACGAGGCCTGTCGATTGCTCTAATAACGCTCCCTCACCGGGGGCGCGTTAACGAGCGTTGGCTGGCGTCGTCGCGGCGGCGATATTGGCTGGTTTCGCCATCACTTTTTCAGGATCCGTATCGCGCGGCACCACCACGCCCACCCACGCGAACAGCATCTCATCCCAGCTTTGATCGCCCCAGCGGATGGTGGCCTTCGGGTCGGGATTGTACTTGTTGTTGACCGAATTGTCCCAGTGCGCGAATAGCTCAATCTTGGTGCCCTTGGGAATATCGAGCGGCTTCTGCTCGAAGTAAATGGTCTGCCAGCTGAAGTCGTAGTGCGGAACGCTGACCAGAGTTTCGTGCTCGCCGTTGGGATAATCCAGGCGAATATCCATGTCCTTGCCGCGCAGATGCATGTGGGGCTGCGAGTAGATCAGCTTCACCGCCGTATCGAACTGCGCCACGGTATGGCCGGCATAGTTCGCATCGCCGGGAGGAATGGTGAAATCCGCGCCGGCCACCGGCACCGTCAGCAGCCGATACTGGGGTGGTTCCTTCGCCAGCACAAACCCGACCTTGGTTTGATCGGTGGCCGGTTTGCCATTGGTGGTGTAGTGCATTTCGAAAACGATGTCGGATCCGGCGGGGATCAGTTTGGCGGCCTTGTGGTCCAGATCGAAATAGTTCTGCGGCTGGATGCCGGGCACATATCCCAGCAGCCACTCATTGCTTACATTAACGCTCGGGTCCACCGGCGCCGGCAGCGCATCACTGCCATCGGCGCGCTTGGGAAGCACATAACCTTCGCCGACCTTGGCGTCCTTCAACCACTGCGATCCCGGCGGACGAATGTGTACGCTGCCATGATGCACCACGGTCCGGTTTCCGGGACGAACTTCAGCGTCGATCACCCAAGTGTCCTTGGTGAAGCCGCTCGGAACCACGAAGTAGGTGTATTCGATAGTGCCGCGCGCGGGCACGTTGTACGCCTTGGGCATTTCGATCACAACATCCGGTTTGATATTCCATCCGTCGCGCCATTCAATGGGCGGCGGCATGTCTTTGGGATCGCCTTCCGGTGCACCCGCATCCACCCAGGCGGCCAAAGTCTGGACGTCGGCTTCCGTGAGACGGCGGTCATTCGCGAAGTGGCCGAAACGCGGATCGGCAAACCAAGGCGGCATCTTCTTGGTCAGCACCGCCTCCTTGATCGACTTGGCCCAGGGCCGCGTGCCTTGGTAGGTGAGCAATGCCATGGGGCCGATCTCGCCGGGACGATGGCAGCTCTGACAATTCTTCTGAAGGATGGGAAGAACGTCTTTGTTGTACGTGACGTTGGAATACGGCGCCGCTGCTAAGACCGCTGCCCCCACTATCAAACCAGACCAAAGATATCGCATGCTGCCTCGTCCTCCGTTTGTAAGCGAATATATCACAACGCTACTACGATAGGATGGTTTTGCATGCAAGGCGGTTTCTTCGCGGATCAAGCGGTGAAGTTCTCTCAGGTGCCGGCTTTTCGCGCGGAACATTTCCCCTATGCGGGACCCTATCCGTGGCTCGATCGGCCGGATGCCTTCGATCGCATCGATGAAAAGCTGAGGGCTGGTGAGTTGACGGAAGAAGAGGCCGGGCAATGCCGCTCGTGGTCTCGCGACGGGTATATCATCCTAAAGAAGCTGATCGACGATCCTACTTTGGATACGATCTGGAACGCCTATGAGAGGGCGATTCGCAGTGGCCGCATTCGGCTGGAAGCAGAGCCGGCCGGTGACAACGATCCTTATCCCGGCCGTTTTCTCAACCCGCACAAGAAATCCGGAAGCCTGTGCCGGGTATTGAAGCACGCCCAGTTGCTGCGCTGGATTCGCTTGTTGATGGAGCGCGAGCCGAAACCACTGCAGACCATCCTGGCGCACAAGGGCTCCGAGCAAGGCGTGCATTCCGATTCGATCCACATGACCACTTATCCGCTGGGATATTTGTCTGCCGCGTGGATCGCGTTTGAAGATATTCATCCCGCTAGCGGGCCGCTGGTCTACTATCCGGGCAGTCACAAATTGCCGTACGTGTTCAGCAAAGATGTCGGCCTGGGTGCGTTCGATTTGAAACGCGAGGGCTACGGCCCGTATCACCAGAAGTATGAACCCTACATCCAGGATTTAATCGCGAAGCACCATCTGGAGCCGCATTATTTCCATGCTCGGAAAGGCGACACGTTGATCTGGCACGCCAATCTGCTGCATGGCGGATCGGCGAGAATTGATCTTCAACATTCGCGGCGCTCGTTGGTATGCCACTTTTTCGTCAAGGGGTCGTTCGT
>JBEKLB010000412.1:0-6032 GCA_050010415.1 Bryobacteraceae bacterium | reverse complement strand
TCCAGGATTTGGGACGCCGCCGGGCCCGCAGGCCGGTCGAAGACAAAGGGTGGCGTGCACGGGGACAACGCCGACTCGGAGACTCCTGGACGGGTGGCCACGGACCCCGAGTCCGGAAGGTTGGGTGAAAAGGATCGAGCGAGATAACGGGAAGGTCTGGGTCGGATTCTTCCATGTGTGGGTAACGAGCAAAGACGGCGAGCGCCTGCGGAGGAAGAAAGAAAAGGTGCTAGGGCCAGCGGCGTTCACGCGCGAGGAGCCGGCCCAGACCACCGTGATCCACACGTACGCCGATTTATGGCGGACTTTCTCCGGCTTGAAAATCGGGCCAGTGCTCACAACCCTTCCGGGAAACAATTCGATCCGTTTTTGCGACCCACGTTCTGCCAGTGATTGGCAAGCAACGACTGGATGAGATTGGGCTCGCGACGCTTCAGTTGCTGGTGAACCAGATGGCAGAAGACGGCTATAGCAAATCCGCGGTCCGTAAGGTTCGCATGTACGTGAAGGCCTCTTTTGACTACGCCGCTGACGAAGACCTGGTCGCGAAGAATCCGGCGCGCAAGCTCGCAATGCCCAAGATTGGGAAAACAGTGTGCCGCCGCTACCTCAGCATGGAGGAGATCGGCGCGCTTTTGTCGGAGGCAGAGCCACGAGAACATCTCGTGCTGCACATTCTAACGGCCTGCGGTCTTCGGCCGGCCGAGATTCTGGTTCTGCGCATCGAGGATTTCCAGGGGAGCCAGCTTCGAATTGACGAGGCTTTGAAGGATCGCGAAAAGGGCGCGGCCCGGATCGGCGAAGCGAAGACCTTGGCCAGCGATTCTTCTGTCCCTGTGCCACCAAACCTCGCACGCGAAATCGCGCAGTGGATAGCGCGACATCCGGAACGTATGAATCCCCGCGCGTTTCTGTTTCCGAGCCGCCAACAAAAACCCTACAGCGTAGGCAACTATCTGAAGCGGGTTCTGAAGCCCCTGGCCCTCAAGGTCGGAATTGAGGATCTGACCCATCAGGCATTACGTCGTACCTCATCCACACACCTTCAAAAGTACGCAAGCATAAAGGATCTGCAGGCTCACCTCCGCCATACTGATCCCCAAACGACGCTGACGTACTATACCCAAGTGATCCCAGATAACCTGTGTGAGGCCGTTGCGAATCTCGACGAGCATCTCCGCGCCGCTGCGTACGAGTCCAAACAGCGAAGCCGATCTCTGGCGAACATCCGGGAGGCGGCGACTGAAGCTGAAGTCCAGACACCGGCCTTACAGCGCGTTGTGTCGATTGTGGGCTAGCGAAAGCGGACTTAATCCGCTGCCCTGAACTTGGGAGTCGGTTCGGCAACCGATCCGAGTATGCCGTCCCTATTTAGAGCGGACAATACTTGCGCATGGCAAGTCATTTGACCCAGCCTTGATCCTGCTGTAAATAAGAATAACGTGAGCGCTGAAAAGATCGTGCCGCCGGCACGGTGCGGATACTGTGGTCGCGCGTCAGGAGCCGTACCTCACCCTGGCGAAGATCGCCGGGGTGAAGGTTGAATTGTCAGCCTGCGAATTTCGGATGCATGTGCTACAATTGATACAGTTCTGTGCTACAGGAGAGTTAATATGCCGTCGCCCGTGAAAAAGAAACTAGTGCGATCCGACCGGTTTCACGACGCGCTGACGATCGCGCAAGAGGCCGGCCTTTTGCGCGGAGCCAAGACAGAGGTTGTGCGGGGGCGTATGCCCAAGGCGCTGGTTCGGAAGGCGAAGGCGACTTCCGGAGCCCGTTCCGATACCGAACTTATCGAGATGGCGCTGGCGAATCTCGCCGTGGCGGATCAATATCCAGACTGGCTGCTGTCGCAGCAGGGGAAGGTAGGGAAAGACGTAGATCTTGAGTTCTAGCTTCAGTGCTCGTAGCGTCCTTCGTCGCCTGAAGCCTGAAAAGCGACGTAATCCGCTGATCCCCCGCGGCGTGTCGGCACTCCCTTTCGTCGAACGCGCATCCAATCTGCCTCGCACACTCCTTTACGACACGACTGTTTACGTGGACATCCTGCAGGGACGTTTTCCTAAGGCGGGCGAACTGGCGATTCGAGCCGCAGACGCGTGGCATTCCACGGTCACCGAAGCCGAATTGATCGCACCATGCGGTTTCCTGAATCCCAATCAGCCCAGCACAGTTGAGACGACTAGACGAATCATGGCGGTTATCGAACACCGGCCGGCGCATCGCACCATCGCACCGGATCGAGAGACCTGGCTAGTTGCGGGAGTTCTGTCGGGGATTCTCGCGCGTCTCCAAGGCTATGGACCCGCCGACCGACGGCGAGTGTTGAATGACGCGCTCATCTTCGCCACGGCGCGGAAACACGGGATGACGGTCCTTACGCGCAACATTGACGACTTCGACTTCTTACAGCAGTTGGACCCATCAGGGAAAGTTGTCTTCTACGAGCGTCATTGACAGGCAAGATATTGGCTCCGGAGACAGCCGCCCAGGCGCGGTTGCCCTGGGAGAAGCGCCAGAAGAAATAGAAAGCCGGTGGCTCGTGAAAACGAACAAGACGGACACGAGCGCACCAGCAAATTTCAGCCCGGTTGTGGGGGAGTCTGTGGCGCAACTATGGAAGTCAGCGACCCAGAGGACCGTTACCGTCGCGAGAACGAACCAGATCGCGTGTCAGTCGCTGCCGAATCGCTCGACCAGGCATTGCAGTACATGCGGCGCACGCACGGCGATTTCAAACATCGGCAAAGCTGAATCGCTCGGCGTGACCGCGCTGCTCTCGGGTTCCCCGCTGGACTAATGGCGAACTTGAACCCGCAATGTCTTGACACACATTTGGGTAGTGGGTCAGTTTGAAAGTCCCAGCCGTTGGACATCGCATTTTGGCTTGTCATACTGGGGTTATGTCAGACCGCTCAAGCTAGCACCCGCGCGATCCGAATCAACTCGCGTATCGCATCATTCAAGAGGCAACCGGCCGAGTCCCGAAGTGCGATCCCCGCGAAGCGGAGCAACCGCCCGCGCCGGACCCGAACAAGAACCCGCATGCTGTCGCTTTGGGGCGGCTGGGCGGACTCAAGGGCGGCGCCGCAAGAGCCGCTATGCTTATGCCCAAGAAGCGCTCCCAGATCGCGGCAAAAGCGGCCAAGGCGCGGTGGGGCTAGAGCCCAAAATGATCCTCACCAAATTCGAAAGTCACATTGGAGAGCACATTTTGTTGGTTGTACCTCGCGTCCATCCAGTTGCTTATCACAGGGTCAAGCTTGTTGGAGTTGAAGCCGGTGGAGGATTGTGGATTGAGTCTGACGAGCTAACCAATCAAGAGCTAACCGATCTCATCCGTCAAACCGCGGGTCCGGCAGGCGCAACAAAAATACCAATAAATTTCTTACCTTACAGCGAAATAGCGAAAGCCGTCGTGGCTGAGAACAAACAGGCGTAGCGCTCGACAGGAGCTCAATTATGAGCTCTCTGTTCCCCGGTTCGTTCAGTCCGAGCATCCCCGAAGATAGTTTGCAGCGCGTTAAACCACTGAATTGCGCGGTAAGACCGGTCGTTTACTAACAGGAGTGGGTTATGTGGCCTTTGGTTCACGCTAACGCCGGTAATTTTCGCTACAGCTCGAATCGGGCACGGGTTCGACTACTCGTGAAGGCGGTTGAGCGCTGCCTCGAGCGGAATCTCACTCGTGGTTATCGCAATCGCGAGATGGTGACCGAGGCACAGACAACATCATGCTTTGGCTACCCTTCACGCCCGCCGCCGGAGACATCTTCTCCGGGCTTTTATTCCGGCATCGCGAACCTCAATTTTAAAGCTGTTGAAGCGGGAAACACGCCGCGCGATTCTCAGCGAAGCTGCGTGCGGGCCACCTTTTTCTGAACGGCTGGCAGCCGCTGACCAACAGTCTCTGCGAAGCACTCCTTAGCCTTCAGGCCGTGAAGGCGCGGATCGAGATCAGTGCCCAGATGGGCAGCCATGAAGTCCAGGAAGATTTTGACCTTCGGTATCATGTCCGAGGTCCCGGAATAGAGCGCGCATAGACTGACGGGATCGGGGACCCAAAGTGGGAGCACCCGTTCCAGGTCGGCGGCGATCGCGGGGTCTTTTGCCATCCAGAGTGGCAATATGCTGATGCCGACACCATCGAGCACCAATTGCCGATGCACAAACGGATCTGATGACATGACCTGGAAGATGAGGTCCAGTGCGACGGTCTTTCCTCGTTTGGTCAGTTTCCAGTTGGCATAAAACGCGTCGTCCGCTGACCCGGTGCACCGGTGATTCGAGAGCTCGGCAGGATCATTCGGAAGTCCGTACTTACGCACATACGACTTGCTGGCATATAAGGCCCGTTTGGCCGAAGGGTAATGGTGTACTCGCCTGAGCGAGTCCCTCGGGGCTTGAATCTTGAAGAAAATATCAATGTCTTCCTTCGGCTCCTGATCCCAGAGAGAAGAGTAGGGCTGGATATCCACGCGCAGTTCGGGTTGAGCATCGACGAACCGGCGCATCAAGGGCCCCATGACATCTCTCGCCATCGTGATCGGACACGCTACTTTAAGCACGCCACGAGGGTGCGACCGGTTTCTATCCAGGAGTTCTCCGGCGTTGCGCAAAGTATGGAGGGCTTCGACACTAGAGTTCAGGTACTCGCTGCCAGCGTCGGTGAGCAGCAGGCCGCGCTGCCCTCGCCGGACAAGCAACAACCCCAGGTGCTTCTCCAGTCGCGTCAATGACCGGCTCACCGTTGAGGTTGGCAGACCAAGTTCTTTAGCCGCTTCACTTAGACTGCCCGCACGCGCGGCGGAGGCAAAGATTTGAACGTCGTTGAGGTCAAGCGCTCTGCGCATGAAGCTTCCGATCGAGATTTGCGCATTGTGCCGATTAGCGCCTTTCTGCCCATGATACCGAGGTTCGAAATGCGCCGCCGGCCCGCATGCGGTGCTTGCGTCTCGGCAAACACTCTTTGCAGGAACGCAAGGCCCCAAGTGAGTGATACGGCAATGAATTGCCGCAGAATAGGCATAGATGCCTGCATGTTCGCGGCCGCTGGCGCAACTTGTGCAGCGACCGGAGAAAATATGAATGCAACCCGGTTCTCATTCGGCTGCTCAGCGATGAGCGAAGCGGAACGCCCGGCGCTCCCGAACGCCGCAAAAGGGGGGAAGGCTGCGCTAAGCGATTTTTAACGCTCGCTCCGCACAACTCTTAAGCCGCTAGTATATGACTGACTCGAAGCAACCAACATTTGATCCTCACGCGTTCCTGATGAATGCCGGGTTAGGGAAGAGAATCGTTCATCTGAAGGCGAAACAGGCCTTGTTCTCGCAAGGAGATGTCGCCGACTCCGTCTTCTATCTTCAGGAAGGCCGTGCAAAGCTTACCGTCGTGTCGAATGCCGGGAAAGAGGCGACGATTACACTCCTGTCGCCTGGCGAGTTCGTTGGTGAGGAGGCCGTCGCGGCGGTCCCTGGCAGTCGGCTGGCGACGGCAACGGCGATCACAGCTTGCACAGCGCTGAAGATAAACAGAAAGGAGATGATTCGCGTGATCCACGAGGAGCATGCCTTCTCCGACCTGTTTCTGGCCTTTTTGCTGGCTCGTAGCATGCGGACGCAGGCCGATCTTGTGGACCAGCTTTTCAATTCGAGCGAGAAACGTCTGGCTCGGGTTCTGTTGCTTATGGCGGAATTCGACAAACCGGCCGAACCACAAACGCTCCTGCCAGAGATCACGCAGGAAAACCTGGCGGAAATGATTGGCACAACCCGCTCCCGCGTGAGCCGCTTTATGAACCGTTTCCGTAAGCTCGGCTTCATCGAGTACAACGGGCGTATCCGGGTGAACAGATCGCTGCTCAACGTGGTGCTCCACGACCAGCCGTTCGAGCAAAACGCGATAAGCGCCGCCCTCCTTGTTGCTCCGCCGGGCCCTTCGAAATCGGCCAGGCGTATTGCAAAGGTAGTAAACACTATCCAGAAAGCTCCAAAGAAGCCTGGGTAATAGACCGCTCTTGCGGAGCCTTTCGC
>JBEKLB010000411.1:0-6039 GCA_050010415.1 Bryobacteraceae bacterium | reverse complement strand
CCTTCCAGCATTAGCTCTTTGAGCGCAGTTTCGTTCTCGATGCGGGTTTTGATTTTTGTGGCAACCGGCAGCAAGACGACATTTGCCAGGCCCACGCCGTACACCGTAGCGACGAAGGCTACGGCGATTCCGTGCCCCACTTCCTCGAGATTGGCCAGGTTCTTCATCACCTGAATCAGACCCATGACCGCGCCGATGATGCCGATGGTAGGGGCGTAGCCGCCGGCGCATTCGAAGACCCGGGCCTCGGCGAGCGCCTGGTTTTCGTGCAGCTCGATTTCCAGTTGCATCATGTTACGGATTTCCTGTAGATCGGTGCCATCCACGGCGAGATTGAGAGCCTTGCGAAGGAACGGATCCTGCACTTGGAGCGCTTGATCTTCGAGCGCCACCAGCCCGCTGCGCCGGGCCGCCGCGGCGTAGCCGATCAGCTCCTCAATCACCGCGCCGGGAGAATCGGACTTGTCCAGGATGACGTTTCCCAGGCGGCGGGCGGCAGCCACCAATATGTTCATGGGTGTGCTGACCATCACAGCTCCGCAAGTGCCGCCCAGAACAATGATTGCCGCGGTGAACTGCGAGATGTCCTTCAGCTTGCCGCCTTCCATGATCAAGCCGCCCACGATTCCGCCGAAGGCCAGAATAAGCCCTAAGAAGGTGGCTGTGTCGGGCCGGAGCTTGTTTGGCCTGAGCGGGACAGGGCGTGATTTTGGAGCGGGACTTAGTGGACTGGCTTGCCCCGCCATACGAACCTATGCCTTTCCCACGTTCTATCCGTCATGAGCGGCCACGAGCTCTGGGCGGTTCGCTATCAAGCGGCGAAATTCAATCACCTTTTGGATCACTTCATCGGCTGACTCCAGCACGACGAGTTTCTGTCCATTGGTCAACGCGATCACGGTGTCGGGCGTAGCCTCCACGTGCTCGATGAGGTCCGAGTTGAGAACCAATGGAGCCCGATTGATGCGCGTCAGCCGGATCATGCGTCCTTCCTTGGAGCCCATCGCACGGTATGCGCTTCCAACACTGCTCATCGGCCAGGTAAAGGACTGTATGAGCGGCGAAAAGCTAACCCGGCGGGCTAGCTGAGAAGTTGCAGAATTGCGGTGAGTTCCTTGCGGATCACATCCAGGGCCGCACCGGAATCGCCGAACAGCGCTGGTTGCGGACGCGGCGGCTTCACGGAAGATGACTCACCCGACTTGGCGCCTGCTTCTCGTGAACGCGTGTCCAGATCCTTGCGAGCGCCTTCGATGGTGTAGCGCTTATCGTACAGCAGACGCTTGATTTCCAATACCAGCTCCACGTCCTTGCGACGGTATAAACGATGCCCTTTGCCCGACTTCTTTGGCCCGAGCGAAGAGAACTCGGTCTCCCAGAACCGCAGCACATACGGCTTTATTCCAGCCAGGCGGCTGACCTCGCCGATGCGGAAATATAGCTTATCGGGAATTTCAGGACGAAGTTCGCTCGCGGCAGGCTCTGCCATGCTTCCGACATTCTAGCAAACCCATTGAGCTATTCTCGACCTTTTTTTACACTAAAGACTACGAAACATCAAACAAATAACGATCGGCGGCCAGCGCCCAGCCAGGTGATCGCTGGAGTGCACCCGGTCCGCGAGGCCTTGCGTGCGGGACGCGCCTTCGATCGCGTACTGATTGCAAAAGGCGCGGGCGGTCCCAGGTTGCAGGAAATCATCGATCTGGCGCGGGAACGGTCGGTTACCTTGCGCTTCGAGCCGCGTGAGGCGTTGGATCGTGCATCGAACGGCGCTACGCACCAAGGCGTGGTTGCGTTTGGGGCAGCTCACCGTTACGCGGAGTTGGATCAAGTGCTGCCCAACGCGAAGTTGCTGATGGTCCTGGACGGTGTGGAGGATCCGCACAATCTGGGCGCCATTATTCGCTCCGCGCATGCCGCGGGAGCGAGCGCGGTGATCGTTCCCGACCGCCGGGCTGCCGGATTGACGGAAACGGTCGCCAAAGCAGCCGCGGGGGCGTTGGAACACCTGCCCGTGGTGCGTGTCGGGAACGTGAACCAGACACTACAGGATTTGAAGAAACGCAATTTTTGGATCTATGGACTGGACGAGCGTGGCGGCCAGCTCTACAGCGAGATCGAGTACTCCGAACCAACCGTCTTCGTCCTGGGCGGGGAAGGACACGGTTTGCATGAGCTGGTAAAAAAACATTGTGACGTGCTGGTTCGCATTCCGATGGCGGGAGCCATTGCGTCCTTGAACGTATCGGTGGCGGCGGGCGTGGTGCTTTTTGAGTGGCGACGTCGGAATCCAAAATGACGTATCCACAATGATTTGGCCTGTTACAATACACTTATAAGCGCCGCCCATACGCTCTCATAGCACAAGTAATGTCAGTAACTTCCGATACATGTAATCTCGGCTTCGGCCTCCAGTTTCAAGATTTGTACGCGCGCGAAGGCCTTGTTCGTCTGGACGCCGCCTTCTTGAAACAGCTCTTAGCGTCTGACCCCGGGCTGAGCGTCCGGCTGCTCGACGCCCGCACCAATTCAGGCGCTGGGATGGCTAAGGAGACGGCTAAGGAGCAGTCCGAGCTGGTGATCGAGCTAGCCCCACATGTCGAGGATTTCCTGGGCGCGCTGTTTCAAATCGCGAAGGAAGTAGAGGCGCTGCAGTCGCGGCATAACGCTCTGGCGCCCTTCTTTGCTTTCAAACGCAAGTTCATCCAAAAGCGAGCCATTAGCGGTGTGACTAAGGAGCAGGCGGAAGCGATAGATGGCCCAGGCCTCGATCGCGAACTGGAAGCCATTTGTGGTGAACCGCTCACCGAGCGAAGCTTCTTTGCGCATGTTTCGGCGTGGCTGGAAGAAGAAGCTGTTCGTCTGGAATGGATCCAGACGGCCGCGCGCTACGCCGCTTGGGCAGCGTTGTCCGAAGCGGGCCGAAAAAAGCATCACGGTGACGTTCTGTTCAAGGTGGCTCATAAGCTGGATCCGCTGCATTTGGTTCCGGTGGAGAGCCTGGCGGAGAACGGAATCACCAAGCTTCGCCTCCCACAAGAAGACTGGCGCAGCCGCGAAGGGTTCCATCTGACCGATCCGGGCATGGGCCTTGCAGGCGCCATCGATCAGGCGCACTACTGCATCAAGTGCCACAACCAGGGCAAAGACAGCTGCTCCACCGGACTCAAGGAAAAATCCGGCGAATTCAAGAAGACCGTCTTCGGCGTCACTTTGGCGGGCTGCCCGCTGGACGAAAAGATTTCCGAGATGAACACGGTGAAGCAGCAGGGCTACACCTTGGGTGCGCTGGCGATCGTCACCATCGACAATCCAATGGCTGCTGGAACCGGGCATCGCATCTGCAACGACTGCATGAAGGCCTGCATTTTCCAGAAGCAGGACCCGGTGGACATTCCGCAGGTGGAAACCCGATCCCTGAAAGATGTGCTGGAATTGCCGTGGGGTTTCGAAATCTACAGTCTGCTGACGCGTTGGAATCCGCTGAATTTCGCGCGTCCGCTGCCGCTGGCGCCCAGCGGATACAAAGTGCTGGTGGTAGGGCTGGGTCCCGCCGGATTCACGCTGTCGCATTATCTGATGAACGATGGCCACACCGTAGTGGGAATTGACGGGCTGAAGATCGAGCCGCTGTCCGAGGAGACTGGTGGCGTGGATGCACTGGGCGGGCGCTCGCCGTTCCGGCCCATCCGCGACATTCGCGAGGTTTATGAATCGCTGGATGACCGTGTAATGGCGGGCTTCGGCGGAGTGGCCGAGTACGGGATCACGGTTCGCTGGGACAAGAATTTCCTGAAGATCATCCGGTTGCTTCTGGAACGCAGGCGTGAGTTCGCAATGTTCGGCGGCGTGCGTTTCGGCGGCGCTCTCACCATCGATAGCGCCTTTCAGATGGGCTTCGATCACGTAGCGCTGTGCGCGGGCGCCGGCCGGCCGACGGTGATCCCCATGAAGAACGGGCTGGCGCGCGGTGTCCGGCAGGCTTCCGATTTCCTGATGGCCTTGCAACTCACTGGCGCGGCCAAAAGCAATTCTGTGGCGAATCTACAGATCCGTATGCCGATCGCGGTGATCGGCGGCGGCCTGACGGCTGTGGACACGGCCACTGAATCGCTCGCCTATTACGTCGTCCAAGTGGAGAAGTTCCTGAGCCGCTACGAGACCCTGGTGGCAGAGAAGGGCGAGGGCGAATGTGTGGCGGGTTGGAGCGTGGAAGAAAAGCAGACCGCGGATGAATTTATAGCGCATGCTCGCGCCATTCGCGCCGAGAGAGCGGCCGCGGCGAAGGAAGGCCGCAAGCCGAATCTTATCGGACTGCTGAATTCCTGGGGCGGTGTCACTATTGCCTACCGCCGCCGTATGATCGATTCACCCAGCTACACGCTGAATCACGAAGAGGTTTGGAAAGCGCTCGAAGAGGGCATCCGGTTCGCGGAATGCCTGACACCGGAATCGGTGGAAGTAGACAGCTTCGGTCATGCCGCGGCGCTGCATGTCACGCGGCATGCGTTCGATCCAGCGACCGGCAAAATGAGCGTGGCCGGCGAGCCGGTGCGGTTGCCTGCCAAGTCCATCCTGGTGGCCGCCGGCACGCAGCCCAACACCGTGCTCGGCCGCGAGGATCCTGACAACGTTTTGCTGGACGGCAAGTGGTTTCAGGCGGTGGATGAAGACGGAGAGCCGGTAAAGCCCGAGCGCGTGGCCAAGCCGAAAGCGTCGCGCGTGCTTACATCCATACGTCCCGACGGCCGCGGCGTCAGCTTCTTTGGCGATCTGCATCCTTCTTACGCCGGCAACGTGGTGAAGGCCATGGCGAGCGCCAAGCAAGGTTACCCGGTGGTGACGCGGCTGCTCTCACGCCGGTCCAGAGAAGCGCCGGAACCCGACGTGCTGGTCGCGCGCTTGAACCTGGAGCTGCGCGCGGTGGTGAGGGACGTAATCCGGCTGACCCCGAACATCGTGGAGGTGGTGGTGCAAGCGCCCATGGCCGCCCGAGCCTTCGAACCCGGGATGTTCTATCGCCTCCAAAACTACGAGACCCTGGCGCCGCGCGTGAACGGAACTGCTCTCGCAATGGAGGGCCTGGCGCTCACCGGCGCCTCGGTGGATCGCGAGAAAGGGCTGCTGTCGACGATTGTTCTGGAGGTTGGCGGATCGTCGGATCTGTGCGCCTTGCTCCGACCGGGCGAGCCGGTGATTCTGATGGGACCGACCGGTACACCTACCGAAACGCCGTCGCGCGAGACCGTGCTGCTGGTGGGCGGCGGGCTCGGCAATGCGGTTTTATTTTCGATTGGCCAGCAGCTTCGCGCCAGCGGATCGCGCACCATTTACTTCGCCGGTTATAAGAAAATGATCGACCGCTACAAAGTGGAGGAGATCGAGAAGGCCGCCGACGTGGTGGTTTGGTGCTGCGACGAAGCGCCCGGATTCACGCCCGATCGGGTGCAGGACAAGGCCTTCGTCGGCAACATCGTGGAAGCGATGGCGGCTTACGCCCGAGGCGATCTGGCTGAGCCCGGGGCTCCCATGAGCGATGCCCCCGAGATTCCCTTGAGCACGGTGGACCGGCTGGTGGTGATCGGTTCCGATGCGATGATGCACGCGGTGCAGCGAGCGCGCCACGGTATGCTCGCGCCCTATCTCAAGCACGGTCACAAGGCCATCGCGAGTATCAACTCTCCCATGCAATGCATGATGAAGGAGATTTGCGCGCAGTGCCTGCAGCAGCACAAGGACCCCATTACCGGCGAAGAGACCGTGGTGTTTTCCTGCTTCAATCAGGACCAGCAAATGGACCACGTGGACTTCGCGAGCCTTCGTACGCGGCTGTCCCAAAATGGCGTGCAGGAGAAGCTGACCAAGCAGTGGGTGGACCGCTGCCTGCGGCGGATCGGCGCGCGGGCAGAGCTGGCAGTGACCGGCGGTTGACGGCTGCTGGTAGTATCTAAACTAATGCTCAACGCCCGCGACTGGGTCCTGATTGCTCTCGGCGTCTTTACCGTCTTCCTGATCTGGGCCTGGTTCCGCGGCAAA
>JBEKLB010000410.1:0-6053 GCA_050010415.1 Bryobacteraceae bacterium | reverse complement strand
GGCTGCCCCAGCACCTGCTCGGGAGCCAGGTACCCGGCCACCAGCCCCTCCGGACGGGCTCCAGCGGCGAGGATGGCCGCCAGCCACTTGGCGATGCCGAAATCCAGAATGCTGACGTCGCGAGCGGGATCGACAAAGATGTTGCTGGGCTTGAGATTGCCGTGCGCGATGCCACGCGAATGCGCGAAGGCCAGGCCCTCGGCCACTTGCGCGATGATGGCTAGTTTCTGGCCGAGCGGCAGATCGCGATTGGCTGGCATGAAGGCGCGTAGATCCACGCCCGTGCGCCATTCCGAGGCGACAAAGACGCCCTCATCCACTTCACCGAGATCGTGGACCTTGGCGATCTGGCGATGGGAGAGCTCGGCACAAGAAGCCAGATGCGCGCAACACTGTTCTTTGGCCTCGGCGCTCAGTCCGGGGACGACCTGCAGAATCTTGGCGGCAAATTCGCGGTTGCGAAAAGCATCGCGAACACGGAATGTTTTTCCCGTCGCGCTCGCGCCCAGATCTTCGATCACCTGATACTTGCCGATGGCCTTCATGTTAGACTCGCCCTTCCGAATCGCCCTGCGCCGGTACGACGCAGGCACACGTGGACTTTCACTAGTACTTCGGCTGGCACTTACTGATAAAGATCGGTCGGCAATGAGAGTGTCTACAGGCTACCTTAGTGAGGTCAGTAGTTTTTGGGCGGGATCTTCGGTGTTGGCTGTAGGTGGTTTGCCTTAGGAAGAGGGCGTGGGGAAGCTGGTAGACTGAAAAAGCCGCACCGTTTCGGGCGCGTAGCTCAGTTGGTTAGAGCGCCTGCTTCACACGCAGGAGGTCACAGGTTCGAGTCCTGTCGCGCCCACCAATCACTCCTTTAGAATCAATCCCTCCTCCTTTCCGAAAACGTAAACGGCCCACAACTGTGCGTGAAAAGTGTGCAGGAAATGGTTCAGTTGACGTTCACTGTG
The DNA here is from genome assembly GCA_050010415.1 of Bryobacteraceae bacterium. GTDB lineage: Bacteria > Acidobacteriota > Terriglobia > Bryobacterales > Bryobacteraceae > Palsa-89. Next base: position 5,094 of record JBEKLB010000410.1, on the reverse strand, counting down.
CCGGAAATTGCCCGCTCGTTGGCTTGACGGTCCAGCTTCGCGAGCGCCTCGCGCATCATGCCGAGTTTCGCCTGGCTGTTAGCTTGAAGACTTCGGCATCGCTCTGGCGCAACATCTGCGTCACCATGTGATCGGCGACGCCGCCCGCGCTGAGCCGGGTGGCGAAGGTGTGCCGAAGCTCGTAGGGCGCGAAATAGGTTACGCCCGCTTTCTTCAGCGTGTCCGCCCAGACCTTGCGCAGGTTGGTCATGTAGGGCTTTTTTCCGGTCGTTATTGGGCGGGGAAACAGGTACTCGGTTCCGGGCGTCTCCTCCATCTGACGCCGGAACGCCTCCCGAGCCGAATTGGTCAACGGCATATCGCCGATCCCGGTCGCTAAGACTCTACTGACCTGCATAGCCGAACCATCGGGCGAGGCTCGCGATCAGGCTGTTGCGCAAGGAAAATTCCGCTATGATCGATTTCTGAAGAGCGTAGGCGCCGCGATGGCCGGCGATTCGAAGGCGGCAATGGTCGAGCTATTGAATCATTCCGAGAAGGGCTGACGTTTCTTAATGCGTTCCAATCAGGCTGAACCGCCCGCCCATGGCAAGAAATGCGGAGCACGTGGAAGCTTCAGGTTTTCCCGCATCAGCGCGGCGGCTGGTAAAATTCAAACAGGGCAGGAAAACTAATGAGGCAGCCTCTCCAGTCAGAACCCCCGCAAATCGGACCCGTATCTCGCCTGCCCGGCAGCAGTGCCCCGTCTGTTCCTCCATCGGTCGACACGGCAACGCTCGACCTGCTGGCAGTTTGGCAGCGCGAGGACGCGACATCGGACCCAGCCCAATTGAAGGCCGCGGAAGAGGAACTCGCCGTGTTCATGAAAGCCATCAATGAAGCTCGCGCGGCGTCAGGTGAACCGCTCATCTACCCGTGAGCGACGTTCTTTTCCTCGATTCCGGACCGCTCGGCCTGATATCGCAGCCACAACGTAGCCACGAAGTCATCGCAATAACGGACTGGCTCAAGGACTGTCTTCTCGCGGGTGCCCGCGTTCTGGTGCCTGCAATCGTTTATTACGAGATCAAGCGCGAACTGCTGAGGGCGAACAAGGTCGTTGGGATTGCCCGTCTGGACGCATTTGTGAACGCCACACCAGATCGGTACGTTCCACTCACCGATGATGCCCTTCGCTTTGCAGCGGAACTGTGGGCTCGCTCCAGACAAGAGGGGCGACCCACGGCCGAAGCCGCTCCGCTGGACATCGATGTATTACTTGCGGCCCAAGCTCTCCGCTTTGGAAGTTCACCCCTGGTCGCAACTACGAACCCCAAGCACCTGTCGCAATTTGTTCCAGCGCTCCCGTGGACGGACATTAACCCCGGAGTTTTTCGGATCTCCTGATGTATCCGCAGACGTTACGACAGTCCGTGCGCGATCTACGTGTTCGGAGCAGCAGCGCATCACCACCTGACAAGGCAAAACCCGAGAAGTCGACTGATCGGCAAAGGGGAACTTTGCAATGCAGAAGAGCGTCTATTCTTAGCGTGCCGCAGCTTGCCGCGTCAATACCTCTTGCCCCGACTCCAAGGCGATTTTCCATCGTGGCCGCAGCATTCGTTATTGGTTCTTTCGCGCTTTTTTCGGGTTGCCAAACCAAGCAGGACTTAATCATCCGGAACAGCGAAAGGCTGGAGCTTCGATTGGTGGCCGATTCACCGGCTGTGCGACGGCTGATTTCCGATGAGGAAGCGAGCGAAAAGGCGGTACTGGATTCATGGCAGAAAGGCAGCAGGCCAGAGAATACCGAACAGCAAATGAAGGATGTGACCGAACACCCTGAACATTACACCCAGGGACGCAGCCAGTTCCTTCTGGCGATGCAGCAGCAACCAAGCGCCGTCGTCCGCGGACCTGCCCACATTGAAATCCTGAGCACCTCTCTGGCTGCCTGCACGGTAACTCCGTTCGCGACCACAAATTTTGTGAATGTGCAGGTATCGGAAGGACCAGATCAAGGGAAAGAAGGCTGGGTTTGTTCGGAGAGTATCGGCGTCCACGATGCGGTAACCAACACCGTCGCAGTACCGGCCAAGGCGGAGCCCCCGATCAAGACCACTTTATGCGAACTCGTGACGCATCCGGATAAATATGTCGGACGAGTCGTTGAAATCAGTGCGGTGGTAGAACGAAGGTTTGAGGTCAGTCTGCTCGTAGACAACGCCTGTTCAGCACGCGTCTGGCTTGATATCGCTACCGCCAATTTGGATGAAGAGCAATATCGACGCTTCGATGCATATCTCCGTAACAACAATCAAGTAGGTACGGTAGTGGGGCGCTTCGATAATCTCGGCTGGTTTAAGCAGATCCACGGGGATGGCTTCGGTCACTTGGGTCAGTGGCAATCCCAATTGGTGATGATGTCGTTTAAGGGCGCTTAGTGTCTTTGGAAGCAACCGAAATTTCCGATCGCGGAACGCCCTTCGAAAGCCTTCTGAAGCACTGTGTGCTAAAAACTGTGCTGAAAATTGGTCTTGCGGCCATCTGTTCTGAGCGGAAGCAGATGCCCCGAGCCTAACTAACCGATAGAAAACAAACAACCACGCGTAAATCGTGGAAGCCCCTCACATTCTTCACACGCAGGAGGTCACAGGTTCGAGTCCTGCCGCGCCCACCATAGAATCAAGAATTTAGATCCGCAAATCGCCAAAACAGCCCTTCCATTTGCCCTTCCACTTCGCATTTGCCGACTGAATCGAAGCCACGTATACTGCGTCCATGGCGGAAGACACCACGATGGGTCGTGCACTGGGGATCTGGTGGCTAAGAAACTTGCGGAGGTCACTTGTGAGGGGCCGAAGCGTTCAACTTGCCTGCTGCCCAGCCAAGTGACCGCCATCCAGAAGATCTACGCTGGCGCGCGGAACTCCAAGCGAGAGATTCTGTACTCGGATTGGGCTTGGGATCGCGGCATGGGCGGGAAGATGGGCGGATCTGCTCCACCGGATGCTACCCGTTCTCGATGGCGGCGCCGGCCTGCGATAGAGGAAGAAGTCCGGAGAGCACCAAGACAAGAGCGCCTAAGCACGCCCACACGGCCTCTGGCCAAGCCTTCGGCCGGAACAAAACTCCCGCGATTGTTCCGGCGGCAATGGACCAAACAAGTACGGTGGTCACCGGGGCTGCCGTGCCCGCTCGCGGCGTGACGGCCTGTGATGACGAAGATCGCCGAAGTGACTCCGGAAATGATTTGACTCATGATCGATCCTCAGTGCCTGGCGATCAACGAGATGCCACCGGCCATCAACAACGCTCCTAACACTCGCGAAGGGTTGAGCGCCTGTACCGCATGTGGAGCCAACCGTAGTGATCCACCACCAATGACATAACAAGGGCGGCGGTAACAGTGAGACCAACGAACGGTCCCGCTCCCACCTTCTGCACCAGGGTTAGTCCGGCGTAAACCTGAACCGCGCCCACCAGGCCACCCAAAAGGGCCCACCACGGCATCTTGGCAAGGCCGTCGAATCGAAGGGGCCACTGTGAAGGTGAACTGCGCGGCATGAGCGACTGGAGCAATCAATCGTATACCCTCTCCCCCGGCCGCGTGCGTCCGGCCAGTCTCACCCGTCTCACGAATCAGGAGAAATCGACAAAAATCCGACCGTAACTTCCCGGGAAGCTGCGGCGAACTATTCACGTAGCATGAAACAGGCAAATTCGGAAACCCTGCCTGCGCGGCAGACCTGGTCGGCGGGGGATTTTCCCCGGATGGGGGTGGAGCTTGCAATTGTCGGAGAACTGCTCTGCGAGTCCATACCCGTGCATGCGGGTGATCCGGTGCTCGACGTGGGCACGGCCTCTGGCAATACGGCCATTTCAGCGGCCAGGCGCCGGGCGATCGTGACCGGAGTGGATCTGGTTCCCGCGCTTCTTGGACACGCGCGGATGAGGGCGCAGACCGAGGGGTTCGAGATCGATTTTCAGGAAGGCAACGCAATGGCGCTGTCATTCGCTGACGAGTCGTTCGACGTGGTGCTAAGCACCTTCGGCGCGATCTTCGCGCCAGATCCCCACAAGACGGCAGCCGAAAATGGCGCGCGTCTGCCGACTCGGCGGAAAAATTGGCATGGCGAGCTGGCCTCCAGATTCGATGATCGGGAAGCTGTTCCTGATCCTGGTACGGTATTCCGCGCCGAGCTCGCGTGTCGATGCTCCCCTGGAGTGGGGTGAAGAAGCGGTGGTCGCAGAGCGGCTCGGCCCCTACGTGAAGGATTTCCGCGTAGAACGCCGTGCGGTGCGCTTCCGCGCTTTGTCTGCCGAGGATTGGGTCGAGTTCATGCGGACTCACTTCGGTCCGGCCATCGAAGCTTTCGAGTATTCGAACACTCCAGCCGCGCAAGCGGATCTCGCACAAAAAATGGCCGCGCTCATGCGGGAACACAACGGCGCTCAGAACGGCACTGTTCTGGGGAACAGCGAATACCTGGAAATCGTCGCAACGCGGAGCAAATGAGCGGATGGCAACAATGGCTGAAACAGCCCCAGAGTTTGTGGCTGCACAACGTGTTTTTCCAGATTCACTTTTGGATCGGGGCGGTGGCCGGCCTATACCTTGCGCTCATGAGTGTTATCGGGAGCGTCATTGTTTACCGAGACGAGCTATCGCGGTTGACCTCCGTCGGTTGGTTGGTAAAGGTCTTCCGGCAGCCATAGTCTTCTGGCTGCTTGCGCGGCGAGGAGCGCACTTTGCATCCGCCGGACTCGGAGCGGTTTTGACTGGCTTGGCCGTCTTCCTGGCCTTGGTGCCTCTTCAAGTCCAGTGCATGTTCCTGCAGGCGCCGCATCTCGTGGTCTGGCATGCAGGAACGGTGGCGGTCCTCATTGGGTTGGGCGCGCTGACCGGAGAACTGCTGGGCCATCGTTGGATGTCATGACCTCCGTCTTTAGCGCGCGGAGGACACGGTCTCACGCTTTGTATGTCACGGCGATCGATGAGAAAAAAAGCGTTGAATGATTGAGGAAGGGATTCCCGGCCACCACATAAACCCACCGGTCAGGCCTACCCTGGGTGAGACAGCATCGCAAGAGTATGCTGAAATCAGCGATGCC
>JBEKLB010000409.1:0-6088 GCA_050010415.1 Bryobacteraceae bacterium | reverse complement strand
CGGGAGCGCTGAACCAATAGCGCGCCACGGCGACCACTGAGTAGATCAAAGCGAACAAGCACGCGAAGACTATCGCGTCCATGAAGAAGTTCCAAGTGCGATCCCGAATCAGGGAGCGCGACAGACCCGACGGAGACGTCATGTTTCGGTTCCCACTTCCACGTTTTCCGGCTGGCTGGGCTTCTCCTCGGGAATGAAGAACCGTTTGCGTTCTGAATCGTGATCGAACAACTCGGCGTAGCGGCCCCAGTTGATGGCGGTCTCGAGCTGGCGAATAGTTTCCTCTTCGGTGAAGTGCTCGTCCAGAATATCGTGGAAGAAATCGTCGGGAAGAGTGTGGTCAGACTTGGATTCCAACCCACTCTTGATCTGCTTTAAAAGCGCGACATTTTCGAGGGCGGCATTGCGGAAGAGTTCCTTCTGACGCAGGATGAGTGCGTTGGCGAACTCGAGACCAGCCGGCGTGATCTCGACATCGCCTTCGGTGACCTTCACGAACCCCAGCAAAGCCGCCGCTTCCACGATCGGCAGAAGATCGTCGATCTCGAAAGACAGATAATCGGCCATGCGATAAACATCTTCGCGGCCGTTGTGATCGGCGAGGATCTCGAGGAAGCCCGCAATACCGCCGGTACGGGCGTGCGGGAGCATCGGATATTTGGCCGTGGAGGTTGAGCCCGAGGCAGGGCCCGACAGGGTAAGCGCAGGATCGCCATCGGGCTTGGTCAGCACCTGGTAGATATAATCGACGATTTTTGTAAAACGGAGATGCTTACGATCGCGCGGGCGTGGAAGATCGACATGAAAATCGGTGCGGATTCTCCCGGGATTCTTGCCGAGGACCACGATGCGATCACCGAGCAGAACCGCCTCCTCAATGTTGTGCGTAACGATGAACACTGCGCGAGTGGGCATTTTCTTGTCCTCCCACAGCTCCAGCAGTTCGCTGCGAAGGTTTTCGGCGGTTAAGACATCCAGCGCCGAGAATGGTTCATCCATGAACAACACTTCGGGTTCCACCACCAGCGCGCGTGCGAAGCCCACGCGTTGTTTCATACCGCCCGACAACTCTTTTGGATAGGCGCTCTCGAAGCCGTCCAAACCGACCGAGTCGAGCATCTTGACGCTGCGCGTAGCTCGCTCGTCCGGCGCAACGCCTCGGGCTTTCAACGGCGCTTCCACGTTTTCCAAAACAGTGAGCCAGGGAAACAGCGCGAAGCTTTGGAAGACGATGGACACGTTCTCGCATGGTCCGTTGACGGGAGAGCCGTGCCAGAGCACCTGGCCGGCGGAGGCTTGAGAAAGGCCGGTGAGAATGCGGAGCAGCGTGGATTTGCCGGAGCCCGATGGCCCGAGCAGCGTGAGAATCTCGCCCGGATATACAGCCAGATCCAAGGGCGCGATGACTTGGATTCGGTTGTCACTCGGTTGGTCGTAGAACTTTTCGACTTGTCGTGCTTCAATCAGCGGCTCCGGCACGCTGCCATTATCGCAACCGAGCCAGTTTGCACCAAGTCATGAAATCGTAACCAAGCCCCAAGAGTGCCATCCTGGCCGCCGAGTGCGATATCTTAAAGGTTCCCCAAATTCCTGATTCAGGAGCTTCCATGACCTCTTCCGAAGTTCTCGAGTACGCCAAAAAGAATGGACTCAAGCAGCTCGATCTGCGGTTCTGCGACATTCCCGGCCTGCAACACCACGTGTCGTACCCGATTACGGAACTCTCCGCGGATTCATTCCAGGAAGGATTTGGGATGGACGGATCGAGCATCCGGGGATGGGCAGCCATCAATGAAAGCGACATGCTGCTGATTCCCGATGCGAGCACGGCCTTCACCGATCCTTTTTATGAGATTCCTACTCTAGTGATGACCTGCGACGTGATCGACCCGATCACGCGGCAAAGCTATAGTCGCGATCCGCGCTGGATCGCGCGCAAAGCCGAGATGTACATGAAGAACACCGGCATCGGCGACACCGCTTATTTTGGCGCGGAAGCCGAGTTTTTTATTTTCGACAACGTCCGCTTCGATCAAAATCAGCACTCGGGCTTTTACTTCATCGATGCCGAGGAGGGACGCTGGAATTCAGGGCGGGAGAACAACAACCTGGGTTACCGGCCACGCTACAAAGAAGGCTATTTTCCGGTGCCGCCGACGGATCATTACCAGATGTTGCGCTCCCAAATGGTGGAGACGATGATCCAATGCGGCTTGAACATCGAATGCCATCACCACGAAGTGGCCACCGGCGGACAGTGCGAAATCGATCAGCGGTTCGACACACTGGTGAAGTCGGCGGACAACATGCTGGTGTACAAGTACGTGATTCGCAACACTGCGAACTTGCACGGCAAGACAGTGACGTTCATGCCGAAACCATTGTTCGCCGACAACGGCAGCGGAATGCACACGCATCAGAGCATCTGGAGCGCCGGTAAGCCGCTCTTCGCAGGCGACGGCTATGCGGGTTTGAGCCAGATGGGGCTGAACTACATCGGCGGTCTGTTGAAGCACGCCCGAGCGCTTTCGGCCATCATCGCGCCCACTACCAACAGCTACAAGCGGCTGGTGCCGGGCTACGAAGCGCCGGTGAATCTGGCGTATTCGCGCCGCAATCGGTCGGCGGCATGCCGCATCCCGATGTATTCATCCAGCCCGAAGGCCAAGCGCGTGGAATTTCGCCCGCCTGATGCGGCGTCGAATCCGTACCTGGCCTTCGCGGCGATGCTCATGGCCGGACTGGACGGCGTGCTCAACAAATTGGATCCCGGCGAGCCGCTCGACAAGGACATCTACGACCTGTCGCCGGAAGAAATGGAGAGCGTGCCCTCCATGCCGTCGTCGCTCGAAGAGGCGCTGGATTGCCTGGCCGAGGATCACGAGTTCCTGCTCAAGGGCGACGTCTTCAGCGACGATCTGATCGAGACCTACATCGATTACAAGCGCAAGAACGAAGCGGATGCGATTCGTTTGCGGCCGCATCCCTACGAGTTCGCCTTGTATTACGACATTTAGCCTCTCAATCCGCGTGCACTTAGTTCACTGCCACGGTGATGGTCTGGCCCGTGTTGCTACTGGAGCCGATGGTCAAGACTACGGGTTGCGGGCCGGCGCTCAGGTTGGAGGGCAGGGTCGCGTTGATTTGTATCAAGCCGCAAACCTCCTCTGGCGCTTCACCCGCGTAGGTGATGTCGGGCGATGGCTGGCCACCGATGGTAACCGACACAGCAGCTACCGGCTTTGGAAATGGGGGCGTTGCGCCGGTGATGCATCCCGTGCTGCCGGCCGGCGCCAATTGACCCTCGCCGGTGGCATAAATCGAAATGATGCTGCCGGGCGCTGCCGGATTGTTGGTTCCATTGACGGTCGCGTCCTGATTGAGGATGGCTCCTTGACCGCTGCCGTTCTGACTCAAAGTGAATATGGCGGGAGCGACCGCGGCAACGGGCACGGTGAAGGCCGCCGACGTCGTACCGTTGTTCGATACCACCACCGGCACGTTGGTTTGCCCAGCTACTTCGTAAGGCACAATGGCGTTGATCTGGCCGGGTGCGACGAAGATCAGGGGCGTGGGCACATTATTGAACGTGACCGTGACACCGGCTAGCGTGGTCCCAACGGTGTTACTTGCGGTGGGCGTCCACGGCGTTCCGCCAGCTGGCGTGGCCGGCCCAATGCCATTGCCGAAAATGGTCACAATTTCTCCCGGCGAAACCGCGTTTGGCTGAAGGCTCGCGCCGTTAGCGATGCTGAGCACGACAGGTGTGCCGGCGGGGCTCACCAGCAGTGTCACTTGAACGGTTTGTATCGCGCCTGTGCCGGATGAGACTTGCACCGCTCCGCTATAAGTTCCGGCGGCGAGGGTGCTAGAGACCGCGGCGTCCACCGACAGCGTGATGGTGGCCGGAGTATTTGGGCTGGATTGAGTCACCGTCAGGAAATTTCCTCCCGTGCTGGGCACGAAAGTAGCAGTGAATGGAACGCTGGTTCCCGCCGTGCTGCTGGTCGCTTGGATGGTCTGAGCGCCTGGAATCGACGTGGATCCAGCCTGCACGTTGAATGACGCGCTGCTGGCGGAGAGAGCGATGGCGGACGTGGCCGTGGTGACGTCGAGCGTCACTGGAATATAAAGCGGACTAGCTCCAGCTCCCGGAACGATCACAGTTACTACACCCGAGTAAGTCCCTGGCGCGAGTTCGGATCCGTTCGCCGTGACAGTTACTGTGTTTCCGGAGGTTGTGGTGGAAAGCCAGCCGGCGCCACTTAGTTGGGTGGCAACAGCGCCGATGGTGGTTCCACTGGGCACGCCCGAAATCTGAACGGATTGACTGTCGGGCGCAGCGCCCCCCGTGGCTTGCGTAAAGGTGAGGCTGGCCGGCGCCGCTCCCGCAGTTGATCCGACGATGGTCAGTGTAACGGGAATGGTCTGCGGCGGAACAGTGGGCGCGCTGCTCGATACGGTGATTGAGCCGCTATAGACGCCGACACCCAGATTCGCGGGGTTGATCGTCACCTGAAGATTATTGGGAGTGTTGCCGGCGTTAGGAGTCACCGACAGCCACGTCAAGCCCCCCGGATTGGTGAAAGCCGCGGCGGTAAACGCGAGCGCACCGCTGCTGCTGGTGACCGAGACCGTCTGCGTTGCGGCGGCCGATCCGGCGAGAACAGTCAGGGTGATCGCGGACTGGCCAACGCTGAGCAAAGGACTGCCGCTGACGTTCAAGGTCACCGGAATCACCAGCGGCGCGGCGGTTGATCCAGGCACGGTAAGGGTAACGTTGCCGCTGCAAACCTGCGGCGCGATGCTTTGAGTATTCACCGACACCACCACCTGATTCTGGGAACCGAATGTGCTTCCGGTAGCGGGCGTAGCCTTCAAGAATCCGGAGCAACTGGTGGTGCTGACGGCCACTTGATAATTCAACGGCGCGCCGGTGCTGGTGACTGTGACGGTCTGGTTGGGTGGCGCAGCCTGTCCGACCTGGTAGTTGAAGTTCAACGATGGTGCGCTTCCAACGAGACTTGGGTTACTGGTCACGGTGAGCGTGACGTCGAAGGTCTGCGGTGAATTGCCAGCTCCCGATGCGGTGAGAGTTACCGTCACAAGGTAAGTTCCGGGGCCCAGGGTCTGCAGCGCAGTTGGACTGACGGTAAGCGTCACGGATAGAGGAGTGGCCCCAGTAGCGGGAGTTACTTCCAGGAAGTTGGGGCCGCCACTACTGGGCGCGGCGCTGGCTGCAAGGCTCAGGCCCGGCGTAGAACTGAGGATCTGTACGCTTTGAGCCGCAGGCGCGGAGCCGCCGATCTGGTAAGTGAACGTTGGACCGGTGGTGGGCGCCTGGATGAGAGGCAGCGTGCTCACCAGCAAACTGACCGGTATCGACACATTGGGGTTCGAGGCGCCAGATGGGGCAATGTTGATTTGCCCCGCGCATTGTCCAGCAGCTAAACCGGACGTGTTCACTTGCACGCTCAAAGTGCTGGGAGTGGCCCCGCTGCTCTGATTCAGCACGATCCAGCTGCCGCAGCTGGTTGATTCGAAGCTTGCGTTGAAAGGCACATTGGCGCCCGTGCTGCTGCTCAGCATGAGCGTCTCCGCCGCCGGCGCGGACGTCCCTAGCTGGTAGCCAAACGAAAGGCTGGCCGGGCTTACATTGAGAGAAGGAACTCCCTGAATAGTCACCAGCACCGGAATACTGATGCCGTTGGTTCCTGGAGCATTGATCGCGACGGCGGCATTGAAGGTGCCCGGACTGGCGACTAATGGCACCGGATTGATGGTCACCGACAAGTCGCCCGGCAAGCTGCCCGCGGCGGTGCTTACGCTCAGCCAGGAAATCCCGTTACTGGTGATCGGCGTAGCGGTAAAGTTAGTGACGATAGAGCTGGAACTGGACAGCGAAACGGTCTGCGATGTGGCCACCGTACTGCCATTGGCGAAGACGAAGCTGAGGGAGTTGGGATTGGCCGAAATGGGACTCGCTCCGCCTGTTGAGTTCGTGTTGAGCGTCACCGGCACGGATAAAGTTGTGGACCCGGATTGGGTGTTGACGATGTTGATAAAGCCTACGTCAACGCCAGTGGTG
>JBEKLB010000408.1:0-6093 GCA_050010415.1 Bryobacteraceae bacterium | reverse complement strand
CGATGCCGAGTGCCGCCACCGCGAAATAAGCTGCGGACACGCATAACCAGTTGTTATACACTAAGACGCTAGATTTGGAGGCCGGTATCTTGCATGTTGAGTTACTCGCGGGGACACGATGCACCGCTGATCGAAGCTAGCATTTGGGACGTGTTCAGGAAAGCAGCGTCTCGATTTCCAGACCGGGAAGCTTTGGTGTCGCGGCATCAGGGGGTAAGACTTACCTATTCCGAGCTGGCGGCAACGGTGGAGCGGACGGCAAGGGGGCTGGCGGGCCTGGGCCTTTGCCCAGAGGACCGGATTGGGGTGTGGTCGACGAACTGCGTCGAGTGGGTACAACTGCATCTGGCATGTGCGCGGATTGGCGCCGTGCTGGTGAATGTGAATCCCGCGTATAGGTCGTATGACTTAGCTTTCGTTTTGCGAAAGTCGAAGATGAAGGCGCTGTTTCTGTGGGAGAAAGACCGGCGGTCCGACTATCGCGCCGTGGCGGAAGAAGCGATGGCCGGGCAGACGTTAGCACTCGAACACTTAGTTTACTTTGGCACCGAAGGCTGGACCAAGATGTTGTCGGAGGGGCGGGACATTCCGGCTCACCGGGTATCGGCCAATGACGTTACGAACATACAATACACATCGGGGACGACCGGGTCGCCCAAGGGTGTGTTGTTAACGCATCGAAATGTTCTAAACAATGCCGTGGTCTGCGCCGACGCGATGGGAATCACCGAGACGGACCGGATTGCCGTTCCAGTGCCTTTGTATCACTGTTTCGGATGCGTAATTGGCACGCTGGTGGCCGTGGTGAGTGGGGCGGCGATGATACTTCCGGCCGCGACGTTCGACGCGTTGGCGACGCTAGAAGCGATTCATGACGAACGCGCGACGGCGATTTATGGAGTGCCGACCATGTTTATCGCAGAACTGGAACATCCCGCCATGCAAACGTTTGACTTCAGCTCACTGCGAACCGGAATCATGGCAGGTGCGCCGTGTCCGGTGGAGATCATGAAGCGCGTGATCCGAGAAATGTGCTGCGAGGAAATGATTGTCGGTTACGGGCAGACGGAAAGCTCACCGGTGATCACAGCATCTGCAACACATGACAGGGTGGAACGGCGGGTATCGACGGTGGGCCGGGCGTGCGCGAATACCGAGGTCAAGATTGTTTCGGCGAGGGGCGAAACCGTGCCGGTGGGCGAAGCAGGTGAGCTGTGTACGCGCGGGTACCTGGTGATGAAAGGCTACGATCAGGAGCCGGAGGCGACTCATCACGCGATTGACGAGGACGGCTGGCTGCACACGGGCGATTTGGCGACGATGGACCCCGACGAGTGCTTCCGGATCACGGGGCGAGCCAAGGACATGATCATACGGGGCGGCGAGAATGTGTATCCACGGGAGGTTGAGGAGTTTTTGCACACGCATCCGAAAGTGGCGGAAGTACAGGTGGTGGGACTCCCCGATGAACGGCTCGGTGAGGCAGTTGCGGCGTGGATCCGGTTGAAGGAGCCGGCCGCGGAGGAGGAGATCCGGGAGTTCTGCCGCGGCAGGATCGCGCACTTCAAGGTGCCTCAATATATTCGCTTCGTAGAAGCCTTTCCGATGACGGTGACGGGGAAAGTTCAGAAGTTTCGGATTCGCGAGATCGAGATAGAGGATCGCGGACTCGAGGACGCGGCGAAAATTCGGACGGCGTGAGTGTTTGGAGTAAGTGACAAGAATGCGCCGGGAATCGGTGGTGCATTTTCAGACGCTTAGGAGTACGGTTCGTTTAAAACATAAACCTGATTGATAGAGTCGGTGCAGGAGAGAGTTGCTTGCGGGCGCTTGCCGGAAACGGAGGCGCCCATTTTTTTGGAACCCCAATGGCCGCACGCGAAGCGAACCGAAAAAAGCCGACACCAAGGAGTTCGCAGAGCCGGCTGAAAGGGTCCCGCAGGCGACGAATCACCAAATTGCTCAGTGACGTGGAGAAGAGACTGGATATCGAGAACGGTAAGGTGACGCTAGCGGACTTCATCCGGTTGACGCAGTTGGAGCGGGAGTTGGAGGAAGAGGAGCAGCCGAGGGAGATCATTGTTACGTGGGCAGATCCGGCGGAGAAACGCTGAGGATTGAAATCGACTATGCGCCGCTGCCCTCGCAGAATAAGTTTCATGCCTCCGCGGCAAGGTTTAAGGGACTCTCAGGGCCGATCGGTTCGGGGAAGAGTCAAGCGCTGTGCCAAGAGGCGATTCGGCTGAGTTACTTGAATCCCGGCCGGACCGGCTTAATCGGAGCACCGACTTACCCTATGTTGCGTGATGCAACCTTGACCAGCTTCCTTGAAGTACTCGATGGTAACCGGATCCGGTACGAGTTGAATAAGTCTGAATCGGTGCTGGTGATGAAAGATACCGGTTCACGGATTTACTTTCGCTCAGTGGACGACTTCGAACGGTTGCGCGGCACTAACCTCGCGTGGTTCGGCCTGGACGAATTGACTTATACGGCGGAAGAAGCCTGGCTGCGGCTGGAAGGCAGGCTGCGCGATCCCAAGGCGGCGCGACTTTGCGGATTTGCCGTGTGGACGCCCAAGGGGTTCGATTGGGTGTACCGAAGGTTCGTGCGTAATGTGGTTGCGGGATACGAAGTGGTGCTGGCGAAGCCATTCGAGAACAGCCACGTGCTTAACAAGATTCCCGACTTTTACGAGCGGTTGCACGGAAGCTACGATGCGAAGTTTTTCGAGCAGGAGGCGCTGGGCGAGTATCTGAACGTTCAGGCGGGCGTGGTTTATCAGGGGTTCCAGCGCAGCCGGAATCTGCGGGAAATGCAAATCGAGGGAGCATCGCCGTTGTATTGGGCTCTGGACTTTAACGTGGATCCCATGAGTTCGATTGTGGCGCAGAAGAGCGGCGAAGAGATTCGGGTCTTGGATGAGGTGGTGCTTAGCAGGGCCAGTACATTGCAGGCGTGCGAGGAGTTTCATGCGAGGTACCCAAATCATCAGGCGGGCATTGTGATTTACGGAGACGCATCCGGGCAGAGGCTGCAGACTGCGGGAACGACGGACTACCAAATCATTAAGGAATTCTTTCGAAGGACAGCGTACCGAACTGTGAAGTTTCGAGTGCCGGCAAGCAATCCGAGCGTGCGGGAGCGGGTTGCTCTGGTCAACGCGAAGCTATTCTCGGCCGGTGAGGAGGTGCGGTTGTTGATCCATCCGCGGTGCATAGGATTGGTGACAGACCTGGAAGAGGTGACGTTCAAACCCGAGACTAGTGTGATCGATAAAGAGCGCGATTCCAACAGGACGCACTTGTCGGATGCACTGGGCTACCTGATCTGGCAAGAGTTCCGGCCGCAGGTTAAGTTCGGGGAGCAGGGCCGAAGGCTGCTTTGATGACGAGAGAATACTTGATGAACATTGGCAATGGCGGTGCGAACATCACGCATGAGCATCCCGAATACGCCGCGAAACGGGGTATGTGGAGGCAGTATCGCGATCTTTACGCCGGGGGAGCACAGTTCATTGCCAGTGCCGATCAATATCTGGTCAGGCGGCAAAAGGAGCCCGGAGATGTGTACATAGAAAGGCTCAGGCGGAGCTTTTACGAGAACTACGTTGGCTCGATTTTGGATTGGTACACGGCCACACTATTTCGCAGGGAGCCCGGGCTGAATTTTGAGGGCAATAGCGAGAGTTCCAAGAAGTTCTTCGGCGTGTTCACGGAAGACTGCGACCTCAAGGGTACGAACATCTCGGAGTTCTTTCGACGGCAATTTGTGGAGGCGCTGATTTGCGGAAAGAGCTACATCCTGCTGGATTTTCCGCGGCTCAACGAACCGGTTGGGACGCGAGCAGAAGAGGATGAGCGGGGCGCGTCGCGCGCTTACTTAGTGAGTTACGCGGCGGATGAGCTAATTAATTGGAGTTATGACGATTACGGGCAATATCAGTGGGTGGTATTGCGGACGCAAACGTTACGTAAGGACAAGCTGGAAGATGCAGGCTGGTGGAAGCAAACGCGCTGGGTGTACTACGACAAAGAGAAGTACCGGATCTATGAACAGGTGGAAGAGGGCAGCGGGCAGCGAGGTATTGAGGTTGTGGCGGAAGGGCGCCATGGGCTTGCGAAGCAGTTAAGGGTGCCGCTGGTGGAACTCGGAGTGTCGGATGGGCTGTGGCTATTGAACAAGGCGGCTTCGCTGCAACTGGAGCACTTTAATAAGTCGAACGCCTTGGGATGGGCGCTCACCATGGGATTGTTTGCGATGCCGGTGATTTACTCGGAACGCGACTGGAATCAAGTGATGGGCGAATCCTACTACATTCAGCTTGGTCCGCAGGACCGGTTCGGATGGACGGAGCCGCAGGGGAATGTTTACCAGATTGCAGCCGATAACCTGACGAGATTACAGGAAGAAATCTACCGCGTGTGTTACGTAAGCCATGCCGGCGGAGCACTGTCGGGAAATGCGACGCAATCGGGTGTGAGCAAACAACGCGATTACGCGATCACGCAAGAAGTGCTGCGCGCGTACGGTGACGCGGTGAAGGATTCGATCAAGCGGGTGCTGCGAGCCGTGGATGCGGCGCGAGAGGACGGCCTGAGCATCGATGTCTCTGGGATGGACGAATTCGATATCGGCGATTTCGGGACGGAACTAGAGGACGCTCAGCGGCTGCTGAGTTTGGGCATCGAGTCGCCAACATTGAAGAAACAGGTGTTCAAGAAGCTTGCGTTTCAGTTCCTGTGCGACGTCCGGCAAGAGGTGAAGGACCGGATCGGGCGGGAAATCGATCAAGTACAGCCATGAGTGACTGTTGTGACCAAGTGTTCTAGGGAGGCATATGGAAGAGGCAAAGACGGATGGGACCGAATTGCGCTCACTGATCCGCGGTGTGATCGAGGAGTTCGTCCAGGCCGAGCAGGTGAAAGCGGAGCCGGCCTATAAGGTGGAATTGCTGGACGAACGGAAGCGGCGTGAGGACTTGGAGAAGCGGGTGAACGACCTGGTTCAAGAGAATGTCCGGAGCCGGCAAATGGCTGAGGAGGCGGAACGGAGCTCGTCGATTCGCGCGGAACTGCAGCGGCTGGGTGTAGCCAAAGTAGATTTGGCGTATCGCGCGGTGAGGGATGAGGTGCATCGGCGCGACGACGGCCAGCTGATCGCGCGAGACGGTCCTGGGGAGGTTCCACTGCGCGACTATCTGAAGCAGTTCGTGCAGGAGAATCCCGAACTGCTGCCGGCGCGTATTACCGGCGGATCGGGAATGGGATCGGGGTCTAAGGCTGTCGCGAATAGCAGCGCTATCGATTTGGATAAGATTCGACCGGGTATGAACCCGGAAGAACTGGAGAAGGTGCGCCAGGAGGTCTCGAGGGTGGCCAGTCAAGCACTGCGAGGCATGTGAAGTGGGGGACCGGGGGGCGGGCGAAGGGAAGGCGTTGCCCGGTGTAGGTTCGAAAACAAAACAAACGAGGTGAAAGTCAATGGGAACAATTACATCAGCAAATGTAGCAAACGCTATCGTGAAACTCGTCGCAGTGGACGCGTTGCCGGCGCTCATGAGCAACCTGGTTATGGGCAACTTAGTCAACCGCGACTATGAACCTACGTTGGCAAATGCGGGAGACACGGTCAATGTGCCGATTCCTCCGACCCTGGTGGCTAACAACATCGCGGAGGGCGGGACCGTTCAGACGCAAAACCCGAATCTGGGAAACGCGCAGATCGTACTGAATACCCACGCAGAGGCGACATTTCAGATTCCCGATATTACGAAGGTTCTGGCGGTGCCCGACCTTCTCAAGCTGTACATGCAACCGGCCGTGATTGCGATTGCAGAACGGATTGAATCGGACATATTGAATCTGTACTCGCAGTTCAGTTCGAATATAGCGGTGGGGACGGCGGGAGTGGCGCTGACGGAGGCAGTGGTGGACCAGGCGGAAACGGCGCTGTTCCAGGCGAAGGTGCCATCGGTGTCGAGTAAGTATCTGGTGGTGGATCCAGTGAGTTACTCGGCGATGCGGCAGATTCCACGCTTCAGTGAATACTATTCGGCTGGAGACGCAGGCTTGCGAGCGTTGGTGGACGGAG
>JBEKLB010000407.1:0-6107 GCA_050010415.1 Bryobacteraceae bacterium | reverse complement strand
GCCGAAAACATTTCGTATGCCTTCGGATTGGCGGCGTTCATCTGGTCGATCATGGCCTGCGCCACTGTCTCGAAATTCGAAAGATACAGGGGATTTCCCATGGCTTTGCGCGTGTCGATAATCGCCGCTCTGGTCTTTTCCCAAACGAACAGCAACTCGCCCGCGCTTTGCAGAAACAGGTCCTTATTGATAGCGCCGGACGTGACAAACGACGCGGCCATGTCCCAATAACTGGTGACCATCCGGAAGGAGGCATTCTCCTCCGATCCGGGCGGGCAAGCGGCCTGATGCTCAGCCGCGTTGCTGGCCTTGTAACCGAAGAGCCAGCCCCTCGCTTTACGCATGCGATCCTCGCGGCGCAACTCGTAAAGCTTCAAAATGACGTCCACGTCATGGTGCGTAGGTTTATCCATATAAGGAACAGTGTAGCGGAGAGGTTGGGGATTGCGTCGTGCAGTTAGAGACCCGTAGTAAGAGACTAGACGACCGGGGTTGTCGCAGCCACCCATAGATCATTCTCGTCCACCGTGAGGCCGCGCTATCGGCGAGCCGCCTTCAGGGCCGCGTAGAAGCCGCCCGCCTGTTCCGGGATCGGTTCACAGCGGATGACAGCCAGGAATTGGCGACCAGCCTCTTCCAGGTCCTTACATCGGCCCTTTGGGTGTTCAGGAGGTTCGCCGCACCGTGATGGGAACCGAGGATGCTTCCCGCCGGGTGCCACCGACGCTGGGCTCGCCAGCTGGCTTTGCGCGGCCCGCTTTGACGGGCGCTGTTACGTGGATCGCCTTGACCTCGTATTCGTAGATTCCGAAACGCGGGGGCTGCCGGCCGTCGGCGGGACGCGGCTCGGCGATCACTTTCTTGCCCGTGATTTCCCACTCGGTCTCAATCACGTCGCCGATTTCTTTGTTGGAGCGGCTGTGGATGGTCTTGATCGATGTCAAATTCATTATTCCTTGCGCTTACTTGTGGCGGTAGGTGATTCGACCTTTTGTCAGGTCATACGGCGACAGCTCGAGAGAGACGCGGTCACCGGTCATGATCTTGATGCGGTTGCGGCGAAGCCTGCCGGCCATGGAGGCCAGCACCGGCACGCCCGCGTCGAGTTCGACCGTGAACATACCGGCTCTGAATTTTTCTACAACCTTGCCCATTACTTCAATCGAGTCTTCTTTTGACAAATTATTCTCCATTCTTTCGATTTTGAATTTCCGGCTACTCCTTCTGAATTTGCAGAGCAGCTAATCAGGGCACGATCAGACAGCGGCGGACGGACCGGACGATGCGGGACGATGCAAATAGTTGGCGGAAGTTCAAAGGCATCTTCAGTTTAGCACGGTTCAACCAATGCAGCGGCCCGCAGCCAGGCTATTTCTCCGCAGCCAAGCTATTCCAATGAAACGCTCGGGGGATTGCGCTCACTCCCCAATGAAAGGAATCTTCCCTATGGCTCGCGCAAAAACAGTTTCCCTGCGGCAGTTACAAGCCGCTGTGACCAAAGCCCTGGATGCCGCAAAAAGAGAGCATCCGGAATTTAAGACCGATGCGATTACGCTGTCGGCCTCGCCCGATCAATTGCCCGTCCTCTATCGCTACCCGTGGTTCTGCGGCTATCCTCCGTTCCCATGGGTCATCGATGGCCTGGGAGAGCTAGGCCCGCTGACGGAAAAGTTCGTCGCCAATCTCAACGCTGACCCAACCGTCTCCGCGGTTGCGGCGGATGGCAAGTTCCAGGCAGCGATCCAGTATTCCGGCGGAACCGCTTCCATCGGATTTGTACCCGCCGATGTTTCATTCGTTCCATGATTCGTTCGTTCCATAAGCGGAGCAGACTAACATGATGAATCCGACGTCTCCGAGCACGCACCAACCGTTACTCTGTCCCAGTTCGCAACCGGGAGTGGCGGGCGCGCGCGTGCTCGGGGTCGTCGAGCAAACTCCCAGTGGCCCTGAAGTCAGCTATCTCGAAAGGCCTATCGAGGCAACGGCCGAGGTGCTGGCGCTGGCCGCTCCGTTGCATCCCACCGAAGTCTTCCGTCTTGCCGCCACCTGCCAGACGCATGGCTGCCCGCACTTCGACGGGACGGACTGCGGCCTAGCTACTCGCATCGTGCAAATCATGCCGGCCGTGGTGGATCAGCTGCCTCCCTGCCAAATCCGCCATGAATGCCGCTGGTTCCGTCAGGAAGGCGGAGCAGCCTGCCGTCGCTGCCCGCAAATCTCAACGGTCAATTATGACGCGTCGGAAACGATGCAAGCCGTGGTGAACCTGCCGCCGGTGCCGATCCAGATTGGTAGCGTTCCGAGGAGATAACTGCGCTGGAGGCGATCGCTACGCGCACAGAGAAAATGCGCGCCCTTCTCGCACCACAAGGAAGAACACTGTGCTCGCGGCGTCCAAACCAGGCATCACGAAAGAAGACGAACTGCATTGGCTGGCGCTCAGCCTGATTCCTGGGCTTGGCACGCGCAAGGCGGGGCAGCTCATCGAACGCTACCATTCGCCGCACGCAATTTTTCGGGCCTCGCGGTCTGAGCTTGAATCGCATGGGCTGGCCGGCAGCGTGGCGCAGACCATCGCGAGCGGATGCACATTTGACGACGCCATAGAGCAGCAGCAAAAAATGCTCGAGACCGCAACGGTGCTGGTGCCCATTTCAGACGCGGCGTATCCGGCACGGCTTCGGGAAATATTCGATCCGCCGATTGTGCTGTTCGCGCGCGGCAAAGTGGGGTTGCTGCAATCCATCCTGCTGGGGGTGGTGGGTACCAGGCGGCCTACGGCCTATGGAACTGCCGCGGCGGAGCGGCTCTCGGCTGATCTGGCGCAGGCCGGCCTCGCGATCGTCAGCGGCATGGCGCGCGGCATCGACACTGCGGCCCATCGCGCGGCGCTCGACGTGGCCGGCGAAACCGTCGCGGTATTCGGATGCGGCGTGGACCTTATTTATCCGGCGGAGAATCGGAAACTGGCATCCGAGATCGCCGAAAAAGGCTTGATCCTTTCGGAATTCCCCATGGGCTCGCCCGCTTATCCGCAGAACTTTCCGATCCGCAATCGCATCATAAGCGGTGTGGGGGTCGGGGTTCTGGTGGTGGAGGGGGCGCAGTACTCGGGCTCGGCGATAACGGCGAAAATGGCGCTGGAACAGCAACGGGAGGTTTTCGCAGTACCGGGGAACATTACCTCCAAAATGAGCTGGGGACCAAATTTGCTAATCAAGCAGGGGGCCAAGCTGGTTCAGGAATGGAATGATGTGCTGGTGGAACTGCCCACCGACACCCGGCGGGCATTGATCGGCAAGGCGCAAGCCCGGCTGGGAGTGACGCAGGGCGTTATGTCGTTGGAAACAAATGATGAACAATCCGCGCTTCCGCCTGAGCTCGGCATGGCCAGCCGCTTGATGCTGGGCAAACTGAAGGCGGACCTGCCCATCCAGATCGATCAGTTGCTTGAATCCTCGGACACTCTGACCGCATCAGAGATAATCGCCGCGCTGTTTGAACTGGAGCTTTTAGGCCTGGCGCGACAACTCCCCGGCAAGAACTTTGTTAAAGTGTGGTAGAACTTAGCTGGGTACCACCCAACATAAGACTGTAAGCATTCTTACGATTCAGGAAGACCATGGCAAAATCTCTCGTCATCGTCGAATCGCCGACGAAGGCGAAGACGATCGGCAAATATCTCGGTAAGAACTTTGTCGTGAAGGCTTCGCTTGGCCACGTTAAAGATCTCCCGAAAAAGAATCTTTCCGTAGACGTGGAAAAGAACTTCGAACCTCATTATGAGGTGATCGAAGGCAAGAAGAAGCTCATTGCGGAATTGAAAGCAGCGGCCAAGGGTATGGACTCGATCTACCTGGCGGCTGACCCGGATCGCGAAGGCGAAGCCATCTGCTATCACCTGCAAGAGGAGCTCAACGGTTCCAAGAAAGGCCCGAAGTTCTTTCGGGTGATGATCAACGAGATCACGGCAAACGCGGTCAAGAAGGCGTTCGAAAAGCCGGGCTCGGTGAACCTGCACATAGTGGACGCGCAACAGGCGCGCCGCGTGCTGGACCGGCTGGTGGGATATAAGATATCGCCGCTGTTGTGGGACAAGGTGCGGCGCGGGCTGTCGGCCGGGCGAGTGCAAACCGTCGCGTTACGGTTGATCGTAGACCGCGAGCGTGAAATCCGCGCGTTCATCAAACGCGAGTATTGGACTATCGACGTCCAGCTCAACGCCAAGAAGCCGCCGGTTCTGACCGCGCGCTTCACCAAGAAGAACGACGAAGCGATTGAGCTCGCGGATGAGGGCACTACCAAGAGCCTGCTCGATCAATTGGACGGCAGCAAGTACCTGGTCCATTCGGTCGGCACCAAGGAAAAGAAGCGCAACCCGGTCCCGCCGTTTATTACGTCCACGTTGCAGCAGGAATCTTCGCGCAAGCTGCGGTTCAGCGTGAAGCGCACCATGATGCTCGCGCAGCGGCTCTATGAAGGCGTGGAGCTGGGCGCCGAGGGATCGGTTGGTCTGATCACTTATATGCGTACCGATTCCACTCGCGTGTCAGCCGACGCGCTGGAAGAAGTTCGCGGGTTGATCAAGGATCGCTACGGCGCGCCATTTGTTCCAGCGTCGCCCAACGTTTATAAGAGCAAGAAGGACGCGCAGGATGCACACGAAGCCATCCGGCCGTCGTCGGCGAGGCGCACTCCCGACGACCTGGCGCCCTATTTACAGGAAGACGAGTTGAAGCTTTACCGGCTGATCTGGATGCGATTCGTGGCGTCGCAGATGACGCCGGCGGTTTTCGATCAGACCACCATCGACGTAGCGGCCAAAGGCAAGGATGGCGCGACGTACATGTTCCGCGCCACCGGCAGTGTGCCGAAGTTCAACGGATTCCTGGACGTCTACAAAGAGAGCAAGGACGAAAAGGACGCCGACGACGAGGAAGAAAAGAACAAGCTGCCGCTGGTTACTCAGGGCGAAGAGCTGCGCTTCAAGTCCATCGAACCCGAACAGCATTTCACCGAACCGCCGCCGCGCTTCAACGAAGCGACGCTGGTGAAGGAGCTGGAATCGGACGGCGTAGGACGGCCGTCGACGTATGCGTCGATCCTTTCGACCATCCAGGAACGCGAATACGTCAAGAAAGAAGGCGGCAAGTTCGCGCCTACCGAGCTAGGTTTCGTGGTGACGGACCTGTTGCTCGAAAATTTCAAGAATCTTTTCGACATCACTTACACGGCTCGCATGGAAGAAGAGCTGGACGAGATCGAAGAGGGCAAGATCGATTGGCGCGAGGCCATGTCGGAGTTTTACGAGCGATTCCAGAAAGACCTGGAACACGCCGAACGCCACATGACCGACATCAAGCGCATGGAGGAGCCCACCGGCGAGGATTGCGAGAAGTGCGGCAAGCCGATGGTGATCAAGTGGGGCAAGTTCGGAAAATTCATCGCGTGCACCGGGTATCCCGAGTGCTCCAATACGCGCGAACTGCCGCCCGATCCCGCGAGCGCAGAAGGACTGACGGAACAGGACGCGGAGGAGTACTGCGAAAATTGCGGCCGCGTGATGGTGCTGAAGAAGGGCCGCTTCGGACAGTTTTACGCGTGTTCGGGTTATCCGGATTGCAAGACCACCAAGCAGATCGGCGGGACGCAGAAGAAGTCCGATGTGCCTTTGGATGAAAAATGCCCGCAATGCGGCAACAATTTAGTGCTGAAGAACGGGCGATTCGGCGAGTTCACGGCGTGCAGCACGTATCCCAAATGCAAGTACGTTAAGCAGAAGACCATCGGCGTTCCCTGCCCCAATTGTTCAGAGGGCGAAGTGGTGGAGCGGCGCTCCAAGAAGGGCAAGACATTCTTCGGTTGCAACCGCTATCCCGATTGCGACTTCGTGGCGTGGGGCAAACCGCTCCAGGAGAAATGCCCGGATTGCGGATCGAGCTACCTGATCGAGAAGTGGCTGAAGGCGGGGCCGGTGGCGCAATGTCCGAACGGGGAATGCAAGTTTAAGAAGCCGCTCGAGAAGCCGGTGGAAGTGCCGGCGTAGAGGCGGTCTCAATCGGGGACGCGCGCTCGACCCCACGGCCGTTTCCGGCGCCGCTACG
>JBEKLB010000406.1:0-6130 GCA_050010415.1 Bryobacteraceae bacterium | reverse complement strand
GAAAATTATCTGGCGCTGGAGCGCGGCAACATTCTGTATTTTCCGCGGACGCCGTTCCAGCTGCCGGAAGCTGAGCGGGAGTTGCTGCGCAGCACCGGACTTTCGTCGAGCAGCCATCATAAGAACATTGCGTACCGGCCGGCGGAAGACAAGGTGACGGGGTTCGATCCGGCGGCGGTTCCCGATCCAGAGAAGCTGCGCGCGGTGATGCGGTCTTACTCCGAGCGGGCGCTGGCGTTTTTGTGGGAGCTGCTGCCGCGCTATATGGAAAAGGCGCGCGTCGATTTCGCGAGCTTCCGGCCGCGGGAGGAAGAGGGGCGCGATTTGCCGACCAAGAAACGCAACGATCTGCTGCATGTGGACGCCTTTCCTACTCGCCCGACGCGCGGCGACATGATCCTGCGATTCTTTACCAACATTCACCAGACCAGGCCGAGGGTGTGGATGACGTCCGATCCATTTGGCGCGCTGGCGCCGAGGTATGCGAGCGACGCCGGGCTGCCTGCGCTGGCCATGCATCCCAAGGGATCGTTCGCGAACCGCGTACTGGGAGCGTTTGGCGGAGTGGAGGCGAAGCGTTCCGCGTATGACCGGTTCATGCTGGGCTTCCACGATTATTTGAAATTCAACGGGGAATATCAGCAGAGCTGCGCGAAGTACCGCTTTGAGTTTCCGCCGGACTCCACCTGGATGGTGTTCACCGACGTGGTGCCGCACGCGGTGTTGTCGGGACAATATGCGCTGGAGCAGACCGTGATCGTGGGGCGGGAGAGCCTGGCGGGGCGGGAGAATGCGCCCATCGAGATTTTGCAGGGATTATGCGGGCGCCAGCTAGCCTAAGTGGGGCGGCTTAGTGGAGATGATCCAGCAGTTTCCTGGCCGGCGCGGTGGGTACGATTGACACGGAAGCCTTAGCGGCTTCCTCCTGGATCTCTTCGAGCGCGCCCGGCAGGGAACCGGAATAAAAGTACGAAATAAGATCTCGCCGGACCGCGGCCAGAGGGTAGTCCAGAACATTCAGCGTCAAATTGTTGCCGATCTCCGCGCGAGCCTGATCCCGCCGGGCTTGCATAGCGATGGTGAGCGCCGCGAAGGTCTGTTGAGCGAACAGATTTTTGTCCACCGACAAATTCGCTCCGGCCATCCCGGTGGCAATGGCCGAAAGAATGGTCTTGGTCCGCAGTACCAGCGAGATTGCCGAAGCGGTGGTGAGACCCGCGGCCATAACGTCGCCTGCGATAGCGTAGGCTCCTTTTTGGGTGTACAGGCCGCTCGCATAGACGCCGTACGCGTAATCGACGTCACCCATAAAGTCGTGAGTGATGGTGTCACGGTAATACTTAGCGCGAGCGCACGCGGCCACTGGAGCGCATCCCGCTGGGTCGCCGGCGGCCAACAGCTCAACAATCGCAGCATTATAAGCGGCGATATTCGGCTGATATTCGCGGATTTTGTAAATGTCGGCCGCAATGGGGACGGATGGCGCCGCGGGCACAACGATCGACGCGTGTCTGGCCAGGCAGCCGGTGGAGAGCAGCAGGATCATTCCGATCGGCGCTGAGGAGACGCGGCGTGCTGATAGCATCCGAAAAGCTGATTGCATCCGGAAAAATGATACGCGGAGCGGGCGGGGTTCGCGTGTACACTTCGGCGTAAGTTCATGGATTCATGCCAACGATAGCGAGCGTCGCGATGTGATCGCAAGTGTATACTGACGGGAGAGTGGGCGTGGAACTTGCTCTATTGTTGGCGAGGCTTCTTCTGTCGGCCGTATTTTTACTGGCCGGCATCGGGAAGCTCGGTGACCCCAAAGGCGCCATTCAGGGCCTGAAAGATTTCGGCCTGCCCGGCGCTCTCGCGCGACCTCTGAGTTTGCTGCTGTGCGTAGGGGAGATCGCGATCGCCGTGGCGCTGGTTCCGCTGGCTGGCGCCTGGTACGGGGCTTGCGCGGCGCTTGGTCTGCTCACCATTTTCGTGCTGGCTATCGGCATCACATTAGCGCGCGGGCGCAAGCCGGACTGCCATTGCTTCGGCCAATTGCACTCGGCTCCCGTCGGTTGGAAGACTTTAGTTCGCAATGGAATCCTGGTAGCGTTGGCGGGCTGGCTGGTTTTCCGCGGACCCGGGCACGTGGGTCCATCGTTGTGGGCGCATCTGGCGTCGGCCGGTGAGAACGAGCGCAAGTTTTTCATCATCGGAGGATGTGTGATGGCTTTCCTGACCTTTCGGGCGCTGCGGCGCAAAGAACCGGCCGAGGAGAGCGCCGAAAGCGAATCGGAGTTCGATCTGGGATGGGGGAGCAGCGAGACAGAAACGAACGTTCAGGAAGTGGTTGCCAAGCGCAAGGAACACAACCCCGAGCTGCAGAAAATACTTGAGGTGGGGACGGGATGGCCGGTTGGTACGCGAGCGCCCGAATTCGCGCTGCCCACCTTGGCTGGCGAGACCAGGTCTTTGCAATCGCTCCGGGAGGAAGGCAAGACGATTTGTATCGTGTTCTCCAGCCCCTATTGTGAATCGTGCCGTGCGATTTTGCCCCAGCTCACGGCTTGGATGCACGAGCATGAGCGGTCCCTCAATATGATTTTGATCAGCCGGGGCGGTACGAAAGAGAATCTGGCGAAGCTGAAGGATTTCGAAGCCTCGCGAGTGCTGCTGCAGCCGGGCTTCGAACACTCTGAGCACTATGGCGTTTCGGCCACGCCGGCGGCGCTGCTAGTCGATACAGACGGGGTTATCCAGAGCCGGCTTGCGATTGGAAGGGACGAGATCAAACAGTTAATCTCGTCCTCCGCGAGACAATCTCACGAAAAAATCTGAGAGCGCGCGCTAAAACGCTTCTACTGATCTGAGCCTGAGGATGGTTTGCCGAAGCGTGACGCCTCGATCGGGACGTTGATCTTCACGTCGGTGAGCGTGTAGGTATCGCGCCCGTCCAGCCATTGGAATTTGTACTGGAAGGGGAACTTGATTCCGTCCACCGCCCGGTAATCGGAGTAGTCCACCTGCGAAGGCACGCGGCCAATCGGCGTCCGGCCGAAGCGAATCTCGCGAACCAGCAGGCCGGTCTGCTTATCGAAATACAATGTCACCAGCAGCCCACGGGGGCCGTGGCCTTGCACTACCAGGACATCCTTGCCGTCGATGACATCGGGATATCCCACGCGCAAATCGGTGAGGGCTGTTTTGATTTGTCCGGGGAAAGCCAGTTCGGCGTCGAAGTGGAATCCGTCGAGCTCAGTACCGGTGACCTCATATTCGCCCAACAACGCGCGCGGCGTGGTGGTCCAACCCACGGTTCCATTGAAGGCGCGGGTTTGGTTGCCACGGTCTGGAGCGTCCTTATAGGTGACACGCACGGTGCGCTGATCGGGAGCCTTGGCGAAAATTTGGAACTGGCCGCCGCCCTTCACCTGTACGTAACCGCCTTGCGTTCCGGTGGCGATGAAGCTCTTCAGCGTGCTCAGCTTCGCGGCGCCGCCCAGAGCATTAATATATTTGTCGAGAATCTGATCGGCCGGTGGTTGAGAATCGTCTTTCGCGATGATATCGTCCTTCTCTTCATTGGGAGGGCCATAGAGATTGTCCAGCGCGATGGTGGTGGCAGGGACGTCTTTTCCGTGATGGCAGGTCCAGCAGCTCACCAGCGGCACACCGCCGAAATTCTGCTTATTGATGACGGCCACCATTTCGGTCATCCTGCGCGCCATTTTCTTTCGATTGGTGTCGTCTTCCCAAACCACCTTGTCGGTGCCAGCGCCGGTGTGGCAGTCCGCGCAATCAAACCCCAGCGCGGCGGCCATGACGCCCATGCTTCCCATAAAATCGTCGACGGTCAGCCCTTTGAGTGGCGTAGTGGTGACGTTCTTAAAAACTTCTCCTGCCGTTTTCCCCTTCGCGGGGTTCCCCGCCTGAGCGAACAACGCGGGCGCGCTCACCAGCACTGACATTGCAGCGACTGACAGGGTAAACCGGCTCGACCAAAACTTCATGTTCTATTCCTCCCTAAATGTGGACGAAGGACCTATCGTACTAATGACGGATCTCAGACGCAACCTTGTTACAGACGGGGTGGGGGAAGAAATCAGAATTCAGAATTCAGGAGTCAGAATGGGAACCGGGGCTACCCGAACGCGGCGAGGCAAGCAATTCTGGCTTCTGGCTTCTGACTTCTGACTTCTGACTTCTGAATTCTGAATTCTGGATTCTTTCGCAGACGTTCGTGGCCACCGGGCGGGATCCGCCGATGGCCACAAGGTGGGAGGGAAGCAGGCGGGAACTACCTATCTGGGTGAGATACTGGTCGGGATGATGGTGGACAGGATCAACGCGTTCTGATTGTCATCCACCGCCGCGAACCGGGTTGCGCCGCCCACGTTTTGGGTGTTGACGCCGAACGCGCCGCCATTGTTGGGATCGACGGAGAACTGGGTGACGAACTCGCCGCCAGTGTTGAACTCGACGATCTCGCTGGGCTGGTTGGGATCCACGTTGTTGCCGTCACTATTGGCCACCAGCAGGTGTCCGTTGGGAGCCAGCACCAGGTCCAGAGGTCCATGCAGGTGAGTGTTGTCCTGGTAGATCACCGTGTTGCTTCCAGCCGAGGTCAGCGAGCCCGCGAAATTGATGGCCCGGATGGTGTCGTCGGCTGAATCGGCCACGTAGAGGATGTCGTTGCGCTCGTCGTAGGCCAGGCCGGATGGCCCTAGCTCCAGGGCCGCCGGATCCGGGCGATGGGGCAGGCCGCTCGCGAGCACCACGGTGTCGATGGTCGTGATGGTGCCGGTCTGTTCGGTGATAAACAGGTCGAAACGGACCACGGTCCCATTCAATACGTTGGAAACGAAGATCTGCACTTGCTGACCATGATCGTTGATGGCCATGCCCCAGGGTCCGTTCACGGTGGATTGGCCGCCCAGGTAGCCCAGCAAAATTCCGCGATCGTTCAACACCAGAATCGAGCCTGGCTTGGCCGTTGCGGAAGTGCCGTCGGAGGTGGGCATGTTGCCGACGAATACGAAGCCTGTCCGTACTACTCCCAGGGCGGCCGTCAAACCGAGCCCAGTCTTGCCCTGATAGAAAAGCCCTGTCTTGCCGCTAGGAGTGACGCTGACGATGGTTGTGCCGGTGCCTTGCAGGTTGGCGCTGTTGTTGAAGTTCGAGACCAGGATATCGCCGGGCTGGATGGTCCCACCAAACGCGAACCTGGGCGGAACGAAAGCTACGCCGTACGGGTTCACATCGCCGTTGGAGGGCACGGTGGAGACTGTGGCGGGCGGCGGTGGAAGGAACGGGCTTTGGGCGTACAAGGACGCCGGAGGGAGTGCCAGCAGGCTGAGGCTGAGGGCCGCTTGTACGGCCTTGGCCACCCAGCATGCGGGAGAAATTGTCTTGCGGTTCCCATTGGCTGGGATGTTCGCGACGAGGCGTGAGAAGTTCATTGGAGTTTCCTTTCTGTTTTGCGAAGTTTATACTTTAGAAGTTGTGGTGGCGTCTTGTTTTTCATGTCCACCCAACACGTAGAGCGCTATTTCAGCGGGGATTCCCTCACGCGCGGCGAACATGTTTTTGCCGGGGCGGAGAAACCCAGCCGATAGGTCCGGCTCGCCGGAGGGGAGGAGGATCGCGCTTGTTGCCGCAAAAGGAATTGATCACGCGGCTGCTTCACGACTTGAGCGCCGGCCAAAAAGAGGCGTTCGACGAATTGATCCCATTGGTCTACGATCAATTGCGAAAGCTGGCGTCCAACTGCTTGTACGCCGAGCGGCCCGGGCACACGCTGGCGGCGACTGCGCTGGTACATGAGGCTTATGTCCGGCTGGTGGCTTCCGACGTCGCCTTTGAGGACCGCGTGCATTTCTATGCCGTGGCGGCGCGCGTGATGCGCCGCATCCTGGTAGACCACGCCCGGGCCAACCATCGGCAGAAGCGGGGAAGCGGCGCCGAGAAGGTTCCCCTCGATGAAGCTTTCATGGTGGGCCGGGACGCGCCCGATGCAGTGGTGGAACTGGACGACGTGCTGCGCCGCCTGGAAGCTCAGGATGCGCGTAAAGGCCAGGTGATTGAGATGCTGTTCTTCGGAGGCATGACCTACGAGGAGACCGCCTCGGCTCTGAATCTGTCGCCGGCT
>JBEKLB010000405.1:0-6178 GCA_050010415.1 Bryobacteraceae bacterium | reverse complement strand
GGTCCGGACTTTTGTCCGCGCCGCGCATTCCCCAAATCGTGTCGGTGAAATAGATGGCGCCATCGGATTTGCCCACGATGTCGTTCGGGCCGTTGAACCGCTTCCCTTGATAGCGATCGGCCAATAACGTACGCTTTCCATCGGACTCCAAGCGCGTAACCGCACGATCCGTCATGGCGGTGATGATCAGGCGGCCTTGTGCATCGAGCGTCAATCCATTCGATCCGATGAGCAAGATGGCGACGCCGCCGCCCGAAACGGTCTGCGCGCCGGCGTTCATCACGTCGTTCCCGGTATATCCGCTCTTTTGCAGGAATACGGAAAGCGGCGCGTGCGGCGACCATTTGTAAATCTTATTGCCCGCGTTGTCGCTGAACAAAAGATATCCGTCGTTGCCGTGCTGCACCCAGACGGGACCTTCGGTCAAACCAAAATGATCGCCCAATGTTTCGAGCTTCGCGTCCGGCGAGAGGATGTCACCGAGGGCGGGATCCAGCTGGATAATCCGGAATGGGCGCTCGGCCGGCGGCTGGGCGGTCAGCAAGCCACCGAGCGCCAGAATGCACAGTGTGAATCGCGTCATTATTAGTTCGATCGGCTAGTTGCGATCCGCAGTCTGCAAGAGAGGGTTGCTCCACTCTTTGCTTCGAACGTGTTTGCGCGATTTGATTCGCCAGCCCTTGGGGGTCTTGACGTAGACGTCTTCGTAGCCGCCATCGCGATTGACGCTGCCCGGCCCCTTCTCTCCCAGCATGATCAAATAGCAGCGGCCGGTTGCGCCTTCGGCCGCCGGCGTGATCACCAGGTCACCCATCAAATGCGTCCAGCCATTCCAGGGCATGTCCTTGCAACCTTTCGATCCGCCCCAGGAAGCCGCAGCCAGTTCGTCGCGACCTTTTGCCCGCTGCACTCCGCCCTTCTTGAACCCGTCTTCGGAATACTTGTCGATGAACACGCCGTCGGTGGTGTAGAGGTCGGCGTAATCGTATCCGTTGTTCGTACAGGTATCGATATCCTGACCGTACTTATAGACCAACTGCTGGATCTCGATGTAATCCATGGCAGTCAAGCTCGGCGCAGTCAAATTGGCGGCCTTCTTTTCTTGCGCGTGCGCAGGCGCCAGCGCCATCAGGCAGCAGGCTGCAACGGCTGTCACGTTCCATTTCCCCATCGGTTTCTCCCTCCGCGGACGGATCCACGCGCTCCAGTATATAATCGCGGCGGCGGTATCGCACAGATATGCTATATCTTGTCCTGTGAACTTCTTCAAAACCAAAGGCCACGGCTACCTCAATCTCGATCAAGTAATGCAGGTCATTGAAAACAGCAATGGGGGATTGACTCTCTTCATGGCGGACGGCCGATACCATGAGTTAATGGATCCAGATGATACTAAGCAAATCATTGCCTTTGTGGCTGGCACAGCAGCTAACGTTACTCAACATTAGGTAGAAGCACAGACCGTTAGGCGAGGACAGGACAAAGAAGCGTCTGGCGGAGGAGGTGAGATTCGAACTCACGGAACCCGCAAAGGTTCAACGGTTTTCGAGACCGCCCGATTCAACCACTCTCGCACCCCTCCGCTACAACCCATTTTAGCATTGATGACCTCAGCGCCAAAATTACCTGACGTGGCCGAGCGTTGTCTCCACAAAATCGCCCAGCTGCTCGGCGCTGAACTGGTTGCCCTCGAAGTTTGCCGCCAGTTTGCCCTCGCGGTCTAAAACAAGCGTGTGCAGAGAATGCGCCAAAGTCCCCTCATCCGGCCAGAAGTTCAAGCCAAAACGACGGCACACCACCTTGACCTCAGCGGGCGTTCCCGTCAAAAAATGCCACGAATTCGCATCGGCTTTCCAGATGCTCGCGTACTTCGCCAGAACCTCAGGCGTATCGTGAACCGGATCGAAACTGATGCTCAGCAACACCAGATCGCTGCCCATCCGTCCCGCGAAGCGCTTCTGGAGGCGTCCGAAATTGTTGGACAGCCGGAAACAAAAATCGGGGAGGGGACAGGTGGTGTAAATGAATGTGACTGCCACCACCTTGCCAGTGAAGCTTGAAAGACTCACCCGCTGCCCGGTCTGATCGGTGAGCGTGAAATCCGGCACCGGCGCCCCGATAGCAACCGGCGCCGGCGGAGGATTCGTTTTGTCGAGCCTGGCCAGCATTTCCAGGCGGCGAACCAGCAGCGGTTCCTGCGCCAGGTTTTCGTACTCGTGAACGCGAACGTTCTCGGCATAGGAACGATCCTTTTCCACCACCAGCGTGAAGTCCACAAACATGCTGGGTTTCAGGCCATCGAGGGCTTTTGGCTCGCGTACCGTGATCGGCATCACCATGGCTTTCATGTAGCCAGGGATTTCCGTACAGGATGCGCTGAAAGTCCGATGCGGCTTGTCTATGCTCAGGATCAGCCCGGTAACGGCGTAGCGCGCCGCCGCGGCAGTCGAGACATTGCTCACGGAACAAAATGCAACGAGGGCCAATAACAGCGCGCGTGTCATACTCACTTTGCCTCCCGGAGGGAACTCACTTCGCGCATCACTTCACACCACCCAGGCGGACCCGGCGACGCTCCAGTTTCGTGTATTCTGTGGCAAACTCCTTGATCTCCAGAAACTGGTTCTTGCCCACGTTGGTGAACGTCTGCGGCGTCCTGCTGCCACCGGGCCATAATATTTCGATGCTCACACTCTGCGCCGCTTTCCCCAACCCAATATGCTGTTCCAGCGGCGATGCGCCGAAGGACCCACCGCTCGAGACGGTGCGATAGATGGAGCGAACGGCACCGGCCTGATCTTTCACGGTCACTTTGATCCGGGCTCCGATGGCGGCCCGGTTGGCTTTCACGCCCACCAGCTTCAGATTCATCCAGTCATTGCCATTGCCGGGATTTTCGAACAGACGGAAAGCATGGCTGTCCCCGAGCGTGGCGCCGCCGATGGAAGTGATGATGTCTTCATCGCCATCATGATCGATGTCCGCAAAGGCGACACCGTGTCCTTTGTGCAATTCGCCCGTTCCCGAAGAAGCCGTGACGTCCACAAAGGATTTGCCCTCCTTGTTCCGGAGCAACACATTCGGGAGCACTGAGGCATACGAAGGATTTCCCGTGCCGAGATACATATCCAGATAACCATCGTTGTCCACATCGCCGAAGTTTGCGCCCATGGGCATGAAGACCTTGTCCAGTCCGGTCTGTTTGGTCACGTCCTCAAAAGTCCCGTTTCCCAGGTTCCGGTAGAGCTTCATCGTCCCGGCTTTCTGAGGAAGCCCCAGGTAAGTCGCGATGTTTTCCTCGATGGATGCGTAATAGCTGGTTACGAACAAATCCGGCCAGCCATCGTTGTCGTAATCGAAAAACCACGCTGCGAACCCCCTTCCGACACCCGGCACGCCGGCCTGGCTGGCGATTTCGGTAAACGTCCCGTTGTGATTGTTGTGGTACAGGAAGTTAGCGCCATTTTGGTTGGAAACGTAGAAATCCACGTAGCCGTCGTTGTCGTAATCGGCTGCCGCGACGCCCTTTGTAAAGGCGCTCCGGTCGATACCCGCGGAATGGGAAATGTCGGCGAAGGTTCCGTCGCCTTTGTTGAGGAAGAGCTGGCTGGGCCCGGTCTCGTTGCCCACGAAAAGATCGAGAAAACCGTCGTTGTTGATATCGGCCCACACTGCCGTCTGGGTATTGGTCGGTTTCCCGAGACCGCTCGCCTGCGTAACATCCGTGAAGGTGCCGTCGCAATTGTTGCGAAGCAGCGATTTGCGCTGCGCCACGTTGCTCGGTTGCCATGCACCGCGCAAAACCAGAAGGTCGGTGCATCCATCGTTGTTGTAGTCGGTTTGCACCAGGTTCAGAGCGACGCCCAACTGGTCGCTGAGGCCGGCCTTAGCGGCCTGGTCGGTGAAAGTCCCGTCTCCGTTGTTGTGGAAATAGTGCATCGGATCGCAGGCATCGTAGGTGGATGTAACAACGTCGAACAGGCCGTTATTCTCGAAATCGTCGACCACCACGCCCGAAGCCATGGCAAACAGATTCAGTCCAGCCTGGGGAGCCACATCGGTGAAGCGTCCGATGCTTTCGCCCGATCCGAAAGACGCGAGAGGCAGCAGGTATTTTGGCGGAACGCCGGAGGGGTGTTTCCCGAGCGTCATGTAAACCAGGTTCAACAGCCATTTCACTTCGAGATCATCGGGCTTACGGTCGAGGTATTTCGTGAAATACTCAATGGCTTTCGCCGAGGCGGCGGTTTGGGTGTAATGGAGATCGGGACGAATGGGAAAAATGCAGCGCTCACCCGGATGGCGATAAACGTCGTTGTCCATTTCGGATTTGTGCAGGTAACCGATCCCGAGCACTTCTTCCATGAGCGGCACACCGCGCGGAACATCCGTCTGGGCGATGCGATAAGCGATCTCCCACTCGGCGAGAGCGTGGGCCATATCGCCCCGGTAAGCGTAGAGCTGTCCCCTGGTCATGTAAACATCCAGCAGGTCGTTCGGCTTTGCGGACTTGGAGTTCAGCGGGCTGGCTTTGTTCGCAGGGTCCACCAGCGCGTCCAGCTCCTTCATCAGCACTAACGGCGACTGATGGTAGGCATTGCAGACGGCACGCAAGTCCTGGCTCCAGGCCTCCGGCATGGCGTGCTGGAACAAGCGCGACATCGCCTCGTCCTGTCCGCCCACCAGGGGGGCCAGCCTTATGGTTCCTTCTTTCCTGATAGCGGCCTGCAGAGCGCGGTCGGCCTTCCCCAGATCCGCGGCCTCTGCTTCCGTCAACACCTGCAGAATCGCGTAACTGGATGGTAATTTGACGATCTTCGAAAGCTGCCCAGGTTGTAATGCGCGCAGCCCATCTCTCAATTCGCTGCGCAGCGAAGTGGGGTCGATTTTCCCCAGGAAGCCCCCGTCGGTTGAGGTCGGATCCACGGACTGTTCCCGCGCGAGGACCGCGAAGTCGGCGCCCGCCTTCAGGCGATCCAGAATAGCCTGCGCATCTTCGGCTGAATTGACGACGATCAGCCGCACTGGAATCGCGTTTGCGTCGTCACCCGTTCGCGCGACGCGCGAAAAAAGGATCAGGCCGAGGACAGCGACTGCCACTGGATACGCGGTCCGGCGCAAGACCTTCGCGAACTTCGCGCGGGCGAAATGCATGATGGGTTGTCTCCGGCGGGATCATTATACGCCAGTGGAGGCAATGTTTTTGCCGTTGGACGCCTGCGGCGGGGTGTGGGGGCGTAATAGGCCGGGTTCAGACGGATGCGGTGTCGTGCGTGGCGCTCGACTCTTTCTTTTGAAAAAACGAAGCCAGCTTCGCTTGAAAAAACCTCGGGGTCCCAGGGAAGTCCTTTGCGCTGATGGCGTATGAGGAGCGCGCGCGAAACGGAGTGCGGCGCGCTGGCGAGCCTGTTTTTGCTGCGTAGGGCCGGGGGCACGCGCTTCGGCGGGCTAGCCAGCGTTGGGCCGGATCCGATGCTTGGGCAAGGGCCGCGGTTGCCATTTGTACATCTCGGTCACCGGATTAACACGGGCGCGGACGCGGCTCAGGGACGGGCCGGCATAGTTTGTTGAAGGGGAAATAGAATGAGCGGGCGGAAGTTTGTGAACGGATGGACGGGAACAGCGCCGAGATACATGATACTTGTGGCTACCCAAGATTGGGTATTTCTTGCGCAATCCTTCGTGGTAGTAAAGGTTCACTCCATCTGGTGACGTATTCCTCTCCGCGATGCCCCAAGCTTGATAGCGGAGATTTGCTAAATTTCATGCCCACTATCACGACGAAAGACGGTACAGAGATCTACTACAAGGACTGGGGTAAAGGACAGCCTGTAGTTTTCAGCCACGGTTGGCCGCTTAGCGCGGACGATTGGGACAACCAGATGTTGTTCTTCTTGCATCGCGGCTATAGGGTGATCGCCCATGATCGCCGTGGGCACGGCCGGTCGACCCAGACCGCGGATGGCCACGATATGGACCATTATGCCGACGACCTGGCAGCTCTCACTGCGCATCTCGACCTGAAAAATGCCATCCATGTTGGCCATTCCACCGGGGGCGGCGAGGTGACGCGCTATTTGGCTCGGCATGGCGAAAGCCGGGTCAGCAAAGCGGCGCTGATCAGTGCGGTGCCGCCGCTCATGGTGAAGACGGCTGCCAATCCGCTGGGCCTTCCCAA
>JBEKLB010000404.1:0-6187 GCA_050010415.1 Bryobacteraceae bacterium | reverse complement strand
GAAGGTGCGGCGCCCGCGGCTGCCGCAGCCGACCAAACCAAAGAGCTGTATGATTCTGGCGAGTTCAGCGGAAAGGCGCTCGAGATCGCGATCCTGCATCGCCCGGCCGGTCTGAAGGCCAAGCGCTTAGTGCTGGCCGGCGGCGGCAAGAGCGAGAAATTCGATGCCGCCGAACTTCGCAAACTCACCGGCGCCGTGGTCCGCGCACTGAAATCCAAGGGCATTCACACCATCACGCTGGCTCTTGATGAGGCTCAACGCTCCGACG
Organism: Bryobacteraceae bacterium; assembly: GCA_050010415.1. Classification (GTDB taxonomy): domain Bacteria; phylum Acidobacteriota; class Terriglobia; order Bryobacterales; family Bryobacteraceae; genus Palsa-89. Next base: position 5,919 of record JBEKLB010000404.1, on the reverse strand, counting down.
ATTTTGTGGCGTCCGCGGTGGAGGGTGCGGTTCTCGCCGATGTAGAAAACGACCGTTATAAAACCGATCCGAAGAAGAACGAAAAGCGCGTCGATTCCTTCGCGGTTCTCGGTGGATCGCAATCCGCGGTGGATCGCGGGCGCATCCTCGCCGAAGCGCAAAATTTCAGCCGCGACCTCGCCAACGAACCCGCCAATGTCTTAACTCCCACCCTGCTCGCCGAACGCGCCAGCCAGATGGCCAAGGAATTCGGCCTAGAGTGCGAAATTCTGGATCAGGATCGCATGCGCCAGCTCGGTATGGGCGCTTTGCTTGGCGTTGCGCAAGGCAGCGCCGAGCCGCCCGCGCTCATCGTCATCCGGTACAAGCCCGCAAAAGCCTCGTCATCGAAGGATCATCTCGGTCTCGTCGGGAAGGGCGTTACGTTCGACACCGGGGGCATCTCCATCAAGCCGTCGGAAGGCATGGAGAAGATGCGCTACGACATGGCCGGTGGCGCGGCCGTGCTCGGCGCCATGCGCGCCATCGCGCAAGTCAAACCATCCATCCCCGTGACCGCGCTGGTACCCACCGTCGAAAATATGCCCGGCAGCAAGGCCCAGCGGCCTGGCGACATCGTCACATCTTTGTCTGGAAAAACCGTGGAAGTTTTGAACACCGACGCCGAAGGCCGCCTCATTCTCATCGACGCGCTCACCTATGCCCAGCGCCTGGGCTGCACTCATCTGGTGGACGCCGCAACATTGACGGGTGCGATTGTAGTGGCGCTCGGCAGCGTCAACGTCGGCGCATTCACCAACAACGAGGCCTTTCTCCAAAAGCTGCTGGCCGCCGCCAAGGCGGAGGGCGAAAAAACCTGGCAGTTGCCCATGGACGAAGAATACAAAGAGCTGCTGAAGAGCTCTTTCGCCGATCTCCACAACATCGGCGGCCGCTCCGGAGGTTCCATCACGGCGGCCTGGTTCATTCGCGATTTTGTCGACGAAACGCCCTGGATTCACCTGGACATTGCGGGCACGGCCTGGCTGGACGATGCGAAACCGTACATGGCGAAAGGCGCGACGGGCGTGGGTCTGCGTACGTTTGTGCGTCTGGCCGAATCCTGGTAGCCGTCCGCTCATGGGACGTGCTTTCCCGCCCCTGAACAGGTCCGCCTGCCCAGGTAAGCCCGTATTCCCTTTTAGATGCTACGGTTCCCCTTGGCAGCCATCTTGCCCGCTCTTGCCATACTAGGACCAATCATGCGAATGCTGGCACAGGACATCCACTACGGCTGCAGAATGCTCGCAAAGACGCCTGGGCTAACGGCCATCGTCGCGGCTACGCTCGCTCTGGGCATTGCAAGCGAATGCAGTCATTTTCAGCGTCGTGAACGGTTACCTCCTCCGTCCCCTGCCGGTTCCGCACCCGGAACAGATCGCCTTCTTAGCCGCGCAGCAGAAGGGCAGTTCCCCTTTGCTCTTTTCCTTCTCCCATCCCGATTTTCTCGATTTCCGTGCGCAAACCGCGCCTTTCGCCGATCTGTTTGGCTTCATGCCAGTGCTGCCTGGCTTGAGCGCGGACGGCAAAGCCGACCAGTTGTTCGCCACGTACGTGACCGGAAATTACTTTACAGCGCTGAACGTCCAGCCGCTGCTCGGCCGCCTGATTTTGCCGGACGAAGAGAATCAGCCCGGGAAGGCCGCGTCCCTGGTGCTCGGATATGCCTATTGGCAGAAGCGATTTCGGGGCGATCCCCATGTAGTTGGAAAGCAGGTTCGCCTGAATGGCAAGCCGGCCATGATCGTCGGGGTGGTTCCCAAGCAGTTTCTTGGAACCCTTTCGATCGTGGAATTGGATGGCTATCTTCCTCTGAGCAGCGGCGGCGCTCTAGACGAGGACTTCGCCGGCTTGATGCAGACGCGCGATGCCAGGGTCATGCGGGTGATGGCCCGATTAAAACCAGGCGTGAGCTTCGCCAAAGCGCAGGCGTCCGTGAACGTAATTGCCGAGCGCCTGGCGAAACAATATCCCGCCAGCGACAAGAACATCACCGTGCGCGTCTATCGCGAGCAGTTAGCCCGCCCGCAACCGCTAGGCGACAACGTGGTTGCCGTTATGGCTGGCTTCTTCATGATTCTGGCTGCGCTGGTATTGCTGCTGGCATGTATGAATGTCGCGAACGTTCTTTTGGCGCGCGCCACGTTGCGGCGCCGCGAAATGGCCCTGCGAGCCGCGTTGGGCGCCAGCCGCGGCCGCTTGATTCGCCAATTGCTCACCGAAAGCCTCTTATTGGGACTTCTCGGCGGCGTAGGCGGAATCATTGTCGGCAACTGGCTCAATCCCGGAGACGTTTCCAAGTTCATCAGCGCCAATTTGCCGGTGCACCTGGATTTGAGCTTTGACTGGCATGTTTTCGCCTATGCATTCGGCGCCACGCTCTGCAGCGGAATCGTCATCGGACTTTGGCCCGCCTGGGGAGCCTCTCGCACCGACCTCCATGGGGTTTTGCAGGAGGGCGGCAGGAGCGATACCACCGGCTCTGGCCGCCATCGGTTCCGCAACTTCCTGGTTGCAGCTCAGGTGGCCGGTTCTCTTGTGCTGTTGGTGATCGCCGGGCTTCTGGTTCGCAGTCTTCAGCACGCCGGGAATGTCCATCTTGGCTTCGATCCCAGCCATGTGCTGAATGTCACCATGGACCCGCATCAGATCGGCTACGACGAAAAACAGCAGCGTGACTTCTATCGCCAACTCGAAGCCCGCGTGCGCCAATTTCCCGGCGTCCAATCCGCCAGTCTGGCGTTTGGAGTGCCGATGGGAAACCTGAATATCGTGAATGCGGGCAGCGTCTCCATCCAAGGTCATCCGATCGCACCGGGTCAACAGGCGCCCACCGTGTTCTTCAACAACGTCGATTCCGATTACCTCAATACCATGCGAGTTTCCCTCCTCAGGGGCCGCTCTTTCACTGAGTCGGACAACGAGAAGGCTCCGCGGGTCGCGGTTGTGAACCAGGTCATGGCTGAAACCTACTGGCCGCACGAGGATCCTATCGGAAAATGGTTCACCTTAAAACCGCTTTCCGCGCCGGCCCAGACCATGCAGGTGGTGGGTCTGGTGGCAAACGGTAAATACGCGACCATCTTCGAAGATCCCACCGCTTTCTTTTATGTACCCCTGGCGCAGAATTTCATTTCGATGCAGACCTTGCAGTTGCGGTCAGCGATAGCACCGGAGACGCTGATCGCACCCGTCCGCAATGAAATCCGCCGGCTGGCCCCCGATCTTCCCATCATCGATGCCGCCCCGATGCAGAAGGCCGTTGACGGGGCCAACGGCATGCAAATCTTCCAGATCGGAGCCTACTTTGCCGCTGGCATCGGAGGCTTGGGATTGTTCCTGGCCGTGCTCGGCGTCTATGGCGTGGTATCGTTCGCCGCAGCTCAGCGCACGCGCGAGATTGGAATCCGCATGGCACTGGGAGGAACCGAGCGTGATGTCCTGCGCTTGGTCCTGAGGCAAGGCTTGGGCATGGTGCTTATCGGCCTGTTAGTGGGAGTCGTTGCGGCCTTGGCCTTGACCCGCGTGATGACCCGATTCTTGCTCGACGTCAGCCCGAGCGATCCTCTCACCTACGTTACGGTGGCCCTCTGTCTCTCCGCAATCGCGCTGTTGGCTTGCTGGATCCCCGCACGCCGCGCCACCCACGTCGACCCCGGCATCGCCCTGCGCTACGAATAGATTGTGTTTTGACTTCCAATAATGTGTCATACGTGAAGGAGCTCCCATGAAGTCACTATCGAAAGTTGTTCTCCTGATTACCGCGGTGGCCGGGCTCGCCATGGCTGCCGACAAACCCAATTTCTCCGGCGACTGGAAACTAAATGCCGCCCAGAGTGACTTCGGGCCCATCCCGGCGCCTGCCAGTAAACTCACAAAGTCACCCACGCCGAACCATCCCTGACCATCGAAGGGCGCCCTCACCTGGGATTGCGACGCCTTGCAGATCAATTCCAAAGCGTCGATACAAGGTACCGACGTTGTCATCAAAGACAGAATTACGCTCGGAGATGACGGCAAGACCCTCACGGATACGGCGCACGTCTCTAAGCCGCAGGGCGACTTGGATATAAAGCTGGTCTTCGAGAAGCAGTGACGTTGCCGCTACTTGCGCGCTCCGTCGATCTGCACCAGTTCACTTTCGCTCGCGTTTTTCTTGGGCGGCGTCAGTAACGATCGCGGCAGTTTTGAGAAATACACCAGCCGTTCCACCCACGGCAGGAGCTTTCGTACGGTGCGTCCGTGCAGCAGCAGGCTTCCCGCCACCAGCGCTCCGCTTGGGATTGTCGCGCAGCAGCGGGCGCACACATCGATTTCACCCGCCCGTCCCGAGACATGCAGCTCTCGCATACGCTGCATGGCGTCGGAATTCCAAATCTGGGGCAGGCTCTGGGTCCCGATATTTCCCACCGGGCCGCCGTCCAGCGTGTAGCTCTGGCAGCACGGATACACGTCGCCATTCTGCTTCACATACATCGGGCCGCGCCACAAATAGTGGCATGGATGTTTCCAATCCTCCGCCGCATGCCGCGCCTCCGGCTGCAGAACGTTGGTTTCGTCCTCCTTGATGCGCACTTGATCCACGCCCGGTACATCTTTCCAGAAGCGAACGAAATCGTCCACCTCGCCCGCGTTGCGCTCCATGCGCACCATCTGGACCACCACTTGTACCTTGGCTTTGCGCTCGTGTTTCATGCGCGCGAACCGCAGGAAATTGTCGCGCACCTTCTCGAAATTCGCGCCTTTGCGATAGTACTCGAAGGAATCTTTGGTGGCGCCGTCGAAACTCAGAGTGATGTGCTCCAGCGGCGTGTCTAGCAATCGCGCGCAAGTCTTCTCGTCGAAAAAGGTGCCGTTGGTCGACAGCAGCGTGGAAATGTTGTGGCGCTCGCAGTATTCGATCCGCTCGAAAATCTTGCGATCCATGAGCGGCTCGCCCAGGCCGATCAGCATCATGTGTTCGGCGCTCTGGCCCGACTCGCGCACCAGCCGCTCGAAAATCTCGTCCGCCATGTCCGCCTTGGGCTGCTTATGAGTTTCGCGTGGGCACATGGGACAATACAGGTTGCACTTCGCCGTGGTCTCGACGATGTATTCGACGGGAAGCGCGTTCAGCGCCGTCTTCCGGCGCAGGTAGCCCCACAGTAATTTCGCTCGATTAACCGCCCTCATGGCAACAGACTTCATTATCGAGAATACCGATGCCAGGGTCCAACTGCTGAATGCCGCGCCGTTCCGCGATAGCGCGAAGTGCGTTCTTTACTGGGCGCAGGTAAACCGCCGCGCGACTTGGAATCATGGACTGGCGCACGCCGTGGAGCTGGCGAACCGGGCCGGGCTTCCGGTGCTCTTCTATGAAGGGCTAACCTTCGATTATCCCTACGCGAGCGATCGTTTGGACCAATTCGTTTTGGACGGCGTTTGCGACACGCGAAGGGAACTGGAGCGGCTCGGAATCGGCTACATTTTCTATCATCGCCAGACGCGCAGCGATCCGAACGACGTTCTTTATCGCCTGGCCAAAGACGCGGCGGCGGTGGTGACGGACCACTATCCCCTGTGGCCTGCGCGCGTGTTCAACTCCAAAGTGGCATCGAAGCTCGACATTCCTTACTATGCCGTCGATTCGAGCTGCATCGTGCCGATGTCCCGTTTCGATAAACGCGAGTACGCGGCGTATACCATTCGCCCCAAGATTCAAAAACTGCTCCCTCAATATCTACGACCGATGCCCGCGCTGCGCGTGCGGCACAAGTTTCGCGGGGAGCGACGACAGTACGCGGTGTCTAAGTCTTCCGGTCCGTTTCCCGGCGGCTCGGCGGCCGCGCATAAGCGGCTTAAACACTTTCTCAGGGACAGCCTGCATCGCTACGCAAATTC
>JBEKLB010000403.1:0-6206 GCA_050010415.1 Bryobacteraceae bacterium | reverse complement strand
CCGCCGCTTCCTCCCGCGATCGAGATGTCGAGCAGCAGATTGCCTTCCGACGGGTTATAGAGAAACGGAGCGCCCGTAAAGGTCAACATATTTGGCGCCGCGCCGGACAAGGCGACGCTCTCAAATACCGTATCGTCGGAGCCGACATTGCTGGCCAGGTCCGTACTGCTGAGGCTGCCGATATCGGAACTGATGACCGAAAGGCTCAACGTATAGGTGCCGCCGTACAGGCTTCCGCTGAAGCCATTGGCCAGGAAAAAGTCGATTCCCGTGATCGAAACCGGACCTGTGAAATCGCTGCCGGAATACGCCTCCTGATACTCGGTGCCGGTGTTTCCATAAAATGGGCCGCCAAACGGAAACGCGCTGGAGGCGTTGTCGGAACCGATGGTGAGTGAAGAGCCCAGAACAGTTCCCACGGAAACACAGCACAGTAAAGCCAGCGCGCCAGTGCATCGCCGCGCGGTTTGGATGCCTCGCCGATAGTTTAAGATTTCCATGTTCCTCCGAACGCAAAACATCATGACATCGATCGGTTCGGTTGCAGCTAAAGCTTTTGCCTGTACGCCGAGGTTAAATGTGCCTAATACTTATGAGAAGGAGGTCGTACCGAAATGCAGACCCGCCTTGTGACCGCGTTACTTGTGGTGATCATCGGATCGATTCCGGCTCTTTCGCAGTCGAACCCGGTCATCTATGAAGGCGCCCGTCTGATCATTGGTGATTCGAGCGCTCCCATTGAAAACGGAGCATTCATCGTCAAGAATGGACACATTGCCGCGATCGGACAGAAGGGGTCTATTCAGGCGCCGTCGGGAGCCGCTCACGTCGATCTCACCGGCAAGACAGTCATGCCCGCCATGAACAACATCCACGTCCACATGGGATACGAGGGATTTGTGAGCTGGAGCGTGGAGAACCACACGCCGGAGAACATGCTTGACCAACTGGAGCGCGAGGCGTTTTATGGCATCGGCGCCGTCCTGTCGATGGGCGAGCAGCCCACCGCTTTTGCGATCAAATTGCAGCAGGATCAGCTGGCCGGCAAATTTCCACCTGCCGCGCGTTTCTTTTTCGCGGCAGGCATGGCGCCGCCGGGAGGCGGTCCGGATGCGCTGTTGATCCAGGGCACCACGCCGTTACACGCGGTCTATGAGGTCTCAACCCCGGAGCAAGCCATCGCGGCCGTCCGGAAAATTGCCGCCCTTAAAATCAGGGAGCTGAAATTCTGGGTCGACAATCGAGACAACAACCGCGGGGGCATGCAGAAAATGCCCCCGGAAGTTTACACCGCGCTGATCGCGGAGGCGCACAAGCACGGCATGCTGGTGCATGCTCATGCTACGAACCTCGGAGACCAAAAGGGCGTGGTGCAGGCCGGAGTCGACGTGTTGGTGCACACCTTGGTAGCTGAAAAGCTCGACGACGAGTTCCTCGCGATACTCAAGGCGCACCACCCTTATTGGGCGCCGGTGATGGGCCTGGGCGATCGCTCCGAGCTTTGCGATGGCGCGAATCCATTCATCGAACAGTCTATGCCGGACAGCGTGGCCGCCGATATCCGGGCAGGGAAGACCTGGCTGCCCTCCAGCCCCTGTTCGGCGCCGCCCAGTGCGCAGTTTGCTCAGCGCGAAGAGAACCTCAAATACAATTTCCCAAAATACATCGCAGCCGGCGCTCGCATCGTTCTGGGCTCTGACGCGGGAGTTTCCGCAAAGTATGCGTACGGCTTCGCGGAGCACCATGAAATCGGAATGTACGTCCGGCTGGGGCTCTCGCCGGCGGACGCCATCATCGCATCCACATCCCGCCCCACCGCAGTGCTACGCATCCAGGACACCGGGACCCTCGCCCAGGGCAAGCGCGCCGATTTTATCGTGCTGAACGCCAATCCCCTGGACGACATTCGCAACACGCGCCAGATCGACAGCGTATATTTGCTTGGCGCCCGCCTCGATCGGCAATCGCTCCAGGCCAAATTTAAACAAGCGGTGGTGGATCGCGACGCCACGCAAGCCAAATTTAAAAAAGATTACGTGCCGCATCCACCTTCCTCGCGAAAGGAGTTGACTGAGCGTTAGCTGGCGCGTTTCTCGTGCAACAACATGTCTACCGCGTGTTCCATGGAGCCGGCCAGCGTGATGCCTCCCGAGTTCACGAAGAAGATCTGGTCGACGTTGTCGATGGTATTCAAACGGTGCGCGATCACCACCCTGGTAGTGGTGGCCGGTAGTTTGAGCAGAATCTCCTGCAGCAGTTCTTCGGTCACCGTATCGATGTTGGCCGTCGCTTCGTCCAGGATCAGCAGCTCTGGTTTTCTCAGCGCGGCGCGCATAAACGCGATCAGTTGTTTCTGGCCCAGGCTGATACTGTTCCCGCTGGTTGTGACCACCGTATCGAGACCCTCGGAGAAGCGTGAAACGAGTGTGGAAAGGTTAGCTTCCTCCAGAACCGCGGCCATCTGCTGGCTCGAATGATTCTTGTATGGCTCGTTCCCATATACGATGTTGTCCCGCACCGTTCCGCTGAATAAAAACGGATCCTGCAGGATGAAACCGATTTTCTGGGTGCGTTCATCCGCGGTGTACGATCGGATGTCGCGCCCGTTGAGCAGGATGGATCCCTCGGTCGGATCGTAGAGACGCGCCATCAGGTTGGCCGTAGTGGTTTTGCCGCCGCCCGTCGGCCCCACCAGGGCGTAGGCCTTGCCCTTTTCCATTTCGAAACTGACGTCGCGCAGAACTTCTTTTCCATCCGGATACTGAAACCGCACCTGGCGGAAGGAGAGGACGGCCTCGGCCTTGGTGGCCAATGCGTCGACGACCGGCATATTCGATTCCAGCGCCAGGACCTCGGAGATGCGATCCAGAGCGGCCATCGCAAGCTGGAACGACGACCACACCGTGGCCAACTGCCGCATGGGACCGTACAGGTTGTTCACGTAAAACAGAAAGCCGATCAGCAACCCCACCGTAGCTTGTCCGGCCTCGATCAGCGAGATTCCATAGCCGATCACAATGAGCGTCGCCATGTGGTGGGCCAGGCCATACAAGGGCATGAAGATGTTGTTCGCCATCCCGGCCGATACAGACGCCTTATAGTTTCGTTCGTTCGAAAAATTGAATTTCCATCGAAAGTAATCCACTCGGTTAAACGCAACGATCACTTTAAAATTGTTCAGGCTCTCCTGCACTTCCGAGCTCATCCCGCCCAGCGCCTGCAGGCTGACCAGATTCTTTCGCTTGATCCAGGCCGAAGTCCCTCGCGTAAAGAGCACCACGCAGAAGGCCGGAAATAAGGCCGCCAAGCCAAGTTTAATGCTCAAGCTAACCAGGAAGATGGCCGCGCCCGTAATGAGGAAGACGCTGCCCATGAACTGCATCAGCGCCTGGCCGACGAACATATTCAGCTTGTCGGTATCGTTGTTCAATCGCGAAATCAGGTCGCCGGCCTTGTTCTCATTGAAGAAGGCCACGGGGAGATCCTGAAGTTTCAGAAAGAGCGCGTTTCGCAAGTGAAACAGGACTCTTCTGCCGACGCCTCCCATGGTGATCACTTGCACGTAGCTCGCAACCGCGCCCGCGACATAGATCGCAAAAACGGCCAGTGACGAAATCAGCAGTCCGTGAAAATTCTTCAGCTGCAGGTCGGTATTGATGATCCGAATAATCAGGACCGGCGCTACCAGCGTAGCGAGCGAGCTGAGCACAATGGCCACCATCGCCGCACTGAACGCTCCCTTCTCGGCGGCGAACAGCGGAAGAAACTTTTTGCCCGATTCCCGTAGAGACCGCTTGGGCCCGGTACGCTCCTGGGTGTCAAGCTTGTACTTCATAATGGCTCGTGCTCCGCTGGGAATCGTAGAGTTGGACATATTCAGGCGAGGTGTCCATCAGTTCCTGGTGCGTTCCGGTAGCGAGCACCTCGCCCTCCATCAAAAGGATGATCTGATCGTAATCCACCACCGACGCGATCTTCTGCGTCACCGAGACCAGCGTAATGCCGGGATAGTTCCGGTGTACGTTGTCGAGAATTGCTTTTTCTGTGGTCGCGTCCACGCGAGCTGTAAAGTCATCGAGCAGCAGCACCTGTGGATTCAGCGCCAGCGCGCGCGCCAGCATCACCCGTTGCTTTTGTCCTCCCGACAGGCTGGTCCCTCGCTCCGAGACCACCGTCTCGAGTCCTGCGGGCAGCGCGGCGACGAAATCGTCGAGTTCCGCGGTGGTGATGGATTTGGCAATATCCTGCTCTCCGACGGTGGTGCTGAAGGCGATGTTTTCCCGCAGCGTCAAATTGAAAATCACGCTGTCCTGGAAGACAAAGCCTACCCGGTGGTGCAGCGCTTCCTTGTCATATTCATCGATCGGCTCTCCATCATAACTGACAACGCCCGAGGTAGGTTTCAACAGTCCGATCAGCAGATAAAGTAATTGCGTTTTGCCGGCGGCGGTGGGCCCGATGATCGCTGTTCGGGTTCCCGACGGTATGCTGAACGAAACATTCTTCAGCACCAGCTTCTGTCCGAAGGAAAGAGAGACGTCGGTCATGGCTACCTGGCCTCGCAAATCGGTAACGATTCGCCCGCGTTTCTCCTCTTCGGGGCTGTTTAGTATGGCGCCAATCCGCGCGTAAGAAGCGGATGACTGCGCGATCACGTTGCCCATGAATCCGATGAGAATGATCGGAAAGATAAGGATCGCGAGGTACGAATTGAACGCCGTGAAATCGCCCAGGCTCATGCTGCCGGCAATCACGTAATGACCGCCCAGCAGCAGGATGATGACGGTGGCAATATTTGTCGCCAGAGTGATGGATGGGATCAAGCTGGCGAACAACCGCAGAATGCTTAGACCGATGTCTCGCGCTTCGGCGTTGGCTTGAAGGAACTTCTGGCATTCCATCTGCTGCGTGTTGAGCAGGCGGATGAGGGCAGCTCCCAGAATGCTCTCATTGATTACGCGGTTCAGCCAGTCGATGGCTTCCTGCGCCTTCTTGAAAAGGCTGCGGACCTTGCGCAGCACCAATTGAAACGTAATAAAGATGAACGGCACAACGCCCAGGATGGCAAGCGCCAGCCGCCAGTTGATCGAAAGCAATAAGATGCTGGCCCCGAAGATCAGCAGCAGAGACGAAATGATAGAGGCGATGGCTTGCGATACGAACACCTTCACCGCATCCACGTCCGATGTAAGATTCGTCAGGAGTTTGGCCGGAGTGAAGGCCTCTACCGCCGCGAACGATTGCACGGAGATCTTCGCCGCCAGGCGCGTTCGCAGATCCCTGGCCACTCGCTCGGAAGCCCAGATCTGCACTGCGCTTTGCGCGTAGGAAAGAATAAACACCGCAGAGGCCACCACTACGAACTGCCAGATGACCGTGTTGAGAACGAAACTCCCCCGGGTGTACGCGTCGATGGCGTGCGAGATCAGCTTCGGCACCACCAGGTTCAAGCCGTTCCCTACGATGGTCAACGCCACCAGCATGGCCACCAGCAATCGATAGGGCTTGAGAAGCAGAAAGAGTCCGGACGAGGGCGGCCCTTTCGGTCGAGTTTTCGCAACCTTCTTACTCATGGGTACAAATCGGAGGGTTGACTACCATCCTGCCGCACAGCCAGCCGCTTTGCAAATGGAGGGCTGTGTTAACTTAGAGCCTGTCTTTCCGGAGGGGCAACCAACGAAGTACCGTAATCGGGTGCTGGGCCTGTTGTCCCTGCTGTTAGTCATCACGTATCTGGACCGCGTTTGCATCTCGGTGGCTGGTCCGCGCATGCAGGAGGCTCTCCACATTGGTCCCGTAGCCTGGGGATGGGTCACCGGCATCTTCACGCTCTCCTACGCCGCGTTCGAAATCCCGAGCGGCGCGCTGGGCGATCGCATTGGACCGCGCCGCGTGCTCACGCGCATCGTGCTCTGGTGGTCCGCGTTCACCTCGCTCACCGGTCTGGTTACCGGCTATTATCCGCTCCTGGTGACGCGCTTCTTTTTCGGTGCGGGCGAAGCGGGCGCCTATCCGAACGCGTCGGTTGTGGTGGCTCGTTGGTTTCCCGTACAGGAGCGCGGACGGGCGCTCGGAATCACCCTGATGGCCGGCCAGTTGGGCGGCGCGTTTGCTCCTTTGCTGGTGGTGCCCATCCAGGTGCATTATGGATGGCGAGCGTCCTTTTATGTGTTCGGAATTTTGGGCGTCGCCTGGAGCGCCGTTTG
>JBEKLB010000402.1:0-6210 GCA_050010415.1 Bryobacteraceae bacterium | reverse complement strand
AGGCCGTTGTTTCTAAGGTCGGCCAATACAATGCCGGTGGTTTCGAGGTAGTGGTCCACAGGGTAACTTACAGGCGCGCTGAAGTTGCCGTTGCCCTCCCCATAGGCCACATAGCCGTCGCCAGAAACAAGATCAGGCCTGCCATCACCGTTCACGTCGCCTATCGCCAGGGCCTGGTACGCACCGCCGGAGAGACTGACCACCTTAGGCCCTGTGAATCCACCGGCTCCGTTGCCGAAATAAAGATAAGCACCCTCAGCTACTGAACCGTTGAGCGCAATACTCGGCGGTCCGCCCTTCGTTAGGCTACCCACCGCAATCGCCAAGGGGTGGTTGGGTTTGCTAAAAAGCTGAGGGGTTTGGAAAGTTCCATTGCCGTTGCCGAGGAGGACCGCAAAGCCAGCTCCCTCATTGCCGCTGCCTAGCCGAGTCACCGCAAGATCGAGTTTGCCGTCCTGGTTGAAATCTGCAGCAGCGATATCAAACGAGCCTGAAAGAGTAACGGCGAGTACCGCAGCGTCGAAGGTGCCACCGCCGTTCCCTGCCAGGAACCAAACACCTGTGTTGCCTGTGGCCACGATGTCCAAAACACCGTCGCTGTTGAAGTCGCCGACCACTAAATAGCCGACCACAGTGTCGTTGATCGGATAGTTTACGCCAGGTTGAAACGTCCCATCTCCGTTGCCCATGGATATGACGATTCCGTTCCCGTTGCTTATCGCCAAATCGATGTTTCCGTCGCCGTTGAGATCGGAGGCTACAAAAGCCGATCCCAAGCACGCGGCTACTTTCGTGGTCGGTCCCGGGCGGAAGGTGCCATCGCCATTGCCGAACTGCACCGTGATCGTCTGACAGCTCAAGGCGATCAGATCGGGGATTCCATCGCCGTTGGTATCTGCTACCTGGATAAACTGACTCCCTATCGGATATTCCCGACTGGCGAAGAAGGTGGGCGTGGTTGGAGTGGTCTGAGCCCGAGCGGCGTTACCTATGGCAATCAGCGCCATGAGATCCAAAGCCAGAAACGCAGCTAGTTTGAGCGTGGTCTTCATTCTTCGCGTTGCCCTGCTTGGTTGCTGAATCGTATCACAACCTCGACATACGGAAAGATCGATAATTTATTTTGAGTAACGGTATTACCAGGCTGCCGCGCAGGAATTTTCATAAGCATGGGGACGCGTTACGCTATTATCAAAGCATGACGACGGTGCGAATCACGGAGGCCGAACTCGCCCGCGACCTGCACGCCGTGCTGGAGAAGGTTCAACAAGGCAGCGAAGTGATCGTGGAGCGGGAGGATCATCGGCCGGTGGCTGTCATAAGGTCGCCCCATCGTAGCGGACGGCCTATCGCCGACGTTCTTGCCGAAGCCAAGCAGCGAAATTCGACCGTTATGCTCGATGAGGACTTTGGCAAAGATCTCGAAGAGATCATTGCGGCTCACCAGCAACCATGGAATCCCCCCTCCTGGGATTAGTGCGGGACTCCAGCGCTGTGATCGGCGCCGAGCGCAACCGGCAGACAGTCGCGGCATCTATCGAAGCGATCTTACTCAGGCACGGACCGGTGGATCTCGGCCTGTCCCCGGTGAGCGTGGCCGAACTCCTGCATGGGGTCTACCGCGCGAAGACACCTGAGGCTAGCCAGCGCCGCCGTGAATATATCGAAGAGATAGTCAACCTGGTTCCGGTTCATCCCGCGACTAATCGCACGGCGTGGCTCGTGGGTCAGATCGAAGGCCAGGAAGCGGCTAAAGGAAACGTGCTGCCGTTTAACGACCTGATGATCGCCGCTGCAGCCCTCGAGCAGGGCTATGCGGTGCTCACTAGGAATATCCGTCATATTCAGAGAATCCCCGGTCTCAGGGTTGTATCGCTCCTGAGTGGGCACTCGGCACGATTTTCGGACGCTGCACGCAGGAGGCGCCACAAATGCGTCTTGTCTCGCCACGGCAAGTCGAGTAAACTATAGTTAAATTGCAGGCATCAACCACAGTCAATAGTTCCCTGCCCGAGGTGCATTCCAGCGTCCCGACGGCGCAACCGGCGCTGTGGCGGCGGATGCTGGCGTTCGCGGGGCCGGCCTATCTAGTGAGCGTGGGCTATATGGATCCGGGCAACTGGGCCACGGATCTGGAAGGCGGAGCGCGATTCGGCTATCAGCTGCTTTGGGTGCTGGTGCTATCCAACCTGATGGCGATTCTGCTGCAGACGCTGAGCGCGCGGCTGGGAATCGTCAGCCAACGCGACCTGGCCCAGGCTTGCCGTGAAACCTACCCGCGCGCTGTGTCCTATGCGCTCTGGGTGTTGTGCGAGATCGCGATCGCCGCCTGCGATTTGGCGGAAGTGCTGGGCGCGGCCATTGCCTTGAACCTGCTGTTCCATATTCCACTGCTGACCGGCGTGCTGCTCACGGCGGCGGACACGCTGTTATTGCTGTGGTTCACGCGCCTCGGGATCCGAGTGATTGAGGCGTTTGTGCTGTCGCTGATCGCCATGATCGCGGTGTGTTTTGCCATCGAAATCTTCTGGGCCGGAACGCCGGTTTTCTCCGATGTGGCGCGCGGGATCGTGCCGCATCTTTCGGCTCGGAACCTCTATATCGCGATCAGTATCCTGGGCGCTACCGTGATGCCGCACAACATGTACCTTCATTCGGCACTGGTACAAACACGGCGTATCGGCAAGAGCGAGCAGGAGAAACGTACCGCGTGCCGCTTCAATCTGGTGGACTCGAGCATTGCCCTCAACGGCGCGCTCCTGGTGAACGCAGCCATCTTAGTATTGGCCGCCATGGTGTTCTTTCGCCGGGGCATTATTGTCACCGAAATCCAGCAAGCCAGCCAGCTGTTGACGCCGTTGCTCGGAACTACATTTGCCAGTGTTTTCTTTGGGGTGGCGCTGCTTTGCTCAGGACAATCCTCAACTTTAACGGGCACCATGGCGGGTCAGATTGTGATGGAAGGGTTCCTCAACATCCGCATGCGTCCCTGGCTGCGCAGGCTGATGACCCGCACGCTGGCCATCATTCCGGCCGCATTTACAGTTTATCTGGCAGGTGAGAATGGAACCTTCAAATTGTTGCTTTTAAGCCAGGTTATTCTGAGTATGCAATTGCCATTTGCGGTGATCCCTCTCATCCATTTCACGAACGATAAACAGCGCATGGGAGCGCTGGCCAATCGCGTCTGGGTGCAGGTGCTGGCCTGGCTGACAGCGGCGCTGATCGTGGTTTTGAACGTATGGCTAGCCACGATCTCGATCCGGGACTGGCTGAACGATGCCATGGGTTGGCGCGGTCTTCTGGAACTGGCGCTGGTTCCAATTCTCACGGGACTCGCCTTTTTGCTGCTCTGGGTGACGTTTCACCCGATTCTGCCGCGCTGGGCGCGCGAACTGGGCCGCGCTTCCATCGAACTGCCCGAAGTTGCCATTGCCGAAAACCTGCCCAGGCCTAGCTATCAGAAGATCCTGGTTCCGCTCGACCATACCAGCCGCGACCGCGATGCCATTGCTCACGCCGCCGCCATGGCCAAGCAGCAAAATGCCAAGCTTTACCTGCTGCACGTGGAAGAAGGCGTAACCAGCCAGCTCTACGGGCCGCTTTCTTCGACCGCCGAGGTGGAAGCCGGCGACCAATATCTACAGCAGATTGTTCGGGATCTGGAGAGCCAGCAGATCCCGGTGGAGATGGTGGTGCGGCATGCCCGCACTCCCACCAAGGAGATTGTTCGATACGCCGAAGAGCTGAAGCCGGACCTGGTGGTGATGGGCGCCCACGGGCATAAGGGCTTGAAAGACATTGTATTCGGGACTACAATTAATGCCGTCCGTCATAAATTGAAGGTGCCGCTGCTGATCGTCCGTGGGCTGAAATAGCGGCCGCCCAGCCGAGCTAATATTCGGCAGGAGTTGTGTCGAAGGTATACACAGCGGGCCAGAGCAGGCCTGGAACCCTCTTGTTTTCAGCGTTCTGAAATTGGACGGGCAGTTGCTTATTGGATAGCTTACTAATGATGCGCAGACTGATCATCCTGGCCGCTGCAATGGGTTGCCTGATCTCTCTTCCGGGCTCCACTCTCCAGCGGCTCAGCCTGAATGACATGGTTACGAAGTCGACCATGATCGTTCGCGGCACCGTTCAGCCAGCCACTTCGGCGGCAATGCGCGGATCGCTGATCTATACGCATTATCAATTGTCGGTGACGACGGCGTTCAAGGGAGCGCCCGGGCCATCGATTGACGTTGCCGTTCCGGGCGGCATGCTGAATGGAACGCGGCAGTTGGTGGCTGGAGCGCCGACGCTGGCGGTTGGCCAGGATTGCGTCCTCTTTCTGTGGACCAGCAAGAGCGGATTGACGCAAGTGATCGGGCTTTCGCAAGGATTATTCAACGTCAGTACCAACGCTCAGGGCCAGTTGATCGTTTCACGCGGCGCGGCGACATCGCCCATGCTGAACTCGAGCGGACAGTTCGTCCCGGACACCAATCTTCAAATGACGCTCGCGCAGTTGGTCAGTGCGATTCAAGCCGTGCTGTTCGGAGGCAGCGGGCAATGACGAAGCGTTGCACCATTCGTCTGGCGGCGATGCTAGCCGGAAGCTTTTTACTAGTCAACACCAGCTCGGCGTATTACTACTTCACTTACTTCGCGAGCACCACGCCGCCTTTCACTCCGATCGTCGCGCGGTTCGATCTGAACACGCTCAACAACAACACGGTTCCCTTCTTTGTTTCTGGTAGCGGGCCGACCAAGATGTACCCGGGCGACAGCCTGCCGGCCATCGTGAGCGAGATGAACGCGGCGGCCAATGTCTGGAACGGCGTGAGTACATCCAGCTTACGGCTGGCTTATGGTGGGTTCTACAATCCGGGAACCACGGAATCCGCGCCCGGGATTCAAATTGAATTCTCAGACGACATTCCGCCGGGTTTGCTGGCATTTACCACCTTGACGGAGGTGGGCGGCCTGACCAACGGCTCGAGCGGCACCTTCCTTCCCATTTACCTTTCGTTGCTGCACCTGCCGACGGACCTGACCATCTTCAACGGACCGAGCTACAGCGAGGAGTTTTTCATCACGCTGGTGCATGAATTGGGTCACACCATGGGCTTGCAGCATACGTTGACGTCGAGCGTCATGTCCACGCTGCCCACCAGTGCGTCTTCCAAGGCGAATCCTCTGGGCGCGGACGACATCGCGGGCATTTCCCTGCTCTATCCGGCCGGCAACTACCTGTCGACGGTAGGCAGCATCTCGGGCACGGTCAGCCTGAATGGCACGGGCTTGAACCTGGCATCGGTGGTTGCGATCTCGCCCAGCAATCCGGCCATCGCGACGCTCACCAACCCGGATGGCACCTATCAGCTCAACGGCATTCCACCGGGGCAGGAATATTACGTCTACGTGCATCCCCTGCCGCCGCCGCAGGAAGGCGAAAGCACTCCGGATAACGTCTGGCTGCCGCTCGATTCGTCGGGGACGTATCATACGCCCGACACCGGGTTCGCGACCGAGTTTTATCCCGGCACGTTGGATTACACCCAGGCTCAAGTGATCGAAGTAACGGCCGGCGCCGCATACCCGTCGGCGATCAATTTCAATGTCAACGCAGCGGGTTCATCCGGAGTGGCTTCGGTGCGAACGTATGGATACAACACTGGCACCGGCAGCTACATCATCGGAGCGCCGATCGTGTATGGGGAAAAATCAACCATCGCCGCGGTGGGTTCCGGCCTGGTAGAGACGGTGAACACTACGACGGGCGCCACGGTTCCCACTCCGGGCCTGAACGTCGGCATGCTCGGCACGGCCGCGCAAGTCAACAATCTGAGAGCTTACCCGCCACCCAACCAAGACTACATCGCGGTGGATGTATTGCCGACTTTACCCCGAACGGGGCCTGAGCATCTGCTGTTTAGCACTTCCGGAAATCTGTACGTGCTTCCCTCGGGATTCTCGGTAGTGGACGCGCCTCCACCGCTGATCAGCGCACTGGGACCGGCGGCGAGCGGGAACGGGAATCTGGCGATTTCGGGTGAACAATTCACGCCCAGCACGCAAGTCCTTTTTGACGGTGTGCCGGCCACCATCCAGGCGCAGTTCAGCACCATATTGATTGTGACGCCGCCACCTGCGCCAGCCGGCTACACGGCCGCGGTGGCAGCCTTCAATACCGACGGGCAAAGTTCGCTGCTTCTGAATCCGACC
>JBEKLB010000401.1:0-6228 GCA_050010415.1 Bryobacteraceae bacterium | reverse complement strand
TCCCCGCCGAAGAAATCGGGGACCTCTGAATGCACATCCACTTGCGGCGTGTTGCCTTTGGGGGTGGCGAAGGTGATTTCGTAGCCCTCCTTCATCAGGGCGCGAACCGGAACCGTCAGCTCATTGAGGTAGTAGCCAGCGCCCTTATAAACCTTGCCATCTTTCAAGGGCAAACCGCGACCGCTCGATACCAGCACCAAGACTTTTCCTTTTGTTGTCATTTTGTTCTCCTTTTTGAAATTGAGGTTGTTTCCGATATTGGCGAGTCCATCAGATCCCAGGTTATGGCTGCGGGAATCCGAACATCAGCCACGACTGGTTGGCTACCCAATTCGGGTACAGCTCCGTCATCTGATCGAACAGGTCTTGCTCGGATGTGGAGGTTTTCTGCAGCCGATCGAAGTCCTCGAGGTAACGCTTGGTGTCTTGGATGGTCGAGGGAGAGTCGGGCGCGCCCGGCTTCTTGTGACCGGCGACAACTATCGTTGGATTGAGCGCTGCTAACCGGTCTAGAGCCGCGATCCAATTCTTCCGGCTCTCAGGGGTGGTGTCGCCGACGTACATGCGGCATTGATTGTATACAACGTCGCCGGCGACGACCAAGCCGATCGATGGGACATATAGGGACGTTGAATCCGGACTATCGGTGCGGCCCTGCTTGATGATGCGCAATTCCTGGCCCTCGAGAGTGAACGTTTCGCGCTCATAGGGCTCCGGTGGAACCAGCCTGGTGGCCACTTGCCCGGGAAACATACGGCGGGCCAACCGCTCCACAGTGGGGGCGAAAGACATCTGCATGGCGTTCACCGCCTCCGGCGTTGCTATCGCTCGAGCGCCCGGGAAACGGTCGAGCAGAATGCTCAGACCGTAGAAGTGGTCGAAATGGGCGTGCGTTATATAGATGGTCTCGAGGTTGCGGTTGTGCAGAGCGATCCAAGCGGCGAGAGCCTCGGCCTCAGCCACGGTCCCCATTGCGTCCACCAGCACCGCGTCGTACGCGCCGAAGATCAAAGTCGAAGTGATCGGGTCAAAGCCGAATGCTTCGCCGAAGGGCTTTGGCCGCTCGCCGACCATAGTCTTTCCCGGGGCGGTAAAGACGTTCACACTAAGCGTGCTCGATCCAGGGGTGTTGGCTGCGACCGGCGCGGTCACGCGCGTGGTCTCTTTCTCTCCATTTGTGCTGCCCATTTGGTTTCCCTTTCGATGCCAGAGCGGGGGTGAGTGTTCAGGGTAAGATTGGCAGAAGCGCGACGACGAATCCATTAGACGAACGTATCAATTAATACCAAAGTCTAGGTTGGACATTGCTGGTAGAGAGGCGTACGCCGCTTGAGAGGCAGCTTCAACCTTGGGTGTTAGTAACGAACGCCTTGAGCGCGGCGAGGGACCGCCGCAAATCTTGCAAGACAGTGGCAATAAATTAGGATAAATATGGTGGAGGCGGCGGGAGGTTACGCTGATGACAGGCAGACCGCTCTTAGCTGCCGCGAGTTCAGTGATTGCTTCGCCTTTTATCGCTTCGATCGAAGACTTGAACCGCCCCGACGACGATCCTAGCAGTGCGATCGTCGAGCCACAGTTCGCACGGCTGGCATCGAATATCACGACGAGACGTTGGAAGGGTTCGTTCAATCCGTCTCCCGATCGCGCATCGAATTGAATCGACCTGATCGACTTAATCACGAAAGTCACTCCCGAGCCCGTGGCTTTCGCGGTGACGACTGCGTCCTTGGTTGGGTTCACTCCGAAAATCGCACGGCGGGACTCTGATTGAACTACTGAGACGGTACGGTTAGCTCCAAGTTACATTCCTAATCAGTTAGCCAGTGGTATTTTCTTTGTCCTCGGCGTCGTCTGCCCGGGACAAGTCGAATGCATTGCCACCGCTGCCTTTCACACGATACATCGCCATATCCGAGCGGCTAATCAGGGCCTCACTGCTGGTGCCGTCGACGGGATACCGGCTGAGTCCGATGCTGGCCGTCACATTCACACGAGCTCCTCCCTCGATTTCGATCGGCTCTTCGACCGTTCGCAGAATGCGCTCTACAACCTTCAACACGTTCGTGTCCAGGCTCAGTCCGGGCAGGATGATGATAAATTCGTCGCCACCTAACCGGCCAACGCAGTCTTCGGAGCGCACCTGGTGTTGCATCCGCTTAGCGGTGATCTTGAGGATTCGATCTCCCGCTGCATGACCGTAGCGATCATTGATAGGCTTGAAGTGATCAAGATCGATGAACAGGACAACAATCTGAGAATGATCCGATTCCGCTTGCTTTACAGATTGCTCCAGTTTGCCGCTGATGGCATGTCGATTGAGTAATCCCGTTAACGCATCGAACTCTGCCAGGTAGCGAATGTGCTCTTCCGATTTGCGCAACTTTTCCGACTCTTGCAACCGCAGCAGTTGCTCGCGCACGAAGGACGCATTTTCCAACTCAAGATCACTCCAGGGCAGGCTGTGCCCGCGCACGGTCTCCTTCCAGGCTGCGAACGAGGCGCGCGGGCGCAACCGGCCGGACTCATCGAGGCTGGCCGCCTTATCGGGATTGCCGGCCCAAACCAGCGTCTCTACGAGCTCTCCGCGTAACAGCAAAAGATAATCGCCGGTCCCTTCTGTGAGTCCGATGTATAGCGCTCCACTTGCCACAACTGCGTACGATTTGGCGCCGGGGTCGAGCGCTCCGAGCATGTTGGAACTCGCGATGCCTCGTGCTGACATGCTCTGCAACCTGGCGATGACCGGAAGCAGCAACTCCTCAGTCACGGTCGCTCCTCGATACGATACGACTCCGTCCACACGTGAAACCAGGCCGTCTGCGCCGAGCAAATCGAGGAGTTCGGTGCCTTGAAAATGCCCGTTCCGGGCCAGTGATTCTGACGCTTCAACACTGGTCATATATTGTTCGAGCGCTTTGCGCGAGGTCAGCCGAGCCTGCAAAGCGAAGTTGTCGGTCCGCAGAGCCACCTGGGACGCGAAAATCTGAACCATTAGTTCGCAGACCGAGCGGGTCGACTGGTCCAAGCGGTGTGGCCCGGTGCTGTGACATGCCATTAGGCCCCAAAGCTGGCGGTTGACGACAATCGACAGAGTCATCGACGACTGCACTGCCATATTGCGCAAATACCTGAGGTGAATCGGTGCCGCGCTCCGCAAACAAGATCGCGTCATGTCCAAGGGCTTTCCTGTCAACGGCCCAATCTCGGGAATGATGGGTACCGGTTTTGCGGCGACATCCGCGATTGACCGCGAGGGATTCATTAGAAAGAGCTGTCGGGCCTGGGCTGGAATGTCACTTTCGGGGAAGCGCGAACCCAGGTACAAGATCGGTAAGGCGGCGCCCACGGCCTCGGCGATTACTTCGCCGTTCCAGCTCTCATCGAAGCGATAGACCATGACACGGTCGAACCCACTCAGTCGCCGGATCTCCTCCGCTGCCAGCCGGAACAGTTCCAGCGTGTCGGTCGCTCGTTCCATTCGTCCCAATGGAATTTGGATGTGAGAATCGAGTTTTAGCGGTTCAAGCGAATGTGTTCCGCGCGCGAGATCGAGTTCCACGATCAGCACGCCGTCGTGACGATGGGCGATGCAATGCATCTCGATCGCCCGACCATTTGCCGGGATGCGAAAAAGTTTCGCCGAAAACGGTTCGTTTAACACTTGAGACCGAAACGTGTCGAACTGCTGTGGTCCCAACACACTCTCAATCGAACATCCCAACAATGTCTCCGGAGAGACCTCAAGCAAAGTAGAGACGTTGATGCTGACTTGCCGAATGATCAGATCGGGCTCCGAGAGTGCGAATAACAGCCCGTGCGGCTGGATGTGCCCGATGATTTGAATTGGTTCCCGGGCGCACTCAGCGAGATTGGGAACGGGGTTGATGGGTTCTGCGAGGAGATCCATCAGCTGTTACCAACGCGGCGGTGTGGCTCTGACAACCAAGTTGCGTAGGCATCAAATATTTCCACCGCTGTCGCGCAGATCGCGTCTACGTTGTCTTTTCCACGTTCTTCCAGGTCCAAGCGAAACGAGCTCCAGAGCGCTTCGGAGCGTCCACTCCCGTCGCCGTAAAAATGAAAGCTGGCGGCCGGCCCCAGAACGGTCCGCAACCGTTTGACGATGATTTTTCCGCCCATCATCGAGCCAAGGATCACATAGGCATATCCGTATAAACCGGCAGGTTCAATCGGGGGAAGCCAGCGGCACCGCTCCAGCGCGTCAGTTTCGCTTTCGGTTGCGCCCATGATAGCCAGATCCTCGCGCAAAGCGCCTGACCTGTCGAGGGTGCGAATTGGATCTGCCGGATCGGCGGCGCAAGCCACGGCACGTTCCAGAGGCTCGAAAAGCCCCAGTAAGCGACCGAGATGCGATCGATATTCAGGGATAGTGTATGCCGCATCGAACAGTCGCGACATGGCGGGACTAGCTCCCAACTGGGCGTGGCGCGAACGCGTCGCATCCCGGAGAGCCGCAATAACGCTGCCTCCGACAGACTGAACTGACGAGCTAGCCACTTGGCTATTCATAGACCGAACAGGTCAGAAAGCCTAGGAGAACCTCAATGCATGCAATAATATTCGCCTCGGTTTCACAATTCTGGTCAGTTTTATACAGTCCTGGTACCTTTCGCCGTCGTTCAGCGCAAAGTCTTCGTACGCTCCGTCGTAGCGTGGAGTCCGGTCCGTTCTCCTACCCCTATATCGCGACGGACCCCTCTGTTGAACGGCATGCCAGCGTCACGAGGCTTTCAGAGGGAGTTTTTTCTAGTGCAACTGCGGAAGGCAATTTCCGGGGCCTAAGGCGTGGCATTCGCCGAAGAAAAAGATATTCCGTTTTCTGCAGTCGAACGATGGTGTCCCGGCTCTCTCTACCGACATTCTTGCCTGGTCTGCACCAAACAACTCCGCCACCGCAGCGATGAACGCTGATAGCTCGCGCTCCGCCAAGTGCATCTGGTCGGTGCACAACGGGTTCCTCAGCGAGAAGACCGTTCGCAAAATATTTGAAAGGGGAGCCAGGCGTGATTCACTGGAGCGCAGAAGAGAAGTTGGATTCGGCATAGCTTTCGATGAACGCGGTGCGGCGGGAGTCGAACTATTCAGGATATTGGGGAAACGAGGACCAATCGCTCTCTGTTCATTTGCACAGTCGTCACGAGGTTGCAGACATCCTGCGAAGCTCAGAGATCCCCACCATCGAATTTCGCGCATCCATCGTGATCGGTTCCGGCAGTCCTTCATTTGAAATGATTCGCGCGCTGGTACAGCGGTTGCCGGATTGCCCGTTACTCGCCCGCAATAAGCTCCCAGCCAATGTGAAGTGTTGCATTATTTCCTGCCCTCTCCTCGTTCGCTTGCCTATTTATATTAACTATGGTTAACTATGGGAGATAATCACCGGTTAATCAGGCCGAAGTTGAATGTGGGTACTCTTCGTGACCTGTGAGGGAAGCAAAATGAGTCTGACGATATGACGAACGTCCATCGGCTGGTGCTCATTTTCGCGGTTGTAGCATCTCTGCCTCCTTCTCGAGCAGTGGCACAAGGCGAAACCACGAGTGCCATCGTCGGCCAAGTTCGGGATACAACCAACGCGGTCGTGCCGGGTGTGACAGTGTCGATCACCAACCTTGAGACTGGACTGAGGCGTAGCGCGAAGACCGATGACGCTGGCCGGTTCAACTTCCCCCAATTAAAGCCTGGGACCTACTCGGTCAAGGCGGAAGCGCAGGGCTTCGAGCCGCAGCAAAATGACAATGTCATTTCGGGCCTAGGCCAGAAGCAAACAGTGGATTTCACGCTTAGAGTGGCCCGATCAAATGAGACAGTTGAGGTGAATAGCGAGGCTCCACTTATCAACCCGGAGAACGCAAACACATCCACAACTCTGAATACTTCGGCGCTGGAGGACCTTCCGAATCCAGGCGGTGACCTCACCTATCCGCTGCAGTTTTCGCCCGGAGCACTCATCAACACAGCCGGCAGCGGCAACGATTTCGTTGGCGGCACAAACGGATATGGCAACGTGGAATTCAACGGACTGCCGGCGCTCTCCAACGGCTACATCGTCGACGGGCTGGAAACGAACGACCCGCTGACGAATCTCAATAGCGGCCTCTCCACCAACCTTGTCCTGGGATTGAATTCGATCTCAGAAGTGACTGTCAACACTCTTTCCTATTCCGTGGATCAGGGACGGTATGGAGCATCCCAGGTCAACTA
>JBEKLB010000400.1:0-6244 GCA_050010415.1 Bryobacteraceae bacterium | reverse complement strand
GCTTGCTAAACGCGTCACTTTGGGAAATGCAGTACGGCGAGCTGGACGATGCGGTGACGCGGCTGGAACGTCTGGTGGATTCCGGAGCCTGATCCGGCATGACTCGTTCTGCTCCATTTCTCACGGCCTTCGTTCTTCCCGGGGCGTACACGGTTACCGCGCAATACGATGGTTTTCAGGCAGTGACCGTGTCGCCCGTTTTTGTGGATGTGAATCAGAAGGTTCGTCTGGACGATGAGTCGTTCTTCGGCAAGGCATTCTCCGCGGGCGATCCACGGCGGATGCGATTCGCCTTGAGATTCGATTCTTGACGAAGCCGGCTCCACGCATACCGGCCCATGCCAGGGCGGTGCTGGAAGCGCTCCGATGTACGTCGCCGGATCGCGACGCTCTGCGGGGGTTGAGCGAGGACGCGTGGGAGCGCGCGCTCGGTTTTTGCGACCGTACACAATTGACGCTGCCGCTGGGCTTGGAATGCAACGAGCATTTGCCCGGCGCGGTTCGCTGCCGCATCGATCAAAATCTGGCGAATAACGCCGAGCGTTGGAACCGTGCCCAGGCCGCCTATCGCGAGGCAGCATCTGCGTTCGAGAGCGCAGGGCTGGATCACGCGGTTCTCAAGGGCTTCAGCCATTGCCCGCTGTTCGTTCCCGATCCACGCCACCGCTCGCAAGGCGATCTCGATTTGCTCTTTCCGCGCGATCAGGTGGAGCGCGCGTGGGACATCGCGACGGGATTGGGTTATGAGCCGATCCGGGAACACGACAGGCATCCCATCGATCACTTGCCCGCCATGATCCGAAAGACGGGCTGGGTTTGGCGCGGCGATCCGTTCGATCCCGAGATGCCGCTGTCGCTTGAGTTGCATTTTCAACTCTGGGATCATCGCACTGAACGGTTCGCGCCGAAAGGGCTGGATTGTTTTTGGGAGCGACGGCAGAGCAGGGAACTCGAGGGACTGCGATTTCACAGCTTTCATCCGGCGGATGCAATCGGATATTCGGCATTGCATTCGTTGCGGCATCTGCTGCGCGGCGACACTCGTCTCTCTCACGTTTACGAACTGGCGCAACTGCTACATCGCCACGCGGACGATGCCAGGTTCTGGGATGTGTGGAGCGAATTGCACGATCCATCCTTGCGATCGCTGGAAACAATTTGTTTTTCTCTCGCCGAGAGCTGGTTCGCGTGCCGGTTGCCCGAGACCGCGCGGGAAGAAGTGGAGGGGTTGCCCGCGGACGTGAAGCGATGGCTGGCTACGCACGCATGGGCTCCCATTGAGGGGCTCTTTCGACCGAACAAGGACGAACTGTGGCTGAATTGCGCCCTGGTGCAATCGGGACGCGACCGCGCGGCTGTGGTTCGCCGCAGACTTTTGCCCGAGCGGTTGCCCGGACCGTTCGGTGCCACGCATGTGCCAGAGAGCCAGATCACGTGGCGGATGCGCATGCGCAGCCGGGGTAGCTATCTAAAATATCTTGCGTCGCGGCTTTCGCATCATGCGCGAGCGCTGCCGCCAATGGTAGGGAGCGGAGTGCGCTGGTTCGGCGCCGGGCTGGAGCTGGGGCCGGAATACTGGCGGCTTTTGGCTTCCGAAGGCTTCTTCGACTTCGGAATGTTCGTCTTCTTCTTCCTCTACAATCTCTACCTGCTGAAGCTCGGTTTTCGCGAGAATTTCCTCGGGCTGATGTCCGGTCTCATGACCGGAGCGAACATCGCGGGTTCCATCCTGTCGGTGTTTGCGATCCGGCGTTTCGGCATGAAAAGAACACTGATGCTGTCGTTCGCGCTAGTGGCAGCGCTGTCCGCGTTGCGGGCGCTGGTTACATCCGGGCCGGCGTTATTGGCTTTGGCGCCACTCGCGGGTCTGGCATTTTCGGTGTGGCCGGTGGCATTGGCGCCGGTGATTGCATCCGTAACCACGGAGAAGAGCAGGGCGCGCGGATTCAGTTTCGTCTGCGCCGCCGGAATCGCGATCGGAATATTTGGCAGCTTGGCGGCCGCGCGACTGCCGGGCTGGATTATGCGCCTGCACTGGGCCTCTTCCGAAATCGCGTCGTATCGGGGAGCGCTGCTGATGGGATGCGCGATTGTGCTGCTCTCACTCTGGCCGCTCGCTCGTTTGAAGATAACCGCCGCTCCTCAGCTGAACGAGCGCAACTTGCATCGGCCCAGCCCGATTGTTTTGCGCTTCCTGATCGCCATCTTGGTCTGGAACCTCGGCACAGGTGTATTCAATCCATTTGCAACCGTTTTCCTGGCGCGCATGGGGATGCCTGTCGAGCGGATCGGCACTGTGTTCTCGTCGTCGCAACTGGCGCAGGTAGTGGCGATTCTCTGCGCTCCGTTCTTCTTGCGCAAATTCGGTACGGTGCGCGCTATCTGGGGGATGGAATTGGCTACCGCGCTCGGATTCATTGCATTGGCTGCCACCGGCGGTCCCATGTGGGCGGCTGGAGCCTACGCAGGTTATATGGCGTTTCAATATATGAGCGAACCCGGGATGTTCACCTTGTTGATGGACAGCGTGCCGGTGGGAGAACGCAATGCAGCGTCGGCTCTCAACTTTCTGGTGCAGTTCGCGGGACAAGCCATCGCCGCAACCGTAGCCGGATGGATGCTGGCGCGCTTCGGATATCCGCCGGTGCTGGCCGCGGGCGCGGCTATCTCGATTGCAGCGGCATTTTTGTTGCGCGCGCTGGTGGTGAAGCCTGGTGAAAGTCTGAAGCCAGCGCCTGCAACAAGTTTGTAATGCGCTCTTGATACGCGCCTGGCGTGTACGATCTGGCCCAGGCTTGGCGCGCGTTCCGAACGATCTGCCGCACATAATCCGCGTCACGCGTCAGCACGTCACTGATGCGCGCGGCCAGCGCTTCCGCCGAGGAGCCGCTAGTCAGGAAGCCGGTTACTCCGTCGATTACTGCTTCGGGAATTCCGCCCACCGGAAATGCAACCACGGGCACCCCGGCGGAGAACGCTTCCAACACAATGCGTCCCATGCCTTCCTGGTGCGACGGGACTGCCAGTAAGTCCAAATCATGTAACACACGGCTCACGTCCTGCTGCCATCCGATAAACCCCACGGGCAGACCGCGCGCTCGAAGGCCCACCGCGTCGACGTAGTGCCTCGACGCATCGAACTGACGCGCGCCGCAAATCACAAAGCGGGCCTGTGGAAATTTGTCTTTTAGCATCGCGACAGCGCTCACAAATTCCAGTTGCCCCTTCTCGGGCGAAATGCGGCCGACCATCCCGATGCGCCAATTCCGCTGGCGATCGAAATCGCGCTCGCGATAACCGGCGTCGCGAACGCCATTGGGAATTACGTGCTGCTTGCGCTGCAGCGGCGTTAATACGGATTTGCTGCAGCCGATGAGTGTGGCGTCCGCGCGCCGAATGGCCCATCGGCCTAGCCGCAATGCGGCGCCGCGCAAGTGACTATGAACGTGGAAGACCACTGGCGCCTGGCCACGCGCCGCGAGAGCCGCGGCAGGCAACAATCTCGAACCATTCACGTAGATCAGATCGATGTGCGTGCTCGCAACCAAGTTGCCGATCCTGCGGACCTGCCGCCGAAGGTCGACCGCGAAACGAACCGAATCCGCTGCGGTCTTGCGCCCGGTGCGATACGGTCCACAAGGGATCTCTTCCACGTGAACACCACGCGATTGAAGCGCATCCACGAGCGGGCCCCGGCCCGGGATCATTGCGCGTGGTTCCCAGCCGATCTCGCGCACGGCATCCACCGTGTCGAGAAGTGCGTGCTGTCCGCCGCCTAATTCGCTGAACTGATCGAGAAACAGGATTCTCATGCGGGGGCACGGACCGCCAGAGCGAGCACGAAGAAGTAGACCGGCAAAACTCGCCAATAGGTGAGCAGATCGGCCGAGAACATTTGCACACATTGTCCCGCCCAGAAGCAGAACATCCAGGCGCCGGTGAAGGAGCGAACAGGATGGGGCGATCGCGCCGCGCGATACGCGTAGATGAGAACCGCAATATTCAGCGCAATCACTGCGCACAGTCCCGCAATTCCGGTCTCGGCAAGCAGGGTGAGATACGTGTTGTCGCCAACCGCCTTGGCGCCGATGAAATCGGAGTAAGGCAAGGTCTTGTAGCCGACGCCGATGACGGCACGCCAGGGATTGGCGATCAGATAATTCGCTAGCGTCTGCCACGCGTCGATGCGCCCGGAGAGCACCGCGTTGGGCGACTCGGAAAAATACTCGAATGCCGCGGCCACGCGGATCCACGCGAATTGGGCGAACACCGGAAATGCGGCCCAGAGTATGGCGGCGCCTCCCAATCCAAAGACAGCCACGCCGGCCAGCAAGCGCCTCCATCGAATCCGATCGCGCCGCAGCCAAACCAGCGTTACGAGTGCCACAGCCAGGTTCACGAGAGAGGCTCTTGAAAACGACAGAACCAGGGCGGCTGCGAGCGGGGCCGCGCCGATGAACAGGGCTAGGCGAGACAGCGGTGTTTCGGTGGAATCACCCTTCGGTAGAAACAGCGCGACGGCGATCATCTCCAGAAAGAACGCGCACAGATTACCGAGCGTGCTGGCTTCATAGAAGAAACCTTGGGCGCGACGATACACGCCGCTTTCGAGCCAAACGAACTGCTGCTCATAGCCCGCCGGTGGCGAAAACTGGAAATAGAAATCGACGCAAGCGAACAAGGCGGAAAGCACGCCCGCCCAGAATAGCCACCGGATAGCGCGCAACGTGGCGCGTATGGTCAGGCGGCCGGGACCATCGCGAACATACAGGAAAATGTAAATGGAGATTCCGAACAACAGCACGCGCGCCAAGCTGGCCGCTGCAATCGCGACGCCTGAATTTACTGCCGCCATCGCCACACTGAAAGCGAAGATGGTCCAGAGTGCGATGAGCGCCAATGCCAGTGCGTCCGGCTGAAAGCGCCATTCGGCCAGGCGCAATAAACCGATAAACAGCCCCAGGCCGGCGATTAGCATCGCGATATGCGGGCCGGAATCTCCCCAAGGGATCGGCAGCGGCGGAGTGAGGAGCGCGCAGCCCAGAAACAGGGCGAGCCACGCAGTGGGCGTGCGGAGCAGGCGCCAAAAAATCGGGACCGCGACCAGCGGCGCGCACAACAAGGCCTTCGAGGAAAGGTCAGGCGTCACCGCCAGTGCCGCGGCATACGCGCCTAAGCTCAGGCCCGCGGCGATATGTTTGCGGCTCCCAGATCCGGCCGCGAGGATCATGCACGCATCTCGCGCGACAGGGGCCTCTCATATCGAACCGGCCTTCTGCCATACACGAACGCGAAACTCAGCCAGGTGATGGACAAGATCAAGGCCGCAAAGAGCGCTACCGCCACATTCAGCGAAATGTTCGGCGAACTGGGACGCTCGGGGACGGTTCCGGCATCGATGATCCGCAGCTGCTCGGCGTGCGTGCCCGCCGTAGCGCGGGATTCGAGCAAGCGGGCCGCGACGGTTTCATAAGCCTTCTGCTCTACGTTGAGCGCGGCTTCCAGCGCCTGTCGCCTGGCGGTTCGGGCCGCTAATGTGGCGCTCTTGTCCTGAATCGCTTGCTGCAACTCACGCGAACGTTTTTCGAGAAGAGCGGCGCGCGCCTGCGCAGCGCTCCATTGTTCGCGCGCGAAAGATCCATCCTGCGACTGCTGCTGGTATTCGGCCGCTTCGGATTGCGCGGCGATCAACTCTTCTTCCACTTTGCCGCGCAGTTGGACATCCGTGTCGATTTCCGACTGCAGCGATTCCACTGGTTCATGGGCCGCCAGCGCGTTCCAGGCGCCCTGAGCTTCGGCCAGGCGGCGCTGCGCCTCCGATACCTGTTTATCCGCCAGATCGGCAAAGTCGTGGTCCGACGCCAGGCTTTCATGATGACTCATGCTTACGGTCTCTTCGGCGATGTACTGCGCGAGCGCTTGAGCCACCTTCGGGTCGCCCAGCTTGGCGCTGACTTCGAGGACCTTGGTGTCCCTCACCTTAGAAACCTTCAGTACGCGATGCTGGAGTGATTCCAAGGGCTGCGACTGGCCCTGGCGTAAGTGGAACTTTTCGGCGGCACGCGCAAACAAAGTTTCACTGTTGCCGAACAACTCATAGGTTTTGAGCGACTCCAGGTACATTGCGCTTACCGCTGTGGTGAGCCGCGCATCGCTGCCCCCGGGCGGCTCGATGATGATGCTGGCGGTAGCGGTGTAT
Organism: Bryobacteraceae bacterium; assembly: GCA_050010415.1. Lineage (GTDB taxonomy): Bacteria > Acidobacteriota > Terriglobia > Bryobacterales > Bryobacteraceae > Palsa-89. Next base: position 45 of record JBEKLB010000400.1, on the reverse strand, counting down.
TGTTTCGGCAGCAACAGACTGACGATGACGGCGAGCAGCACCGCC
>JBEKLB010000399.1:0-6273 GCA_050010415.1 Bryobacteraceae bacterium | reverse complement strand
CTGGAGGTCGCGCTCGGCTCGCTCGCCGGTCTCTGGATGGCCACCGTCTCACTGCAAGGCCTGCCCACTCACTTCGGTTTCGGCATTCTTGCGGTGTTGTGGTTCTTCACCGGTCTGCAGGCTTATCGCATGGCGCGGCTCGGAAACATCGCAGCCCACCGCCAGTGGATGATCCGCAATTTCGCTCTCACTCTCGCTGCGGTCACGCTTCGCATCTACATGCCAGTCATGCTCGCGGTTCTGCACTGGCCTTTTCCGCGCACCTATATAACGGTTTCCTGGTTGTCGTGGGTTCCAAATCTACTGGTCGCCGAGTGGATGATTCGCGGGCGGCAGCAGCTTCTAATCAAAAACACACAACGCTAGACGCGAGATGCGCGCGAGCGCAAATGTTAAATATTAAAAGATCGCCCGCTCTTCGTCGCTTCGCTTTCGCAATACTTTGCGCGCATCCCCCGACGAGAGCGGGCTGACCGTTTGCCGAGTTTTCGCCTAGCTGGCCTTCCGCCGTTTGAGTCGCTCCCGTTCGGACAACGTCCCGCCGGAAGATCTCTTCGTCTCTTCCAACCTTCCATCTTCCAGCTTCATGTCTTCAGTCTTCGCATTATCAATCGACGATTGCAGCACTTCCTCGCGCCGCTGCCGCAAAGTATCCTCGAAACTGCTCCAGCGCAGCGTCGGCCCCACAGCGGATACCTCCATGGTCGCTTCCGTGTGAACGGGCGCGACCTTAGTCGTGTCCAGGTCCGCTGTCTCCTCATCGCTGACCGGAATCGTCCTTGATCCCGCTCCCACCTGCTGCTGCGTCGTGGGCGTGACGTTGCGGTCCGTAGCCTCGCGATGCATCACCGGGCTCTCCACCCATTTCGAGCGATACCGGCCCTCATAGTCCGCCCATTCTTCTTCCGACGTCAGCGCCCGTCCATCGTAAGGCGGAAAACTTTCAATCTGTTCTTTCGTCAGGTCCACCAGGAAATCATTCTCGTGTTGCAGTGATGGCCGAACCTCTTGCGGCGGCACGATAAACTTATTGCTCGAAAGCCATCCGCCCGTATCCACCACCACGAATACAATCGCTCCCGTCGCCTCATCGAAAACCACATCGTCAACTTTGCCCAGTTCCTGGTCCTTCGGTCCATAAACCTTTGAGCCACGAATATCGATCGCGGCTTCCTGCGTATCATGAAACCGATAATCCCCTAACGTGCCGTAACGAGCCATGAGTCCTCCTTAAAAAGTCGCTCCAGGAAATTCGGTTCGCTGATTCCGAAAGGTCCCAGGCGAAACTTGGATGCAGAAACGTCGGCAGGGTTGGCCATGGAAGTTTGGCGATGGAAAGTTTCGCGACGGAAACGAATCACCCTGTGATCCCCCGTGTCCTCTGAGGTAAATGCCTTTGTGTCAGCCCCGACACGAACCAAGCCAGCCCCAGCGCCCGCAACGCGGTTATAATCGGATTTATTCCGAACAAAGAGGCGTCCCCGATCATGACTCCCACGAATGGCTCAAACGGCAACGGCAATGGCGATGGCAACAATAAAACCGGCGGCAGCAATGGATACAGCGTCCCGCAACCCCGCGCCGAGTGGCTGGCCCGCCGCAAGAAAGAAAACACGACCGGAAACTTTTCTCAAATGCACTATGCCCGCCACGGCGTGATCACCGAAGAAATGGGCTACATCGCCCACAAAGAAAAGCTCGCGCCCGAACTTGTCCGCGACGAAGTGGCCCGCGGACGCATGATCATCCCCGCCAACGTCAACCATCCCGAACTCGAGCCCATGGCCATCGGCGTGGCCAGCCTGTGCAAAATCAACGCCAACATCGGCAACTCGGCCGTCACTTCGGAAGTAAATGAAGAATTAAAAAAGCTGCACACCGCCGTGCACTACGGCGCCGACACCGTCATGGATCTCTCGACCGGCGGCAACATCCACGAAATTCGCGAAGCCATCTTGCGCCACTCGCCCGTGCCCATCGGCACCGTGCCCATCTACGAAGCCATCGCGAGAGTGAAGCGCGTCGAAGACCTGAACGCCGAAGTCATGCTCGAAGTCATCGAAGAGCAAGCCGCCCAGGGCGTCGACTACATGACCATCCACGCCGGCGTGCTCATCCAATATCTGCCGCTGATTTCCAAACGCATCACCGGAATCGTGAGCCGCGGCGGCGCCATCCTGGCCCAGTGGATGGCCTACAATCACAAACAGAATTTCCTCTACGAGCGATTCGAAGACATCGTCAAGATTTTCAAAAAGTACGACGTCAGCTTTTCGTTGGGCGACGGCCTGCGCCCCGGCTGCGTAGCCGACGCCAGCGACGAAGCCCAATTCGCCGAACTCAAAACTCTCGGCGAGCTCACGAAAATCGCCTGGCAGCAAGACGTCCAGGTCATGATCGAAGGCCCTGGCCACGTCTCCATGGACAAAATCAAAGAGCAGGTCGAAAAAGAAGTCGAACTCTGCTACGAAGCTCCGTTCTACACCCTGGGCCCACTGGTCACCGATATAGCTCCTGGCTATGACCACATCACCAGCGCCATCGGCGCAGCCATGATCGGATGGTACGGCGCCGCCATGCTCTGCTACGTCACGCCCAAAGAGCACTTAGGGTTGCCAAACGAAAAAGACGTGAAAGACGGCATCATCGCCTACAAAATCTCCGCCCACGCCGCCGACATCGCCCGCGGACGCCCCGGCGCCCGCGACCGCGACGACGCCCTCAGCTACGCGAGATACAAATTCGACTGGGAAAAACAGTTCGCCCTCTCCCTCGACCCCGAAACCGCCCGCGCCATGCACGACGAAACCCTCCCCGACGACTTCTACAAAGAAGCCGCCTTCTGCTCCATGTGCGGCCCCAAATTCTGCTCGATGAACTATTCGTCGAAAGTCGACGAATACAACAAGCAGGTGCACGGGATCGAGAAGAAAGATTATTCGGAGTTGGTGGACAGGCTGGTCTCGCTGAAGTAGCCTGCCAAGACGGAGACAGTCCGGTCGAGCGAGGACAACCAGCGGCGTCCGGAAGATTTCGGCCCTTTCCGGCCGGGTGCCCCATCCTTTCGCGCACTTTGCGAAAGGGTGGGGGCGATGCTGCCGGGGAGCAACAGTTTTCATTGAATCGGTCGGAAGTCCTACGATAACTCTATGGCGAAGGCGCACAAATTCGATTTCGAAAATCCCGCAACCATCTTCGACGAAGAAGACGAGGAAACTCTCGCCGCCATCGACGAAGCATCCGGGACGCCGAAGCTGGCCGAGTTGTGCCTGCGGAAAAAGTCCGCGAACTCCTGCCCAAGTGGACTACCGTCTCCCCTACACGTCGATAACGCTATAATCGCTTCATGCCTGACCATGTGATCCACATCTCTGAAGCCGAAGCTGCCAGCGATTTTGCCGGGCTCCTGGCACGGGTCCGCGCTGGTGCGGAGGTCGTAATCGAGAATGGCAACCATCCCGTCGCGGTAATCCACGCGCCCGCCCCGCCCCGCCGATCCATCTCCGAATGCATCGCTCTGCTGCCCGCGGAATCAACAGCAACCATCGACGCCGACTTCGCCAAAGATGTTAGCGCAGCAGTTGAAGGTCAGCGCGAACCGCTCGAACCACCCGCATGGGACTGATTCTTGATTCCAGTGTGCTCATCACTGCCGAGCGTGCGGAGCAGAACGCGCGGCAAATTCTAGAAGCGATCTCAAGAAAGGTCGGGAACACCGAGATCGGCATCTCAGTTGTAACCCTGATCGAACTCGCCCACGGCGCCGCCCGGGCGGACACGCCACAACGAAAAGCAAAGCGGCAGCAGTTTATCCAGGAACTTCTCATTGCACTGCCCGTTTATCCCGTCACTGTGCCGGTCGCTCTCCGCACCGGGCAAGCAGACGGAGAGAACCAGGCCAAAGGTATACGCCTTCCCCTCTCCGATCTGCTGATTGGCACGACGGCGATGGAACTTGGTTACAGCGTGGCCACCGGCAATCTCCGCCACTTCGGGATGATCTCGGCTTAACGGTGGTCCGAGTCTAATCTGATAGCCAAGACGGGTCCGGCTGTTGCAAGGTCCCTACTCCAGATGCCGGGTGCCCCATCCTTTCGCGCTCTTTGCGAAAGGGTAGGATTCCACCTACCCCGCTACCATCGCGACACCCGCCGCGACTGCGGCCTTCCGCAGATCACCATCAGTCGTTGCCAAGGGCACTTTGAGGCGCAGCGCCAGCGCGAGATAGGCCGCATCGTAGTTGGTAAGACCGTGCTTTTGAGCGAGTTCTGGCAGTTCGAGGATTTCTTCCGGATCTTGCTGGGCAGCATCAATCGGGAGAGCTTTCAGCCTCGCCAGAAAACCATCGATTTGGTCGAAAGTGATTCGCTTCCGCCGGTGGGCCATGAGCAGGCCGTTTCCAACTTCATAAAACCACAAGACGGGAACTACGGCGCGTTTGCTGGAAAGACTGGCGAGGACGCTGAGGCCATATTGGCGGCCAGACTCATCTTCGAGAAACCACTGGAGCGCCAACGACGCGTCCAGCACTAGATCACTCACAGACGATGACCTTCGCGGATCAGTTGTTTAACCGAGATGCCTTGCAGAGGAGTGCAGTTCTCCGCCACAAAGTTGAGCATTTCCTGCACCGCACTCTCGTACCCGCCGTTGTGTCCGGCAACTGCGACACGTTCCTTCTCCCGAAGAGCCGCAAGGGCCTTGGCAATTACTTCCTCCGGGGAGCGAAAATGACCGGACCGCAACTCGTCGTTGACGATGCGTTCCAGATCAGGCGTTAGGTTGATGTTCATGGGCACAAGACCCCGCGATTAGTTTAAACCATAGAATTGCCGGTGGAGTAACCTATAGCTATGGCTGTGAACTGGCTCGAGGTTGCGAAAAAGATGGCTGAGGACGCACGCGCCCAGCTTGCCCTCAATCGCAAGCGCCTCCAGGAAATCCTTGCGGAACGGGCACGCCAACAGACTCCCTGAAAACTTTTCCACAGCGCGCATTGTGACATCCAACCTTGCCTTCAACATTCAGCATGCGCAATTATGGTTCAGGTCGCGATTGGTCCCGCCCTAAATCCTTTGCTTCACGGATTTTAGTATCTAAGTTCTTTGACAAACGTATTTTGCGAGGAATTTCGCGCTAACTCCATGATTCCGGAGATTAAGGGGGGAGGGGGGATACCCCCGCCGCTCAGTTCGAAAACCTAATTCCCTACTCTAGATGCACGTCTCCCACGCCGACGTGCGCCCGCAGTTCGTACTTGCCCTCGCCGTGATACTTCAGGGTCTTGCCCAGCCAGCCGCTGGTTTCGCCGTAGCCATCGCCATCGACATCGCCGATGCCGGTGCTCGCGTTCACCAGGCGATATCCCGCATGGCCCTTGCCCACGCGGATGTCGCCGACACCCAGAGTCAGATCCTTGTCGCCTTCCACGTCGTCTACCGTGACATCGCCGACTTTGGCATGCACGTCGAGATTGGTGTTTTGCGGGACTTCGAGTTCCACGTCAAACTGCGTGTTGCCGCCGGAGGGCGCGTGAAATTCGATCGTGGCATCGTTGCCGTGAACGTCAAAATTCATCGTCGCGTCTTTGACGTTCTTCTCGCGGCTCGACTTCACCGTGTAGCGCAGGCTGATCTTGCTGGCGTCGCCGCGCTTGATGTGCACGTCGCCCACGCTCAGGCGCACGTGCACGAAGCCGGCGGCGGCAAACTCGCGGACGTCGCTGTGCGTCTCTTCATAGTCCCAGTCATGGCTCCAAGGGGCGGCCGCGAACGACAGAGCTGTGCAGAACGGAAGCAGAAACAGGCAGGCCAACACCGTTTTGTAGACCGGATTCAAACGGACAAAAGACCTTCCAGGCATGAAGCACCTCTCAGGCGCAAAAGCGCCTGTCTTAAGGTACGGGACTGGAACCAGCGAAGTTCCCGGAAACTTCCCAGGTTCGTTCAGTTCAGGTCGCCTTCAGTTGTGGAAGTCGGCCAGCCCGTTCCATACCAGTTGGACGGCGATGGCCAGGATGAGAAAGCCGAAGATCTTGTTGATGGCGCCGACGGCACTCGGCCCCAGACGGCGCACCAGCGGCCCTCCCAGGCCGAAGAACAGGGACACGCTGAGCGCGATTGCAGCGATTCCGATGACCATCCCGAGATAGGCCGCCGCGTTGTCCACATGAGCCGCGAGTGCCATGACGACTCCAATCGCGCCCGGACCCGACATCAGGGGCATCGCCAGCGGAGTCAGAGAAATATCTTCTTTGTCCTCGGCCTCGTGACT
>JBEKLB010000398.1:0-6312 GCA_050010415.1 Bryobacteraceae bacterium | reverse complement strand
TCGTCGCGGACGTTCGAATCGATCACAGCGTCCACGGGCGAACCCACCCAGCGGTCTTCAATAAGATCGCCCAGCGCGGACTCGCCATCGCGGCCCACCGGCGTTTCGAGCGAAACCGGATCACGCGAGATGGTCTTCAGCTTCTGGACCTTCTCTACCGGAATATCCATCCGGCGGCTGATTTCATCGTTGGTAGGAGCACGGCCCAGTTCTTTTTCCAGCTCGCGGGTAGCGCGCAGGAACTTGTTCATGCTCTCGTTCATGTGCACCGGGATGCGAATGGTGCGTGACTGATCGGCGATAGCGCGTGTAATGGCCTGGCGAATCCACCAGGTGGCGTAGGTCGAAAATTTGTATCCGCGCCGGTATTCGAACTTGTCGGCCGCGCGCATCAGGCCGATATTGCCTTCCTGGATCAGATCCAGCAAGTGCAATCCGCGGTTGACGTACTTCTTGGCCACCGAAACAACCAGGCGAAGGTTGGCTTCCACCAGATCCTTCTTGGCGCGCTCGGCTTCAATTTCACCGTGGCGGATCACGGACATGCTGTGCTTGAGATCGCCGAGGGAAGCGCCAGCGGCATTTTCAAGCTTACGGACCTCGCGGCGCAACTCGCGCGTACGAGCCTGGGCTGTCAGTCCAGAGCGCCCTTCCAACTTGCGCAGCTCGGCTTCCAGGTGCGCCAACTGTTCGACGGCGTGCTCGATTTCCTTCGCGAACTGCTTCCAGCGGGAAGGCAGCCAGGGCAGACGCCGGATGGCCAGGGACATCTCTACCTTTGCGCGGTTCACCTTGCCTTGCGCCTTGCGGCGGAGCTTCTTGTTGCTGAGGGGCACGGTTTCCAGCTTGTCGATCAACTGGATCTGCTTTTTGTGTGAGGCGATGAGGTCACCGAACTGTCCGCGAACCTCGGCCTGCTTCTTGGTGTCGGCGGGACTGCCTTCCTCGACATCGCCGAAATCCACAAAGTTATCGAGTTCGTCATCGCCACGCTTGAGCGACTCGGAAATCTCGGAAACCCTCAACTGAACCAGAGCGGACCGGCTGATGGACTTCTGCATTCGCAGCTTGCCCCGCTCCATGCGGCGAGCCAGATTGACTTCGCCTTCCCGAGTGAGCAGCGGAACGGCGCCCATCTCGCGCAGGTACACGCGTACCGGATCGTCGGTGTAAATCGACTCTTCGGCCTGTTGAGCCGGGAACTCCTCTTCCTGGACTTCCTCGGGATGGAAGAAATTGGCTTCTTCGTCGAACGGAAGTCCGAGGGGTTCATGGCCCTCTGCTAAGAACTGATCTTCAAATTGATCCACTTGGATGCTCACCTCCCCAACCGGGCACAAGACTTCGTACGGATCGCTTCTGCTACGATATCCACCTGGCGGGGTATGTTAACCTATTTACAAACCACTAGCTTAGGCGCGCCTTCAGCCGCCGTGCCGACACTGAATATTAGCAATCGATTATAGCATCGAATCGAATGCGAAGTTAAGCCCTAAATAGAAGATGTTCTGATTCCAGATTGGTTACACCAAGTTTGGCGACTCTTCCCTAGAGGCCATTGGTACTAAAAGCATCAAGGTACTAAGAACGCTTGTGCAGCACCAAGTTCTTCAATTCATTTAAAAACGCCTCCACATCTTGAAAGTCCCGATAGACCGACGCAAATCTCACATATGCTATCTTATCGAGGTTCTTGAGGTGTTCCATGAGCATCTCCCCGATCTGGGTTGTGGAAATCTCCCGATCAGGATTGTCAGCCAGCCCAGCCTCCACGGCATCCACCACCTCGGCCAGCTTGGCCATGGCCACCGGCCGCTTCTCGCAAGCCTTCAATAGCCCGCTTAGGACTTTCTGGCGATCGAACTTCTCCCGCCTCCCATCCTTTTTGACGACCATGTAGGGGATTTCGTCACTTCGTTCATACGTAGTGAAGCGGCGTTCACAGCCCAGGCATTGCCGGCGGCGGCGGACGACGTCGCCTTCCTTACTCTCGCGCGAGTCAATGACTTTGTCCTCTTTGTGACCACAAAAGGGGCAATTCATGCTGGTGTATCTTCTGCCGATCCTGGCAATATCTGCTTTGCTGACAACAGCTTAAGTTTACTCCAATTTAGCCCTTCGTGGAAGGCGCAGGCCAGGCCGAAGGGTACAATGGCGATGGAACCAACCAGCCAAAGCAGAATCGCGATGCCGGAGGCGGCTTCCAGCGGGACGCCATAGATCCTGGTAAGCGCAACGATGGAAGCCACTTGCACTCCACCTCCGAGCCCAGGGACTTGCACCAGGCTGCCGAGCGTCATGAAAGCCAGAAGCACCAGGACATCCAGTAAAACGAAGCCATGGGTGGCTTGAAATCCGCGGAAGAGCGCGAAGCTGCTCGCCACGATGACCAGCCATTCGAGCAACGTGTAACCGAGCAGCAGGGCCAGCGATGAAATGTCGCGGGTACATTCCACGCCTTGAGAGAAGGCGTCTAACGTCGATGCAGCGCCATGCTGATAATGCTCCGGGAGAAAGGCCAGGGCGCTCAAGATCCGCCGATGCGCCCGGCGGGACGGATCCCGGAAGGCGATGAGGAGTACGAGGCAGAGGGCGCCGGCAATGGCCAGCGAGTAGCCCCCTACAGCCAGGGCTTCCTGGATCTTGGGGCCCAAGCGCCAGCTATACGGCGGAATCCGGATGAGGGCATAGCCACAAAGGATCAATACAGCAAGCAGATCCAACATGCGTTCCAGCAGCCACGCTGCGGCTTGGGAGGAGAACGGCAGGCCGGTCTGGAGCGCAATCAGATAGGGCCGCACCACTTCGCCCACGCGTCCGAGCAGGACCCCGGCGGTAAGGCCAATGGCGGTATCGGAGGTTAGCCGCCAGACGCCGATGGGAGTTCCTAACGGCCGCAGCATAACTTTCCAACGCAGGGCCCGGCCGACATTGCTCAACAATATCAAGCAAATAGAGGCGGCCAGCCAGGCGAAGTCCACCTGCTTCAGAGTGGCAAGGAATAAATCCCAGCGGAAAGTTACCCCTCGGGTTCGGTAAGCTAGTAGCAAAAGAACAAGCAGGCTGCCTGAGACAATGAGAGCCACGGCTCGGGAAGGACGGGCCGCAGAAGGCCGGGGACGATTTGTTGCGGGTATCGGGGTAAAGCTTGGATTCAAGTGAACTTCTTATCATAGTTCTTCGTTTTCATAACTGGAAGCAGGAGATAAGAAGCATCATGGCAACGGTGGCGATTCCGGCGGCGAAATGGAGCTGGGATTCACCCTACTCGCAGGTCCGGACGAGCAACAGCTTGGATGCGGATGTCCAACTCGTAGAGCGTTGCCTGAGCGGCCAGGAAGCCGCTTGGGAAGACCTGGTTAAGGTACATACCCGGCGTGTGTATTCGATTTGCTATCGTTTTACAAACAGCGATACCGAGGCGCAGGATCTTACGCAGGACGTGTTCCTGCGAGTGTTTAAGAATCTGCGAAGCTTCCGATCGGGCGAAGGTTTGTTCGTGGTTTGGCTGACCAGGCTGACCCGGAATCTGCTGATCGATCATTACCGCCGGACGCGCATGGAGCGGGCCACCGAGTCCATTGAAGATCAGACCTCGGCGCTGGAAGAGAATACGGCAGCCATCGCCAGGACGGATGGAATGCTGGCCGGACGCGAAGCCAGCGAGCTGTTGCAGGCCGCGTTGCAGAAATTGTCGCCTGAATTGCGGGAAACCGTGATTCTTCGCGATCTGGAAGAATTAGAATATCGAGAGATCGCGCAGATCCTGAACGTTCCGGAGGGGACGGTAAAGTCGCGATTGAATCGCGGTCGCTCCGAGCTGGCCAAGGTGCTCCGCAGGCAGAAGATTCGTATTTGAAAGTCGGTTGAAGAGAAGAAGATGATGACGTGTGCAGAGCTCGAAATCCTGCTGTGCGACTACGTGGATGGAACACTCCGCGGCGGGGAGAGAGCTGCACTCGAGAGTCACTTGTCGGGATGCGTAGCTTGCAAGCAATTGGCGGAAGATGTCACCGGAGTGACGGCGTTCTTCGAGCGCGTGCCGCAGGCAACTCCGCCGGCTGAACTGCTGACGCGCATTCTGCATCATGCGCCCATGGGACCGGCTGCTGTTTCCGAGCGGCTTCCCGGCGATTCGAAGCCATCCTGGATCAAACGGTTTTATGGCAGTTTTGTTCAGGGGTGGCTGCAGCCGCGCTACGTGATGGGCATGGCGATGACCATCCTGTCGTTCTCCATGCTGGCGCGCTTTGCGCATATCGAGCCGAGACAATTGCGGCCATCTGATTTAGATCCGGTAAGAGTTTGGCAAGGGATTGACGACCATTCGCACCGCGTCTACGACCGGGCAATGAAGTATTACGATAATCTGCGGCTGGTGATCGAGATTCAATCGCGCTTAAGAGAGTGGACCGATCAAGATCCAGCGCAGGGCCCAGCTGCGGAAGGCGTGCGGACAAATGCACAGCCGGCAGCGAGCGAGAGAGGTAGTCAGCAATGAATTGCTTAAATCATCCCGAGGCTCCGGCCATCGCTTATTGCCGGGAATGCGGAAAGGCGCTGTGTGAATCGTGCCGCCGCCAAGCCGATGGAACCGTGTATTGCGAAGAGCATCTGCCGGCGTCGGCATGGACAGCGCCGCCACCGCCGCCGGCGCCTCCTCCTCCGTACTTTGCACCCGAAGCCTCGCCCTACACGACGCCGGAAACAGTGCGTCCGCAACCGTCCATCTCCGACCCGGGATCGTCCCCGGGGCTGGCCTTCCTGCTGGGCTTCATTCCGGGTGTGGGCGCGATCTATAACGGCCAATATGTGAAAGGCCTGATCCACGTCGTGATCATGGGTTTGCTGATCGCTATCGTCAGCGACGATCAAATCAGCAATAATCTGCAGCCTTTATTCGGGATGATGATCGCGGTCTGGGTTTTCTACATGGCGTTTGAGGCCTATCACACAGCCAAGCGGCGCCAGCGTGGCCAGCCGGTGGACGAATTTTCGAGCATAGTGCCGCGCCACGGCCAGCCCGCGCGATTTCCGCTCGCGCCAACGGTTTTGATCGCGGCCGGCGTGCTCTTCCTGTTGCACAACCTGAATATTCTGCGCATTGGCGAGCTCCTTCGTTACTGGCCGGTGGCTCTGATTTGCCTGGGCGCCTACATGCTCTACGAACGGCTGTCAGGACATCCCACCGGATCGGGCGGACACGGCGGACCTGGGGCCCGGGAGGCCATCGATGAGCGACATTAGCGGGGTGAACGACATTAGCAGTGTGATCCAGGCCATTCGCGGACCGATCATGCTGATCACATTGGGTTCTCTGGTAGCCATCGATTATGCGGGCGTGTACGGATTCTGGCGCACCTGGCCGGTGCTGATCATCATTTTTGGCCTTCTGAAACTTTTGGAACGAGCGAGCGCGAAGCCGGCGCCGCCGTACCCTGGGGATTATCCCGGTCAGCAAGCCGGCGGACGGCCCGGAGGTAACGCGATATGAGGCGCGGTTCGGTGATTGGGCCTTTGATTCTGATCGGGCTCGGCATTCTGTTTTTGTTTCGCAACCTATGGCCGGATATTCCGCTGGTGGACATGATCTCGCGGTTTTGGCCATTCCTGCTGATCGCCTGGGGCGGCATCCGGCTGCTCGAAATTCTGTTCTGGTCGATGACCGGCAAGCCGCTTCCGCGTAACGGTGTATCGGGCGGAGAATGGGCGCTGATTTTCGTAATTTGCATCGTGGGCGCCACCATGTACACCGCGCACAACGCTCCGTCCTGGTTCCCTTCCGGGCGCGCCTGGAGGCGGGTGGTAGTGAACATGGGCGAAAGCTACGACTATACGTTCGCGCCGATCGAAAAGCCCTGCGCGAAGAATTGCCGCATCGTCATCGAGAGCTTTCGCGGCAACGCCAAAATCACGGGGAGCGCTGACAGCACCGTAAAAGCGAGCGGGCAGGAAACCGTGCGTTCGTTTCAACAGGCCGATGCCGACAGCGCCAACAAACAGACTCCGCTGGAACTGATTCAGGATGGCGACCAGATCATCGTGCGCACCAACCAGGACAAGGTGAGCGACCGCGTACAGCCGAATGCCGAGCTGGAGATCTCCGTTCCCGAGGGGTCGTCCATTGAAGCGCATGGGCGCTACGGCGATTTCGACGTGCAAGGGATCAACGGAAACGTCAACATCAACAGCGATAACGCTGGGGTGCGGCTGGAGAATCTGGGCGGCAACGTGCAGATCGATACTCGCGCCAGCGACACCGTCCGCGCCGTGGACGTCAAGGGCAACGTGGAGTTGAAGGGCCGGGGCGAA
>JBEKLB010000397.1:0-6313 GCA_050010415.1 Bryobacteraceae bacterium | reverse complement strand
CGCGCGAGTTTGGAGGGTCCGGGCGCGGCCATCGAGAACGTCAGCCTGGCCTATCTGCCACAGAACAATCCGCCCGTCATCCGCAGCATCAGCGTAAGCTCGCAAAGCTCGGCGCAGAAGTCGGCGCCGGCCAGCAGTTCCACGTCCGCGGCCTACAGCATCACAGTCACCGATACGGGCGAGACGTCTACGCCTGCAGGTACACCGACGCAGACGCTCACGCATGGCTCGGGGTCGCAGATTCAAGTGACCTGGCAAGCCGACGATCCGGATGGCGACCGGTTGCTGTACTCGCTCTATTTTCGCGGCGAAGATGAAAAAGAGTGGAAGCTGCTGCGAGCGAACATCGTTGAGAATTCGCTGCTGCTGGATGGCGACGTGCTGGCTGACGGCCGCTACTATTTTCGCGTCATCGCTTCCGATCAGCTTTCGAACGCCGCCAATGTGGCGCGGACCGATGAACTGGTCAGTTCGCCCGTGTTGATTGACAACACTCCGCCCGTGATCACGTTGAGCGCACCGCGTCGTGCTAACGACCACCTGGAGGTGGATGCCGACGTCGTGGATCAGACCTCGCCCCTTCGCCGCTTCGAATACTCGCTCGACGCAGGCCCTTGGACTCCCGTGGAAGCGGCCGACGGCGTCACCGATTCCCCGCGCGAGCAGTATCACATCGCGATCGACCGGCTGCGCGCCGGCGAGCACCTGTTGGTAGTCCGCGCCTATGACACCGCGAACAACGCCGGCCTGGCCAAGGTTGTCGTGCACTAACCCCAATCCCGCGCAACTGTCAGGGAGCGTCCCGCGTGCAGCGGAAATGTTGCGGGCGGATATTCGTATTATCTCGGGCGGTTTACAGGATACATTTTGAATAATGTGTGTCAGTCGACTACGTGGTGCCAATGAAGCAGATGCGCGCCAAGAACAAGACATTCATTTGGATTCTGATCGTGCTCCTTCTAGCCGCCGCCATAATTGTGTGGCCGAGAGTTTATCTCACTCTCGATGGCGCCCACGGCACTATTCTTTGGAACGCCAACGAAGCATACCTGTTTATTGATATTCGTCGCATTGGACACGAAATGAGTGTCGTTCGGTTTCCGTTGTTCTGGATCGCAAGCCGGCTCGGTGTTGTGAGTGAGGCCAACGATGAGAGCGGGCGATTGGTCGTGATCCGAGTGTCTGGTTCTGAGGTCAACCAGCATGAGCAAGGAATTAGTTACCGCCCGCCTGGAGCTGAGCCAGGTCAGTACACACCGCGGCAAGGGTGCATTTACGCAAACTACCCGGCCCTTGGTGGACTTTGCTTTTGGTCTGGTGACCACTTCGAGCCCGCGCCGGCGGAACAGAGGCGTGGATTTAATGGGATCAACGGACTAACTCAAAAGGACTTTGACCTTGGATGGGCAAGCCGCGAATTCACCGTTGGGCCGGGCGATGCTAATGACATAGCAACGATCGATGTTGGTAACAACTTCAGACTAGTCGTGAGTGATTTAAGTGCCAAAGATGCGGATCGAACTCTTTCCGTTGATCTGCTTCGTTCTGGCCAGAGGGCTGCAAGAATATGGAGCGTAGATCTCCATTGGGGTCGGATTCGCGGAATGGAATATACACGTATCTTTACGAAGAGATGATGTATACTGCGGCCGCCCATTCTCACACCGAATGCGGAAGCCACTTGACCCGAGTTGACGTCCCGCGTACGTTCGCCAGAAAGTGCTCCCAAACGAGCGAACCCCCAATCCCCAATCCCGCGCGACTGCCAGGGAGCGTCCTGCTACGATGCTAGTTCATGCCCATCTACCAAGTGGTTGTCCTGGCAATCGTGCAGGCCTTGACCGAGTTTCTGCCCATTAGCAGCACCGCGCATCTGGTGCTGATCCCCTGGCTCTTCGGTTGGAAAGACGGCGGCCTGACGTTCGACGTCGCGCTCCACGCGGGCACGCTGGTTGCGGTGATCATCTACTTCTTTCAGGATTGGGTCCAGATCATCGCTCAAGGGTTCGGGCTCCGCATCGGGCGCGATCCGGATCTCAAGCAGAATCGGAATCTCCTCTGGCTGCTCGCCGTCGCATCCATTCCAATTGGCATTTTCGGATACCTCTTCGACAAGCAGGCCGACACCAACTGGCGCCAGCCCTATGTGATCGGAACCATGCTGATCTTGGTTGGCATCGTCATGTGGATCGCCGAGAAGCGGCGCATCGGCAGCAAGAGCATGAGCACCATTCAAATGAGCGACGGCATCGCGGTGGGGCTGGCGCAGGCGGTCGCGGTTATCCCCGGAACGTCCCGCAGCGGCGCTACCATCAGCGCGGGCCTGTTCCGCAACATGAATCGCGAGACAGCGGCGCGTTTTTCCTTCCTGCTTTCCACGCCCGCCATCGCGGCCGCCGTGGCGAAAAAGTTCTGGGACGTTCACAAGGAGGGTGGAATTCCCGCCGACATGAAGGTGCCCATCGTGGTTGGGATCGCGGTGTCGGGCGTGCTCGGCGCCATCGTCATCGCCTTCTTCCTGCGCTACCTCAGGCGCAGCAGCCTGATGCCGTTCGTGTGGTATCGAATAGTTTTTGGCATAATAGTAATCGCTCTGGCTGCATTTTTCCGCTTCTCAGCGGGATGAAGATTTTAGGACCGACACGCTTCCACAGACTCAACGAAGCCGGCGGATTGGTGTATCTGTTCACCGGATTCTTTTTGATCTTGTGCCTGGTCTCCTATCACCCGCAAGATCCCTCCTGGAATTCGGTGACTGGCGCCACGCACGCGCATAACCTGACCGGGCTGGCTGGTTCGTACACCGCCGATCTTTGCTTCCAATTGCTCGGCCTCAGCGCATTCAGCCTGCCCGTGATGCTCTGGCTCATGGCCTGGAAATGGATCCGCTCAGCCCCCATCCAGGCGGCCGGGGTAAAGGTGTTCGGCGCCGCAGTGCTGTTCCTGAGCATCTCAACCGCGCTTTCCATTCGTCCGTTCTGGCGGCCATGGAACGGAGCGTTCTCCGCCGGCGGCGTGGTGGGCGGCTTGATTGCCGAGGTGCTGGTGTCGTCGCTGAACGTGGCGGGAACGGTGCTGTTCACCACCATCTGCCTGATTCTTTCGCTGTACTTGATCTCCAGGTTCTCCATGGCGGCCTTTATGGCGATCACCGCGGGCTGGCTGGCTGGGCCCCTCCGCTTTCTCGCCGCGATCTACGCGCGTTTTGTCGCTTGGCGCGAACTCAAGCACCAGCAAAGGATGGCGTTAGCGCAGGAACGTGCCGAACGGCGCGCCGCTGTCAGAGCCGAGAAGCAGGCTGCGGCCGTCCAACGCGAGGAGCCAGCCATTCCAGTGATCGATCCGCTCGAGCCGCATCCGGTCTCGAACTCCGCACCGGTGGAAGCGCCGCCCATGCATCACGATATTCCGATCCACGAACTCGAATATCAACCTCCGCCGCCTGCTTCGTCTCGCGCCCCTTGGGAGGAGGTGATTCCGGAACCCGCGCCCGCGCCTGCTCCCGTCCGCAAATCCAGGAAGCCCGCGCCCGAAATGGCTGAGCATCCGGCCTATCGTCTGCCTTCTACCGCGCTGCTCAACGAAGTGCCGGCGCGCAATCCTTTCGATTCGCTCGAGCTGAAGGAAATCGCCGCTCGTATCAAGTCCAAGTTCGAAGAGTTCAACGTGCACGGCGGCGTCACCCAGATCAACCCCGGGCCCGTAGTCACCACTTTTGAGTTCAAACCCGAGGCCGGCGTCAAATACAGCCGTATCACCACGCTCACCGAAGATCTCTGTCTCGGCCTGCAGGCCGAATCCATCCTGATCGAACGCATCCCCGGAAAGCCCACCGTCGGAATCGAGGTGCCGAACACCCGCCGTGAAGTGATCAGCTTGCGCCAGATTCTGGAGTCCGAAGAGTTCATAGACTCCCACTCGCGCTTGACCATCTGCCTGGGCAAGGACATCAGCGGGCGGATCAAAGTGGCGGCCCTGGAAAGCATGCCTCACCTGTTGATCGCCGGCTCTACCGGCGCGGGCAAGAGCGTGATGCTCAATTCCATGATCATGTCGATCCTCTACAAATCCACTCCCGATGAAGTACGCATGATCCTGGTAGATCCCAAACGCCTGGAAATGGGCCTGTACGAAGGCATTCCGCACCTGCTGACGCCGGTGATTACCGATCCCAAGAAGGCCACTTACGCGCTGCGCAACGCGGTGCTCGAAATGGAACGGCGGCTGAAGCTGCTCGCCGGACAGGGCGTCCGCAATATCGATCAGTTCAACAAGAAAGTGCGGACGCTCGCGAGCGAGCCGCGTAGTTTGTTTGAGGAAGACGAGCCGCTGGCCGAGGATCTAAAGCCGCTGCCATTCATCCTGATCGTGATTGACGAGCTGGCCGACTTGATGATGCTGGAACGCGCCAACGTGGAGGAAGCCGTGGCTCGGCTGGCGCAAATGGCGCGCGCCGTGGGAATGCACCTGGTGCTGGCCACGCAGCGGCCCAGCGTGGACGTCATCACCGGCCTGATCAAAGCGAACTTTCCATCCCGCATCAGCTTCCGTGTGGCTACGCGCGTGGATTCGCGCACTGTGTTGGACGTCATGGGCGCTGAGCACTTGCTCGGCAAGGGCGACATGCTGTTCCTGCCGCCTGGATCGTCGCGGCTCACGCGTGTTCACGGCGCATTTGTCACCGAGGCCGAAATCAATAGCGTGGTGGAATGTTGGAAGGCGCAAGCCCGTCCCGACTACGATCAAACTTTCCTGCAGGCTCCGCCCGCCGATGACGAAGACCCGGAGAGCGCGGAATTTGACGGCGGCGACGATCCGGCTTATCAGGACGCGGTGCGCGTGGTGCTCGAAATGGGCAAAGCATCCACGTCCACGCTGCAGCGACGCTTGCGTTTAGGCTACGGCCGCGCGGCGCGCATTCTCGACATGATGCAGCACGAAGGCATCATCGGACCGCCGGACGGCAGCAAGCCTCGCGAAGTCTTGAAACGCCCGGATTGGTTGGAAGAAGTTGAAAAGCAGCTGCGCTAATTGGTGACGGGCACGCGTGCCAGCGCGGTCACGGGATCTTTCGGCATCACGATCCACGCCACAATATACGCGATCAACCCGAATGGCAAGGGACACACCGCCAGCACCACCCAGAGGATTCGCACCACCGTCACGTCCACTCCGAGGTAACGGGCGAACCCGGCGCAAACCCCGGCGATCTTCGCTTCACTCATCGGACGGCTAAGCCGAGCTTCCGGACGTGGGGGCGCTGCACCGCGAGCCGTCGCCAGTCCGCAGGCGGAGCAAAATCTGTCTTGCTCCCGCAGTTCAGATCCGCACTTGGTGCAAAACATCGAGGTTCACCTCTGTCTATGTCTACGTACCAGGCTTGGGGCTTGTTCCGTGGGAGATTTTGCCTAGAATCACGGGTTTACGCGCCCCTGTGGCCGAGGGGATGTTACCGGCTCGTCGGTGAAACGTCTGGTACGCGAGCAACGCGAAGAGGATGGCTTCTTTCGAGTCCACACCGATCCCGAACTCGGCAGTGGTAGTCACGCGCGCACGCACCAGCGCACTCAGCCGCTCCATCAAATATCGATTATGCGCACCGCCGCCGGAGACGATCACCTCCCGAGTGCCGGGATAACGTTCGATGGCCAGTGCAATGGTTCGCACCGTCAACTCGGTGGCAGTGGCAATATCGATGTTGCTGGCACGAACGAAATCGTCACCGTATTGTTCTCTTCCGCATGACTTCGGCGGCTGGCGGCGGTAATACGGATCGGCGAGCAATCGCTCCAGGAGCGGGGTGTTCACCTTTCCCGCACGGGCGCGCTCGCCATCGCGGTCGAATGGCGGAGCTACCGCATCCATCACCATGTTGCCCGGTCCAGTGTCGAAAGCGATCACGTCCTCTGGTTTCGCGTTGGCCGGAATTACCGTAATGTTCGCGATACCCCCGATATTGAGCGCGATGCGTGCGTTCTCGGGATGCCGGAAGAGCTCGAGGTCCAAGAACGGCGCCAGCGGCGCACCCTTGCCTCCGGCAGCCATGTCGCTGGGACGAAAATCCGCAATGGTCTGGATGCCAGTCCGTTCTGCGATCACCGCCGCCTCGCCGATCTGCAGAGTGCTTGCGATCTTGCGGCCCAGGAATTCGACGGGCTCACCTTCGTGGAAGATCGTTTGCCCGTGGGACCCGATCAGCTGGATGGTTTCCGTCGGCACACCGGTCTTTTGCAATGCGTCGGCGAACAGCTCGCCGAGCAGAAAATTGAGCCGTGCGATGGTGCTGGTGTGTGTCGCGGCGTTTGAAACGGAT
>JBEKLB010000396.1:0-6318 GCA_050010415.1 Bryobacteraceae bacterium | reverse complement strand
CGCTGCCAAACAGGAATTCGGCGAGAGCGCGGGCCACTTCGGTTTTGCCGACGCCGGTGGGGCCGAGGAACAGGAACGATCCAGCGGGGCGCTTGGGAGACTTGAGCCCGGCGCGGGAACGGCGGATGGCGCGCGCCAGCGCAGAGATGGCTTTCTCCTGGCTGATGACGCGCTTGTGCAGCTCTTCTTCGATACGAATGAGCTTGGAGATTTCTTCTTCGCGAATAGCGGTCATCGGGACGCCGGTCCAGCGAGCGACTACGTCTTCGATGTCGTCCTTGGTGACCACGCCTGTGGAGGTATCGTCCAGATTGTATTTCTCACGTAACAGGCGCAGATTCTCGCGTTCCTTGCGCTCCTCGTCCGAATAAAAACGCGCTTTCTCGAACTCATGATTCGCAATGGCGTTCTCCATCCGATGCACGATGAACTTAATGCGCTTCTGGATGTCGGCCACTTCGCCGGGCAGCGTGGTCTGGCGCAGTTTCACGCGCGCGCCGGCTTCATCGATCAGATCGATGGCCTTATCCGGCAAGAAACGATCGGGAATAAAACGGGTTGAGGCATGCACGGCAGTCTCAATCGCTTCGTCAGTATAAGCGACGGCGTGGAATTTCTCGTAGCGCTCCTTGATGCCGAACAGAATACGGATGGCGTCCTGTTCATTGGGCGGAGGAACTTTTACCGCCTGGAAACGGCGCTCGAGCGAGCGGTCTTTCTCGATGGACTTGCGATATTCGCCCGGCGTGGTGGCGCCGATGCACTGAATCTCGCCCCGCGAAAGGGCCGGTTTCAAAATATTGGCGGCATCGAGCGAACCTTCGGCCGAACCCGCTCCCACCAAGGTGTGTAACTCATCGATGAAGATGATGGCGTTCTGATTCTCCATCAACTCCTTCATGATGGTCTTCAAGCGCTCTTCAAACTGCCCGCGATACTTGGTGCCCGCAACGATGAGCGACAGATCGAGAGCCAGGATGCGCTTATCGGCGAGGAACGATGGCACGTCGCCATCTGCGATTTTCTGAGCCAGGCCTTCCACGATAGCGGTTTTGCCGACGCCCGGCTCGCCGATTAAAACGGGGTTGTTCTTGGTGCGGCGGCAAAGGATTTGAACCACGCGCTCCAGCTCATAATCGCGGCCGATGAGTGGATCGAGCGAGCCATCCATGGCGGCCTGCGTGAGATCGCGGCTGAACTCAGCGAGCAGCGAGCTTTCCTTGGGGCGATTGGAGGCCACTTTCTCCGATGACGAACGCTGGATCTCTTCGCGCACCTGCGAAAGGCGCAAGCCACGTTCATGCAGGATCTCGGCGGCAAAACACTTCTCTTCGCGCAACAAGCCTAGCAGCAGATGCTCGGTTCCGATGTGCTTGTGATTCAACCGCTCGGCTTCCTCGGCCCCATAAGCGAGCACCCGCTTGCATTCGTGGCTGAGCGGAAGATCCACCGAAGTGGACACTTTCTCCCGAATGGTGGTGTGCGCCTCAATCTGCTTGCGAATGGATTCAATAGCGGCATGGGACCGCAGGAAACGATTCGCTAAAGCTTTGTCCTCACGAAGGAGACCGAGCAAAAGATGTTCGGTCTCGATATAAGGGCTTCCAAACTGGCTGGCTTCGTATCTTGCAAAGAAGATTACTCGGCGCGCCTTTTCTGTATAACGTTCAAACATGATTACCGCCGTCCTTCTACATTATCGGATGTTCCAGGGCCAGCCGACAGAGCAGCTAGTGTGTCTGGGGACCAGTGGGTCAAATCCCCTTTGTCCAATTGCAATACCCGGTCGCACCGGGTGGCGAACGAGAGATTGTGCGTGACAAAGATCGAGGTCAAATTATGAGTGCGATGCAGGTCCTGGAGCAGGGAGATGATCATTTCACCCGTCCGGAAGTCCAGGTTCCCGGTAGGCTCGTCGGCCAGCAGAACGGAAGGGTTGCCGGCCAAGGCTCTAGCCACTGCAACGCGCTGTTGCTCACCTCCCGATAATTCCCCCGCGCGATGTGAGGCTCGGTTTTGTAAACCAACTTCATCCAACCTCGCCAGTGAAGCTGACTCCGCATCCTGAATGCGGCCGCCCCTGATCAGCAAAGGCATCATCACGTTTTCGAGCGCCGTAAATTCCGGCAGCAGCGAGTGATTCTGCCAAACGAACCCGATCTCCCGGTTGCGAAATTCGGCGAGCTCGGTGTCCGAAAAATTAGAAATGTCCTGGTGTCCGAAGTATATCGTACCCCCCGAAGGCCTGTCCAGACCTCCTAACAGATACATCAGAGTGCTCTTGCCGGTGCCGGATTCACCAATCAGCGCGAGGCTTTCGCCGGGCGCAATTTCGAAGCTAAGGTCTTGAAACACCACCAAATCGCTTCCGCCGGAGCGGAACTTCTTGGTCAGCTTGACGCCGCGGAATCCGCGAGCGCCATCGGTGTCCATGAGTAAGCAACCTCTCTGATATTAGGCTAGCAGACGTGGCAAGGGTCGCTGGGAGGACCGGCGACACGCGTAGCGATACAATACCGCAATGCGACGTTTGCTTCTTTTTGGGTTCTTCGCGCTCGGGAGCGCTTATGGCGCGGGGTGCGATCGGGCTTGTCTGAAGGGCGTGCTCGATCAATATCTCAACGCGGTTGTGCAGCACAATCCGGCGGCTGCGCCGCTCACCGTGGGGTTCCGGCAGACCGAGAATGCCATGGTCCGGCGGCCAGGCACCGGAATATGGGTGAGCGCGAAGGCGCTGGGTAAAATGCAGCGCAGGTATTTCGACGCCGAGAGTGAGCAGGCAGGATATTTCGGGACGCTCGAAGAAGAGAGCGGCACCGCGGTGGTGACGGTGCGCCTCAAAATCGACGACCGGAAGATCAGCGAGGCGGAGTGGCACGTGGCGCGGAAGGGCGATCCAGGAATCGGAGTAGGCGCGGGGGCCCAGGCGAATGCCTCCTTTCACGATCCGGACAATTTGACCGCACATCCGCCGGCCGAGCGCATGGTTCCGAAAAGCGAGCGAATTTCGCGCGCCGACATGATCGCGATCACGAATAGTTACTTTGATGGCTTGACGGCGCACGACGGCTCGCTGATCATCGCGCATCCGGGATGCGTTCGGCTGGAGAATGGCTTCTCGACCACGCAGCGGCCGATTCCGAGCGGAGGGACCAGCGATTGCACGTCAGCGGGGGCCATGGCCAACATCTTTGCCGTAGTGGCGCGGCGCTATCCGATCGTGGACGAAGAAGCGGGCGTGGTGCTGGCCATCGGACTTTTTGAACGCAAGCCCGGCGTGGCGATGCGGCGGAATCTATTCAGCGAATGGTTTGTGATTGAGCAGGGCAAGATCCGATCCATCTACAGCGCGATGTCGTATCCCGAGCAGGAGGCCATGGTGCCGAACTGGCCGCCCTTCGATGGGAATTGGCCGGTGGCGCCGCCGCCCAAGTAGGTCGGGCTGCGCCCTCCGGGATTGGCCGTGGTCGGCTGCGCCTCCGGGATTCGTTAGCGGGTACTTTTAGGGTCGCTCGCCGACCCAGTTACCGGGCGGCTCGCTGCATGTTCAAATTCGTATGATTCAGAAACCACCCGTCGCCAAAGCCGTCCAGCCGCGTGCCGTCGGTGGAAAGAGTCAGAACATAATTCTGATTGTTGCCAACAACTCTCGTGAGGGTGACTGTGTTCCCATTCACCCAACCGGCTAAAGAGCTGTCGGGCTCCGATTTGCCTGCACTGGTGTGCCACGTGCCGGTAATGCTTGACCCGGTCTGTTGCAGCACGATGACGCCTTGAAAGCGCCCGTCGAAATGCGTGAAGCCCCAGGTGCCCGACAGATTAGTGGCTGGCCGGGCGGCCGAGGCGGACACGGGTGTATTGGAGGTGGGTGCACTGGAGGTGGGTGCCGTGGATGTTGACGAATCGGATGCCGACGGAACGTAGTGCTGCACCTCTCTTGCACCGTCGTCCAAACCATAGATCACCGGTTTCGCGTGCACCGTTGTCGCGGTGTCGCGCACGGGCAGATATCGGGCGGACTTTATGAATGCCGCCAGGCGCTGGCCCATAGGACTGGCGGCAATTTTGCTGAAGCTCTGCTCGGTTTCGCCGGTTTCCATGGACATTCGTTGGTGGATCGCATTGCCCTCAATCTTTGCGTCTGGGAGCGACTTCAGCCAGGTCTGGATAGCCGTGGCGTCCGGCGCTCCGTCAAATTCAAAAGCGGTGTCGCTCGCTAGTCGGTCCCGCATCGAAGCCGTCAGCGAGAAGCGTTTCACACCCGCGCCCGCGGCTTCCTGGCCGGCCAGCTTGGCGGACCCAATTGCCCAGAATTCGCTACCAACGGGCCGCGCAAGGGCCAAACCCGGCAATTCACCGAGCGGGGCTGCCGCGGAGATGCGCTGGGCCGCCTGGTCCACCGCGTCGGCGTTCCCGATCAGTAGCGCTTTGCTCTCCAGCGGTGTGGATTTCCAACCTGCCCCAGGCGCAGGGAGTATGGAATCCGGCGACCGGCCTGTCACCATCAATACGATCCGGTCCTCGCGAATCGAAAGGGCCACCTGGCCCACGACGGACAATCCCTGGAAGAGATTCTGCACGTCCGCCGGACTGAGACCCTGGTTGGCCGCCAGCCGATCGATGAGATCATGCGCCAGCGGCGACGACGAGAGATGGCTGCAATCGAGAACCGCGAGCGTGTCGGCGGATGGATCCGCAAATCGCCAGTCGATGCCGGAAGCATCGATGAAGGAGGCCAACGGTCCTGCCACGCCGGAACCTGTCGCCCCATTCTTGCCCTTCACCGGCTTGATCCCGAAATCGTTGCCTTGACAGTAGGGAAGCGAGAAGTTTTTGTAGCAGGCTTCCTGGTAGCTAAAGTGATGTTGGGCGCAAAGGCTCGCAGCCCACGCCAGGCCGACCATGAGTATGCGGATCTTCACATTTTGATTCTGGGACTTTTCCGAGCGGACAGAAATCAGGCGTAAGCCTCAGGCCTAACAACAGGAACGCCCCACTACGCGGGACTAACAGGGACTAATAAGGGCGCTCGCCGACCCAGTTACCGGGCGGGTCATAGTTGCAGACCCAGACTTCGCGGCTGGTTTCCCGGGCAAGATCGCGAGCCACGGCGCAGCCCACTTCGCGGGTTGAACTCCAGACCACCTGCGTGTAGTGGCCGCACACGCCGTTGCAGGCGTTGGCGCGGTAACTGTAGTCGCGCGCTTCCGATGCCCAGTCGCCCACTACGTCAGCGGGTGTGGCGCGGCCGCCCGAGATTTCGAAGAGATTTTCCCCGAATACAGGGTGCGGCCGGTGGTAGAACTGCCGCTCCTGAAGCAAATGGTTTGCCCAGTCCTGAGCGCGGGCAGCCAGACGGTCAGACCAGCGCAGCGGCGGAACTTCGACGCGGGCCCGTATTTCATTGTGAGCGGCCAACATGTCGCGCGCCAAGGAGGCACCGGGCGGATCCAGCCCTCTATCACTTACGCGGCGCCATTGGGCGGGAATGGTAGCGGCGCAAGCGACGAGAATACAACACAAAGCGACGAAATTGCGACGCACCACGAAGGAAGTGTAAGGAAGGATGGCGTCGAAAGCCGCCCGGTGTTTCACCGAAATCGAGGTGCTCTTCGACTTAGAATGAACGCTGGGAACCACGCTTCGCGGGGGTGGGATCAGGGATTGGGGGTTCGGCGATTGCGGCGGAAGTCACACGATTTTCATTGGCGGGCCCTAATGGGATGGGCTACAATGCTCGATCAGAGAGCGCGAGAGTTTTTTCTCCCGACTCCGCCGCCCGCGAACCGCGGAGGGTTCGTCAAACGTTCCCATGTCTACTTCCACTCTGATTCAGCCGACATCAACGTCTACCGATGCAATCGATCAGCTTTGCATCAACACCATCCGCACCTTGTCCATGGACGCCGTTCAACAAGCGAACTCCGGGCATCCGGGCACGCCGATGGCGATGGCGCCGGTGGTCTACACGCTGTGGCAGCAGTTCCTGAGGTTCGATCCGGACGATCCCATTTGGCCCAATCGCGATCGTTTCGTCCTTTCGGCGGGGCACGCGTCGATGCTGCTCTATTCCATGCTGCACCTAACCCAAGTGAAGTCGGTAAATCCCGAATACGAGACGCTGGGGACGCTGAGCGTCACTCTCGACGACATCAAGAATTTCCGGCAGCTCAACAGCAAGTGCCCCGGACATCCGGAGTATCGCTGGACATCGGGCATCGAGACCACCACGGGCCCGCTGGGACAGGGCGTGGCGACCAGTGTGGGAATGGCGCTGGCATCGCGCTGGATGGCGCAATATTTCAACCGTCCAGGCTT
>JBEKLB010000395.1:0-6329 GCA_050010415.1 Bryobacteraceae bacterium | reverse complement strand
TAAAGCGACCCTTCGTTGAGGGTGCCAGCGCAGGAGGCGCGGAAATTTCCGGGTACGCAGGTCGGTGGGACACGGAAGGTGTCTTGCCGATGTTGATACCAGGAGAAAGTGATGTCGGTTTTGCTGCGGTAGGTATACTTGGCGCCCGTCCACCAGATGTTCACCAGTTTTTCATGATCGAGATTGTTGTCTTCAACCCCGCTCATGCGATAACCGCCCTGGTCCGAGGCGCCAACGCCCAACGGATTCTTCGGGTTGTTCTGCCAGATGTATTCATACCCAGCAAAAAACTTGATCGGATCCCAGGCATACTTGGCAGCGACGATTATCCCGTAGTTGTCGGTCACGATGCCATATACGGTGTCACTCGGGTCGACCATGTTGGCCCCGATGATTTGGTTCGTATTGATGCTATTGACGGTCGACTGATAGGGCTGCGTCAGACTTTGAGCCCCCAATAACGGGTTTAGCACACTGATCGCCTGGTTGTAATGTTGAGGGACGATGTCGATCGAAAACTTGCGGTAAGTTGCGCCGAGATCAAACCCATAGGCGTTGTTATGCGCCGATTCAGCCGTACAAGTTGCTGCAGTCCAGCCTGCAGTCGCCGAGTAGCAACCGCCGGAACCGTCAGCAAATTTATACATAGCGCCGAAATGAACCGGGCCAACGGTGAGGCGATAGTTCACGGCGTCATCCCAACGGCTGTTTTCGGTATCGCCGCCGCCAGCCATCGTGCCGTTATACCCGATGTACGAAAACGCATAGCTCCCGCCGGCCGGATCGTATTGGAGCATCGCATCGGTGCCCAGAGAACGCTCACGACCGAAGGTCAATGTGCCAAAATGCTCGGACGAGATTCCACCATAGATTTCGTCATTGAAAGGTTGACCCGCCCGCGCGCCATCGATGGCGTACGAATAGCTGCTCCTGGGAAGGCCGTTGTTAATGATGTCGGTCTTTGATGCGTTGGCGAGCAGGCCAGACTGCGGATTGATGCCACTGGAAGCGTTGAACAACACGGACCAGCCAGGCGCGAACTGTTCCTTGCCCCTGATGCCCAGCCCGGTCTGCTGCAGGTTGTTCGGGGCGACGAGGAATTGGTGTTGAAAGCCGTTTCGGTTGACCAGAGACGCGCCTTCATAGTTATAGCCGTTTTCTGGTAGGCCGTGACTGACCCAGCCGACACCGATGTCATACGCGCCGTACACCGTGATGCCGTGCCAGGTCAGCGTGCAATCGGTGGTTGCGAACTCGTGGCCGCTCGTGCAGGGGTCGGGAGTCTTTGCTTCCGTTTGGGCCCATGCTGGTAAAGCTCCCATCGCAAGCCACAAGAACAATATTCCTGAAGACACAGCACTGCGATTCATACAGACCACCCCTCGGGTGAGTTCTGGGAGAATTACGCAGTGTATATGATGTACAGTTTTTGTGACAACATATATACGGATATAATTACTTCACTCCGACAGTTTGACCTCGTCGAATCAGGTTTGTAGGGTTTCGCTCCAATGCCATCAAGAAGCAAACCGGGGGAGCCAGCGGAACAACTGCTGCATCTGCGCGATGCGGCAATCCAACCGGGGATCAGCTTTCCCACTATCAAACAGTGGATTTACAAAAAGAAAATTCACAGCGTGACGACTCCCGGCGGACATCACCGTATTCCGCAGTCGGAAGTCGACCGCCTGCTCTATCGCACGCGCGGCCACAACGAAGAAGAACGCCGCGTCAGCTACAAGCGCATCAGCGGGCGTAACCAGCTTGTAGGCCGCATCGTCGATGTGCGCGTCAGCGGCCTGGTCGCCCAGGTGACGCTGTCGGTTGGAGGACAGCTGATTACGTCGCTCATCACCTCAGGCGCGGTCCGCGAAATGAAGTTAAAAAAAGGACAGACCGCCGCCGCCCTGATCAAAGCCACGGAAGTGATGATCATCCGCGTGTGAGATGATCGATTTTCAATTCTGTCCCAAAACAAACTCAATCTTCCCTGTTACATTCATTTCATTTCCCGGCGGCGCCGGCATCCTGACTGCTGGCTAGCGTCTGCGCCTTCGCCAGCATCGCATCAAGCGCTGCCCGCGGATAGAGCTTACCAGCGAGCACAACCGCTTGAATCGAGCGGGTATTATGAATGTCGGCGAGCGGGTCCTTATCGAGCAGAACAAGATCGGCAGTCTTGCCAACCTCAATGGTTCCGCGGCGGTCAAGTTGCCCCATAAACTCAGCGGCATTTCGAGTGGCGGCCTGGAGAGCGGCAAGCGGAGATAGTCCGGCATCGACCAGCAGCGCGAGCTCATCATGGATGCCGAAGCCGGGGAAGCACTGCGGATTCATGGTGTCAGTGCCAGCGAGGATGGGGACACCCGCCCGGTACATGAGCCCGACAAGCTTCATGGATTCGTCAAATTGAAGCCTATTCAATTTGGCAATTGCCGCGCGAGGTTCGGGAGGAACGTTCTTGTAGTAACCGGCATCCCATTTCGCTCGCACCTCTTTGCTCAAATATTTCAATCGTGGGTAATTCGCAGGCAGCGGATCGTCGATCTGTGCTCGCAGCAAAGTGAGGGTTGGACATTGCCAGGTTCTATTCTTCAAGAACAGAGCAAACAAGGACTGCGCGGTCGCTTCGTTAAACGTTTCAACGACGCGCATGTTTAGGCGTATGATGCTTTTCCCTGATTCGATCTTTGTGGCCATCGTCGCGCCCGGCGCCCGGAACAATGCCTCCTGCTGCTGCATCTCGGAATCAATCGCCTTCTCTTCTTTTGAGCAGCCATCAGCTACGCGTGTCAGATGCTCAATGCTTTTCTGGCCAGCGTCGGACGCTTCTGCCGCGGTCACCGATTCCGGAACATGCCCTTCGAATGGAATACCGCACTTATTGGCCTCCCCGGCGATGGCGAAGTAGGCATTGCGGGATAACCTGCTATAGACCTTGATGAAGTCTGCGCCGCGCTCTCGCTGCTGTTCCACCACTTCGCGCCCTTGAGCTTCATCGGCGACAACAATGGATTCGGGCCAGACGGGATTTGGACCATCGATGATAGGACTGCCGAGGTAGATAGTCGGCGATGGATCCTGGTTGGAAGCATGCGCAGCGCGCCACGCACGGGCGTCAGGCGGGCCTGACATGTCACGCACCCCTACAACTCCGTTAGCCAGAAAAAGAAGGTGGCTCCAGGGAGCGCGGGCGTCTGACGCGCCGTGGACATGCATATCCCACAAACCAGGGATGAGAAACTTGCCTGTGCCGTCGATGACTACGGCTCCTCTTGGGATATGTGTCTTTCTCCATGGACCAATTGCAACGATGCGATCGCCATCTGCGATCACCGTCATGTTACGCTCGGAGCCACGGCCAGTGGAGTCAATCACTGTCACGCGTTTGATCACAAGCGATTGAGACCAGGAGCAGGAGGCGAATAGAGTGAGCAGGAGAATCAGGTGCAGGCCGCGAGCTACGGGATATCGCAACAAAGGCCGTAAGGATTCGCGCGCAGATTGAGGAGTTAGAGAGAGAGTGATTTGACATTTCATTCGTGCTTGCGAGTATAGACAATTTTCATACTTCCGCACGTGCCATCGAAACATTCGTCAGCTTGCGCAGGCATGTGGCGGAAGCAGTGGCTGCATAGCAAAGCCAGATCTGCGGAGCTGGTGTTAACGAATCATTTCTCCTCTAACTCAACCCTCAATCGCCGATACGGCAGGCCGGTCTTAGTTAAGAAATGCCGAGACGAGCGAAGACGGGGATTTTCACTCCGTCCAGGATCAACCAGAAACCGATTGCCGCTGCAAATTCTACGGCCAAGACTGAGACTGGCAGTGGTGCCATAGCAATCCCTCGAAGGGCCAACGTTGAGATAATAAGAATGTCTGCTACGGAGGACGCAACGAGCCATACTGTCGGGCGCAGTCCCCAAAGATGGCGTCGTGCCCGCAGGGCGTAGATTGTGGCTTGGCTGCCATACACGATGGCAACGACAGAAAGCGTTCTCAGTGATTCGATTCCGAATCGCATTTCGAACTTGCCGACCGCTAGGACCGCTATACAAAACGCCAAAAAGCAGCCTCCCAGAACGGCACCTGCCATCGTAATCCTGCCGACTTGCCAGGAATTTGGCATGGATGATGGCCGCACTCTATCCGTGGTCAGCGACATGGCAAGAAAGTCGCCTGTGATCATCACAATGACCATTAGCATAGGCGTCAAAACCGCGTGTCCGGTAATGATCAGGCCAATAGCTAGCAAGAGCACTTGCACGATCTTCTTGAGGACGGAGTTCAGCGTGTAGGTAAGAATGCGCTGAAACGTAGTCCTGCCCTCTTTAACTGCGGCGACGATGCCGCCAAGCCCAGCCTCCGTCAGCACAATGCCAGCCGCCGACTTGGCGACATCCGTTGCGGTCGATACCGCAATGCCCATCTGTGCCTGACGGAGCGCCGGTGCATCATTGGCGCCATCACCGCACATTCCGACTGCACGTCCGTTCTTCTGGAAGGCCTTGACCAGGTTAAATTTTCCTTCGGGAAGAATGCTTGCGAATACCGCGAAATCCTCGGGTTTCACGCCTTCGGGTATCGCTCCGGGCGGGCAAACAGCACCATCCAATCCCACAGCATGGGCAACGATTTCCGCCGTAGCCGGAGCGTCACCCGTCACCATGACAGTGCGCACACCCAGGGTCTTGAGCTCCGAGATCAGAGAGATCGAATCCTCACGGGGTGGGTCGCTGAGCGCAATAAGACCCATAAGCTTCAGAGATGCTGGAGGGCCCGCAGCTACTGCCAAAACCCTGAAGCCTTGCTTTTCAAGCCCGTCGGCCAAACCGGCCGCGGTGGGTGACGGCGCGGTGAGGCTCCCCACGACCGTAAACGCTCCCTTCACAATGCGCTCTACGCCACCCTTCGCATTGGTTGCTGTTGCTTCGGATGTTTTCTTGGCAGGGTCGAATGGCACAAACGTGATTAGCTTTGGCAGGTCCGATACTGCCTTGTGGGTTGAAGCAGAGCGAATCGCTGCATCCACAGAGTCATCGCCACCCTCAGAGCTGGCGAGAGCCGCCATGCCGAGAATGTGGGCTTCGTCAAACCCGGGCATCGCTTTAACGCTGGTGACCGAAAGTTCATTGCGTGTTAGCGTTCCGGTTTTATCCGAGCACAAGACATCGATCGTCGCAGCTTCATCTACAGCGGAGAGCCGCGTTGGAAGGACGCCCCGTTTCGCCAGAGATCGCGCTCCGAGCGCTGCCGCGAGGGTGAATGTTGCGGGCAATGCCACGGGTATTGCAGCAAGAACCGAGGTGAGAAGTAGAGGGATGATCTCACTCCACGGCATGGCATGAAAATAGGCATACGCTCCGATAATAACGATGACGACGCCGTTGAAAATGGCCAGATTACGCACGATGCGCAGCACCGCTTTCTGCTGCGAACTTGAAGCGTGCGCAGTGCGCACGAGTTCCGCCGTACGGCCAAATTTAGTATGAACGCCAGTCGCTGTAACCACAGCGGTCGCTTCACCGCGCCGCACGAGTGCTCCAGCATAGGTATCAACGCCCGGACCAGCCTCAATGGGCAGAGATTCGCCTGTAAGCATGGATTGATCAAGCAGGACCGATCCCCCGATCAAATGAACATCGGCCGCAACCACACCGCCGAGCGACAACTTGACGAGATCCCCACGCACCAACTGCGCAGCCAGCACCGTCTTCCATACCCCATCACGCTCAACAGAGGCATTCAAGGCGAGACGCGAGTTCAAGGCTTTAAGCGTAGCCTGGGCGCGACCTTCCTGAAAATAGGCTAGCGCTGCGTTGAAGATCAGCAGGCCCGCAATAATCGAGGCCTCGAAATATTTGTGCAGCACGAGCTCAAGCACAATCGACGCTTCGAGCAACCATGGAACGGGCGCCCAGAACTTGGCCAATGCATTTCGAAGTGGATGAGCGGTCACATCGGGCATTGCGTTGGGCCCGTCTTTTTGAAGACGACTATTTGCTTCAGCGCTGGTGAGTCCGGACGAGGCCGTGTTCGGGACCGGCTTTGCGGGCGGCTTTGATGGTGCGACTTCAACCTGTGCGGCCATAATTCGCTTGCAGAACTATCTGTTACCACCATTCTTCAAGATTGCGGAGTAGAGGCTTCGCAATTCGGAGCCAGTTCGACGGACCGAAGCAGCAACAACGGGCATTGCACCTGTTTAACGACCTTCTCCGCGATCGAGCCGAAGACCAGCGGACGCCAGCCAGAGATACCATGCGTCGAAATCACAATCATGTCGATATGTTCCCGTTCGATCACCTGCATGATGTTTCCAACCACGT
>JBEKLB010000394.1:0-6349 GCA_050010415.1 Bryobacteraceae bacterium | reverse complement strand
TGGTTATGGGTCATAGATATGGGCTTTACCCATGAGAACGAGCAGATCATCGGTGGTGCTTCCCTTGCCCGTCAAGCGTGCGCTGCGCAAGCTGGGTCAGGATATCAAGGACGCACGGCGGCGGCGGCGTATCCCGGTGTCTATCGCGGCCGAGCGCGCCTTTGTGAGCAAGAATACGCTGCTCAACATTGAAAAGGGCGATCCTGGAGTGGCGATGGGCCTCTATGCGACGGTCCTATTCGTGATGGGGATGGTGGAACGGCTCGCCGACATAGCCGACCTGAAGGAGGACGCGGTCGGACTTCAACTCGAAGAGGAGCAGTTGCCGCAAAGGATTCGCATCCCGTCGAAGTCGAAACGCACGAAAGGATAGAGATGGACCGGGAGGCATTTGTCTATGTCGACCTCGATGGCACGTCCAACCTGGCAGGGCGGCTATGGGGCCGCGCGCGCAAGAACAAGGAAAGCGCTAGTTTCGAGTATGACCGGACCTGGCTTGAAAATCCGGCACGGTTCTCCCTGGAGCCGGCTCTCCATCTCGGTCCAGGCCCTTTTCATACGGCTGGGGACGCGCCGATGTTTGGCGCCATTGGCGACTCGGCTCCGGACCGGTGGGGACGCACCCTCATGCGCCGTATGGAGCGTCGGCGTGCAGAGCGGGAGAATCAGGCGTCGCGAACGCTGCAGGAGATGGATTACCTCTTGCTCGTGGACGACGAAGCTCGGCAAGGCGCGTTGCGCTTCGCCGAGCAAGAGGGCGGGCCTTTTTTGCGGGAGGAGGGCGTTAAGCGCATTCCACCGGTGATCGAGCTTCCGAGACTGCTTTCCGCTGCCGAGCACGTTATTGATGAAACGGACACCGAAGAGGACCTGCGATTGCTGTTCGCGCCCGGCACGTCGCTCGGCGGCGCGCGCCCAAAGGCATCGGTGAGGGATAAGGGCGGGCATCTCGCCATCGCGAAATTTCCGTGTCGCGACGATGAAATCAATACTGTCGCTTGGGAGGCGGTCGCCCTTTCACTGGCGAAGAAATCCGGCATCGCCGTCCCGGCTGCACGGGTCGAAATCGTCGCCGAGAAAGCTGTGCTGCTGCTCCGCCGCTTCGACCGGGACGGCAAGCGGCGCATTCCCTTTCTGTCCGCCATGAGCATGCTGGGCGCCAGGGATAACGAAACCAGAAGCTATCTCGAAATCGGGGATGCGCTGCGCCAGCACGGCGCATCACCGAAGGCCGATATGGAAGCCTTGTGGAGGCGGATCGTGTTCAACATATTGATTTCCAATACTGACGACCACCTGCGCAATCATGGCTTCCTTTATGAGGGCCAGCAGGGATGGCGGCTGTCGCCAGCCTATGACATGAACCCGGTTCCGGTCGACATCAAACCGCGCATCCTCAGCACCGCGATCAATGAAGATGACGGTACGGCGACGCTGTCGCTGGCGATGGAGGTTGCGGGTTATTTCGGGCTCGACTCGGCCGCAGCCGGCACAATCGTGGCGCAGGTCGGAAAGGCCGTATCGAAGTGGCGTGACGAAGCCGCGCGGCAAGGCCTTACCAAAATAGAAATCGACCGCATGGCGTCGGCCTTTGAGCACCGCGACCTAGAAGCTGCCCGTAGCCAATGAGCCGGCACCCGCAAGAAAGGCCGGGAACGGAGTAGGCCCCCGGCGGGCCTGAAGGAAGTGTGCGGAGCTCTCAGGGTGACGTTTGGTCGTAGGTCAGGCCGTGGCGCCTTCGGCGCATAGGCCGCATTTGGCTTTCCGGCGCGCAGATGAACAAACAGGTTCAGGTTCGATCCGATCCCGGCGGCCATTAATAATCCCGGCGGCGATCCAGGAGAACAGCCCCCAGACCCGGAATCCTCTAATCCAACTAATCCAACTATTCCATTAATCGATCCGGATCAGACTACCAACCAGAATGACATTCTCTCGCTGGATCCTGATCGGAACAACTCTCTACTGGCCCGGAAGCGACCCGGCGAGCGAAGCCGTTTCCCCGCGGTCAACCTGGGAGGCAAATGACCCAGTTGCAGGAGCCCTGCTCGAGACGCTGGCGCCTCACTTTTGTTCCTTGATTGCCCCTGTTGTTGCCCTTCTTTTAAAGTGCCGGCAGGCTTCATTTTCGTCGCGCAGAATGCCAGTATTGACGCGCGTGCAAAAAACGCTCCACCCCTAGAGAACTAGGAAGGAAATAGAACTTTCGCCTGTGGGCCCTATACTAGAGTGGGACTTTGCGGGCTGAAATCGCGCCGGCCAGAGCCTTAAGTTACGGTGCTCGGCCTCAAAACAGGCCAATCCGGCCTTTTCTGTACGATTTCTACGCACTGACCTCGATAGGCCCTGTCGGGCCCGATTTGCACCGGGACTGGTGCGTGGCAGCGCTCAAAAAAGAGCGTCCGGGCAGCTCGGAATCCTGTTCATCAATCACCATGTCAGGAACGAAGGCCATGCCGATGCTGGCGGGCCATCCGGCCGGCAAAAATACCCGAATTTCTGCCCGCTCGATCGACCGGATCCAGCAATCGAGCATTCAATCGATCAGGCCGCAAGCTCCGCATTCTGAAGGTTATAAGGTCGGCCGACTCCATAGGATCGAGCTCGGCTCTGAAATATCGGCCATCTCGACCGGGTTTCTCATTCCCGGAGTGCAGTCTACCGCCGAAGTACAGAGGTTCCTCTATCTCCCGGATAACGGAGCCCTTAGCTCCGCTGCCGGCTGGCAAAGATACCTGAACTTGCTGTTCGCTCATCGACAAGACCCGGCAATCGAGCATTCAAGCGGCAGGTCCTCAAGTCCCGCATTCTGAAGGTGATAGTCGCCGGGCCGACTGCATGGCATCGCCATCTCGACCGGGTTTCTCATTCCCAGAGTACAGTCTGCGGCCAGAGTATCAAAGGTCCGGCTATCTCCCGGATAACGGGGCCTTTAGCTTCAGCCATTAAGGGTTGAGCGCGCATGCGGGGGTGGCTCTCCCTTGAGAGAGCCAGAAAGAGCTCAGGGCTGGATCATGGGTGTGCTCAAATTCCTGGGTCGAGCTTCGGCCCGGCGCGCGCACGCGCGAGGTGTTTTGTGTCCGGAAGGATGAAGACACCTGGTCTAGAATCTGCTAACTCCTTTGGCAAGGGATACCTGGTGGCGATCCTGGACAAGCAGCGCAAGGTTTCCGGGTACCGGTTATCGAAGAGCTGGCCACCCCCGCCGTCCTTCTTTGAGTCCGGGCCGATCGGGTTTGTCTACTTTGGTCCCCGCTGGTTCCAGTTCTATGTCATCGAATACATGGAAAAGGTCATGGCCCAGATCGAGACTAAGGAGGGCATGCTTCAACTTAATCACCTTGGCCATAGCGGTCCTGAAGCCGTTGTCGGCCGGGTCTCCACTGCCGGCGATTTCCAACACTCAAGCGATGCAATCCCTCATACATATGGCAACTTTGTTGATCAGAACGGTCGCACCTGGTCGGCGGACACGGACCTGGATGGCCTGATGATCTGATGGCGCCGCGGAGTTGGACATCAGCCAGATGACAGCCGCGCAAGAGAACTTTCCCTCTCACCAGGCCGGGCCTTCGAGCTCGGCCTTTTACTTTATGGAGATGATCATCATGAACCTGAACAAGCTTCAAGCGGCATATCGCCGTGCCAGTCAGTTGGCGGCCGATCCCGACGTCGAACCCTATCAGAGAGACTGCTACCGGCAGATCGCCCAGGACATCTGGGAAGGCGCCGGGCTTTCGCCGGCTTCCGCAGAGTGGCAGGAAGTCATCAATTACGTCACGGCTGAACGGCTGGTCGTAGCGAACGGCCGGGCAACCATGTACGGCTTCGACTTCGAGATCGACCGCTGGGAACCCCACGAGTCCGACCTGCTGCCGATCGACCCCGACCGGCTCAGGCGCTGGCTTCAGGGCTGGAGTGAACAGTCCGTTGCCGAAGCTTGCATTCTCCTGCAAGCGCAGCCACTCAAAAGGGTGGCTTAACTGTCAATCAGGGCACGGCTTGCCGCGAAAAGTTAATGTATCGCCTCCGAACGTGTAGTTCGGCGCCGGCATGGACAGAGAACCAACCTGGATGGCGAGAGACCGCAGGTCCGGTGACTTGGCTCAATAGGATTGTCCGATCGACCACACCACACACCATTGTCCGCATGCAGCGTCGATCGGCCAGGAATCCGGCCAGGGATCCATTGATGCATCGCTCCAATGAGAGTGAAGGGATTGTTGGATGCCGCGGTGAAACGGCCTTCGAAAACCGCTGCCGTAGTGTTCAGGTGAAAAATATGGACCTGGAAACGCTGGGAATGCTCGGTGCTCCGAACGGGCCGGGGATGAGCAGATTGAGCGCGTCCATGCTCCTCGGGGTCCAAATGATAGACCCGCTACTCGAATCGCCACATGGGCTGACTAGTGGAAGCCAAGTCGACTAGCAAATCGAGTTCGAGGTCAGCGAGTTTCCGTTTCGACGAGATCTCTCTGTGGATTATTCCAATAGCCACTAGGGCAGTAATGGCCGATTGCGTGTACTGGTCGGTAGTATTCTTGGGAATCTTCTTTGCCAATCGCGGGCACGTTCTGGATATACCGGTCCATTTTACCGTTGTCCGCCGCACCGAACCAAAGCCGTGGGACACCACAATCGCCTGCCGTCGATTGACAGGAAGGATCAACAAATCCATGCAACCTAAACCCATGCGAATCAGACTTCTACTCTCGACTCTCATTCTCCTACTCGCGACGCGCACCGCCATCCCACAGTCGCTGGCTCCTGCGCTGTTCTCTCCCGACGAGCGCTACAAGGCCGATCTGCTGCTCATTGTCGCGCATCCCGACGACGATGTGGTGATCGGTGGCTACCTGGCGCGCATCGCGCTCGACGAGCACAAGCGCATCGCAGTGGTCTATTGCACTAACGGCGATGGCGGTGGCAACAGCGTGGGCAACGAGGCGGGCGCGTCGCTGGGGCAGATGCGAGAGATTGAGGCGCGCCGCGCTTTGGCCGCGTACGGCATTTCGAACGTGTGGTTTCTAGCTGGACATGACACGCCTGGACAGAATGTACTGCGTTCGCTCGACAGCTGGAACCACGGCCGCGCACTTGACGAAGTTGTGCGCCTTGTACGCATCACGCAGCCAGACGTAATCCTCACCTGGCTGCCCGATGCCGTGGTGGGCGAGAATCACGATGACCACCAGGCGTCATCGGTTTTGGCGGTCGAGGCTTTCGACGCGGCCGGCGATCCAACCATCTTTCCCGAACAGGTGTCGCCGCCGCGCGATCGGACGGGCATGGCCAACCTTACTGAAGGATTGCTGCCTTGGCAGCCGAAGAAGCTTTATTTCTTCACCGATGCGTTTGAGGACTGGGGCCCCTACTGGCACGATCCAACAGAAGTCCCGCCCTTTCGCAAAACTATCGTCGACCACACCGGTCCCGTGTACGACACCACGACCATTTCGCAGTCGCGCCACGAATCCTACGCGCAAATCACCGCTGAGCAGCAGGCCTTCTACCTGACACAGGAGGGCGACATCGGCGTAAACGCACTCAAGTCGTCCCATTTCGACGAGTTCGCATACCATGTGCATCTTATCTTCGGGAAGTCTCTCGTCGGCGGCTCCGTCACCGGAGATGTCTTCGAAGAAGTTGCGCCGGTGCCTATCGCGTATATGCGCGTACGAGGTTTCGAGCCAGCCCAGGAGAGCGGTCTCACATTTGAGATCGGCGATCCGTGGCGGTTCTATACGCTCTTCTGGAAGGCGCACAACCTCGACCATCTGGCGCAATTGATTCCGTCCCCTGAAGTGATGCCGGATGCGGGCAAACTCACGCTGGACTTCCTGGGTTGTAATCACACGGCCGATCCCACTGAGATTGCAATTACGGCCTCTTTGCCCGCTGGATGGGCCGTGCAGCCCAGATTCACAAGCTATCCCGTACGTGCCGGCGAATGCTATCCAATCCAGGCTCAGATCAATGCGCCGCCATCGGCTAGGTCGCACTGGGAGCAGCTTACCTGGACTGCATCCGTTGCGTCACAGCGGATCGGCAGTGTGACCGTGCGGGTGTTTGCGGGCAAGAGCGGTGGATTGCCGCAATGAGGCGTCGATCGATTAATCAGCCCGCATCGTCACCACGTCATGGATTGCAGCCGCGCGGCGCGATGGAAGATAGCACCTTGAGCTCCTAGAAACCAAAGAAACCGAATGCGCGCTTTCGTCAGAGAAAGTAGCGGGTCTATCATTTGGACCCCGAGGAGCATGGACGCGCTCAATCTGCTCATCCCCGGCCCGTTCGGAGCACCGAGCATTCCCAGCGTTTCCAGGTCCATATTTTTCACCTGAACACT
>JBEKLB010000393.1:0-6370 GCA_050010415.1 Bryobacteraceae bacterium | reverse complement strand
AGCGCTCCGCCTTCGTGCGAAATGTGCCAGATGTTGCGATCGCGGCTGTAGATTTTCGTTGTAGTCTGCGAGATCGGCACGTTGTGCCGGGCGGCATATTCGATAGCGTCCTCGCGCGACACGATATCCCACTCGCGCCACGGCGCGATCACGGTGAGTTGCGGCGCCAGCGCCTTGTAGGTCAGCTCAAAACGAACCTGGTCGTTTCCCTTCCCCGTGCAGCCGTGCGCCAGGGCATCGCATCCGGTTGCCAGCGCAACTTCCACTTGCCGCTTGGCGAGCAGCGGGCGCGCGATGGAGGTGCCGAGTAAATACTTGTCCTCATAAATGCCGCCCGCGCGCACCAGGCGCCACAAGTATTGGGTAACGAACTCTTCGCGCATGTCGGCCACATGGACTTCGGACGCGCCGGTCTTGAGCGCCTTTTCTTCCAGGCCTTTCAACTCGTCTTCGCCCTGGCCGATGTCGCCACATACGGCGACCACTTCGCACTGGTAATTCTCCTTGAGCCAGGGAATGATGATGGATGTGTCGAGGCCGCCTGAGTAGGCGAGCGCTACCTTTTTGGGTTTCATAGTTCGCTATTGGCTATTGGCTATTGGCGGTTAGCCAAGCAACATCAACAATAGAGCCTTTTGGACGTGTAACCGATTTTCCGCTTGATCGAATACCGCCGATTGCGAGCACTCGATCACTTCGTCCACCACCTCTTCGCCGCGCTTGGCAGGCAGGCAATGCAGAAAGATGGCTTCCGGAGCAGCCTGTTCGAACAAGGCCGCATTCACTTGATAGGGAGCGAAGTCGGCCAGCCGTTTGGCCTTTTCAGCTTCCTGGCCCATGCTGGTCCATACGTCGGTATAGACCGCTTGCGCGTCATCGACAGCCTCAACGGGATCGTTCGTGACAACGAGCTGTCCACCAGCCACTGCAGCCAGCGCCTCGGCTTGCGCGACGATCTCGGCATCCGGCTCATACCCCACCGGCGTCGCAAGCGAAAAGCTCATGCCGAGGCGCAACGTGGAAAGCATCAACGAATGCGCGACATTGTTGCCGTCGCCGACGAAGGCGAGCTTGAGACCGCGCACGTCGCCAAAACGCTCCTGGAGCGTGAACACATCAGCCAGAGCCTGGCAGGGATGGAAGCGGTCACTCAACGCGTTGATCACCGGGACGCTCGACCAGTGCGCCAGATCGTCGATGGTGTTTTGCGAAAAAACGCGGGCCACAATGGCGTTGGTCCAGCGATCCAGATTGCGCGCGACATCCTTCAACGGTTCACGGTCGCCGATGGGACCGGTGCTCAGAACAGCGTCGCCACCCAATTGCTTGGCGGCCAGCTCAAAGGTCATACGGGTGCGCAGGGATGGCTTTTCAAAGAGCAGCGTTAGATACCGGCCAGCCAGAGCCTTGGAAAAACGGCTAGGGTTCGCCTTCAACTGTTGAGTGAGATCCAGGAGCGCAAGTAACTCATCCTGGGAGATATCGAGATCGCGAGTAAAGTCGCTGGCGGCGACCTTCGGAAGGGTTTTGGGCGCTGGCATTCTCTTAACTGGTTTGAGCGTTCCCAGGGACGACATGGCTTGATGGGACTCCCTTCGGGCGATTGAATGTTTATTCACTCTAATGAATAATTACACATTGGGGCGGAAGATGTCAAATGGCGCTTGAGCGGGGTAGTGTCACGCGCTGCGTTGCTGAGCTTTCTGAATAAGTATTCTATGAGTGGAATCAGCGGATTGCGGGTCTGAGATCAACAGTGGAGGAGACTGTCAAGAAAACCTTTGCCGAAGGTCAAAAGGAACGAAACTGAGCACTTTTGAACAGACACAAGCCTACCGAGGATGCGTTACTTATTACAGAGATCTCTTCGCCGGGCTCCGGGAGAGTAGCTTCATTGTTTACATCCCGTCCCGGCATCCTTCTTATTCTAGGAAGCCTAACCCGTAGGCCAGTGCCGTCTACCCGTCATGTCGCCAGCGATGTCGTGTCCCGAAAGAGATCCAAGGCCAAGAAGCGAAATCACAGCGTACCCATTTCCAGCCTACGCAGTAAAGCCCAAAAGAGGCTGAAGGGAATCCATTGCGACTACATCGATGAACTGCTGTCGCTTTATCTGACAGGACTGGAGCGCGTCTCGGCGATCTTGGACCAGAGCTTTATGACTCTCCTGTGGTGGGACCCTAAACACGAAGTCTGCCCTTCTCTTCTCAAGCACACCTAGCCAGCCCCAGTACGAGCAACGCACCCCAGGACACCACCTCTTCAATCTGATCGGGCAAGCTACTCGCGATGGCGTCCGATCCGATTGGTGAGTCTGATCCGGTCGGGCTCGATGAATAGCCTCAAGTCGCTTCCAGTTTTAACGTCTTGGATGGATCCGCCATCATAGATAACCTTGTATCCATTTTCGGCTGCAAACGCCGTAATCGGAGCAATGGCGCGGGAAGCGGGTATAGAATGCTCCATTATGCCGAGCTTTCCGC
The DNA here is from genome assembly GCA_050010415.1 of Bryobacteraceae bacterium. Lineage (GTDB taxonomy): Bacteria > Acidobacteriota > Terriglobia > Bryobacterales > Bryobacteraceae > Palsa-89. The sequence continues at coordinate 3,887 of JBEKLB010000393.1, read as the reverse complement.
TGCTGGACGTGGCAATTGGCCTGAGTTTCATTTATTTGTTGCTCAGCCTCATCTGTTCATCGCTGAACGAGGGCCTGGAATCGCTGCTTCGAAACCGCGCCAACGATCTGGAAGCGGGAATCCGCATGCTGCTGAGCGACCCGAATAAACACAGCTGGTTCTTGTCGTTCTGGCCCTGGACCAGCTCCATTCGAACCGGCATTACGCGGGAATTTTACTTGCACCCGCTGATCCGGAACCTTTTTCGGGACGAGAACCGGCTGCCGAATTACATCCCGGCGCGAAATTTCTCGCTCGCATTGATGGACCTCATGTTTCCCGATCCCACGCCGGCAGGGAGCCCGGCTCCTCCCGCGACGGCGAATCTTCCCGAGGGTCTCAAGAAATCAGTTACCTTGCTGATGAACGCGGCCCAGGGCGACGCGGAGCAGGCGCGCGCGAATATCGAAGGCTGGTTCAACAGCACCATGGACCGGGCGTCGGGATGGTACAAACACCGGACGCAATTCATCCTGTTTGGCATTGGGCTGGGCGTGACCATTGGCGTGAACGCCGATTCCATTCAGGTGCTGAGCACGCTGGCTCATAGCAAGACACTGGCAGCGGTGGTGGGGGCCGCGGGACAAGCCGCGGGTCAGCCGCTCACGCAAAACGTGGACGTGATGACGCAGGTCTCGAACGCGATGGGCAGTCTGCAGTCGCTCGACATCGGAATTGGATGGGAGAGGGAGTTGAGCGCGCAAGGCAAGCAACCGAAGCAAACGGTGCAACCGGAACGAGTGCCCCCGGCATTCTTCAGCGACACCTGCGCCTCAGCGAATGTCTCATGCCGCGAGCCTTGGGGCTGGTTGGGTTATCTGATCGGCTTCCATTGGATTGGATGGCTGATTACAGCCGCGGCCATTTCGCTCGGCGCGCCGTTTTGGTTCGACACGCTCAGCCGCTTCATGGTGGTGCGGTCTACGGTGAAGCCCAAGGACGCGAGTGGCGATCAGAGTTCGTAGCGCGTGGCCCACGCTACACTATCATCAGCCCCCTGAATGAAAATCTCGGCTGCGATCATCACCTACAATGAAGAGCGCAACATTCCGCGAGCGTTGGAGAGCCTGCGCTGTTGCGATGAAGTGGTGGTGGTGGATAGCGGATCCACCGATCGCACCGTGGAGCTGGCCACCAAGCTGGGCGCGCGGGTGATTGACAGCAACTGGCGCGGCTACGCGGGGCAAAAGAACTACGCCTCCAGCCAGTGCGAGTACGATTGGGTCCTGTCGCTGGACGCCGACGAAGCATTGAGTGAGGCGCTCGAAGGCGAGATCTGGCAGATCAAGAAAAACGGGCCCGAGTTCGATGCGTACACCATGCCGCGACTGGCGCAGTACCTGGGCCGCTGGATTCTGCACTCGGGCTGGTATCCGGATCGGAAGGTTCGGCTGTTCCACCGGGGGAAGGCTCAATGGGTGGGCGAATACGTCCACGAATCCGTGGTGGTGGGCGGCAATGTGGGCCATCTCAAGTCCAACATCCTGCACTTCACGTGCAGCTCGCTCTCCGAACATTTGAAGACCATGGACCGTTACACCACGCTTGCGGCCGAGCAGTTGGTGGAACAAAAGACGCCCGTGGGATGGACGCAGCTGGCGGTGAATCCGGCCTGGACGTTTTTCAAGACATACGTAATGCGGCGCGGCTTTCTGGATGGCATGGAAGGTCTCGCGATTGCGCACATGGCCGCGCTGTACAATTTCCTAAAATATGCGAAAGCTAAGAATATGAGTCCAAGGAGATGATCGAAGCTCTAGTGGCGGCCTTATTTGGCCTGCTCATCGGCAGTTTCCTGAATGTCTGTATCTATCGCATGCCGCGCGATCTGTCGGTGGTGAAGCCGCGATCGTTTTGTCCGGAGTGCAATCAGACCATCGCGTGGTTCGATAACATCCCGCTCGTGAGCTATGCCATGCTGGCCGGCCGCTGCCGCCGCTGCGGGCATCGCATTTCGCCGCGCTATCCGGTGGTGGAACTGCTCACAGGCGTGGTTTTCTTTGGCGCGTTCTGGTTCCTGGGAACCAAACTGGCGGCCGTCAAGTTCGCCGTTTTTGGCGCCATCATGATCGCGCTGGTGTTTTCCGATCTCGAGGAGCGCATTTTGCCGGATGAATTCACGCTGGGAGGAACGGCGCTGGGAGTGATCTTCGCGGCGTTCGTGCCGGTGAGCGGAGGAATCCTGCTTCTGATTTTCTATTCCTCCAAGCAACAATGGTTGGTCTCTATCTGCGATTCGGTGATGGCGGCGGCCATTTGCTCGGGTGCGTTGTGGGCCGTGCGCGCGATGTATGAGAAGGTCCGCAAGCGCGAAGGCTTGGGATTGGGCGATGTGAAGATGGGCGCCATGATCGGAGCATTTCTTGGCATCCAAGGCGCGCTGCTCACGTTACTGGTGGGCTCTCTGCTGGGCGTTGTGGTGGGCCTCGGCTACACCTGGTTCACCGGCAAGGATGCGTCCACTTATGAGCTGCCGTTCGGGAGTTTCCTTGGAGTTTCTGCATTGGCCGTCGGTTTCTTCAGTGAAGTGATTTTCAACTGGTACAACCGCTTGGGTGCCTGAAGTGACGCCTGAGGTGCCCGCGTAGCTTGCCCGCCATTTTCATCTTCGCCATCACCTACCTGGTGCTCGCCATCGGCCGTCTGCCCGGCTTCCGTATCGACCGGACTGGTGCGGCTATCATCGGCGCCAGTTTCATGCTGGGCGTGAACGCGCTTTCGCTGGACGAGGCTTATCGCGCCATCAATTTCGACACCATCATCCTGCTGTTCGGCATGATGATCGTGGTGGCGAACCTCGAATTGTCGGGCTTCTTCGCGCTAGTTGCCGAGCGGGTGGTGGAACGCGCGCATAGCCCGCTGCTGCTGTTGATCGCGATTGTTGGCGTGTCCGGCGTCTTCTCGGCGTTCTTCGTCAACGACACCATGTGCCTGGTGCTGACTCCTCTGGTGCTCGAAGTGGCCGGGGCGCTGCGGCGCAATCCCGTGCCATATTTGTTGGCAGTGGCGATGGCGGCCAATATTGGAAGCGTTGCCACTATCACGGGAAATCCCCAAAACATGCTGATCGGAAGTTTTTCGGCGATCCCCTACCGCCATTTTCTCGCGGTGCTCGGGCCGGTGGCTTTGGCCGGATTGGCGCTAGCTGTCGCGGCCGTCTTCCCGAGTTATCGGCGTGAGTTTCTGACGACTCGAGAAGTGGTTGTGGAGAAGCGCGCCATCCACGTGGATCGCGGCTTGATGTGGAAATCGCTCGGGATTGCGCTCGCGATGATCGTAATGTTTTTCGTCGGCTGGCCGGTGCCCAAGGTGGCTATCGTGGCCGGCGCGGTCCTGTTGATCACGCGGCGCGTGCGTCCCGAGAAGGTTTATCAGCGGATCGATTGGCCGCTGCTAGTGATGTTCGCGGGGTTGTTTGTCGTGATCGCGGGCGTGGAGAAGACGTCGCTCGAAACCCATCTCGCCGCACTGGCCGGACGGCTGCACCTGGACAACGCATTCCTGCTCAGCGGATTTGCGGCAGTGCTGTCGAACCTGGTGAGCAACGTTCCGGCCGTGTTGGTGTTCAAGCCGTTCATCGGTCGATTAGCCGACCCCAAGCGGGCCTGGCTGGTGCTGGCGATGGCATCGACACTGGCGGGAAATTTGACCGTAGTAGGGTCCGTGGCGAATCTGATCGTGATCCAGCAGGCGCGAGATCGGGTTCGGATCGGCTTCTGGGAGTATTTTCGCGTGGGCGCGCCGTTGGCGATTGCGACCATGCTGGTGGGCGCGGCCTGGATCGCGTGGTTCTTTTGAAATCGATCGCGTGAAATCAGTCGCGCGAAATCGGGCGCGGCCGGCCTCAC
>JBEKLB010000392.1:0-6375 GCA_050010415.1 Bryobacteraceae bacterium | reverse complement strand
GTACCAGCTCAGCGGGACCGGAGGATTCGGCATGGTCAGACTTCCTTTCTCGCGAGCACTATGGCTCCCACCAGGGCGATGAGGATCAGGACGGAGGTCACTTCAAAAGGCAGCAGGTACGCGGTGAAGAGCTTTCGCCCTACGTCGAGCGTGGTGCCCTGGAAAGCGCCGAAGATCACACCTTCCGATTTCGACTGCATTGTCAGAACGATGAAACTGATTAACACCAAAAACGCGAAGAAGAGGATCATACCGAAATACCTGACGAAGCGCGAGGCCTGGAACGTCGGTGCTTCGGCGCCCGCGTTCAACAACATGATGACGAAGATAAACAGCACCATGATCGCGCCGGCGTACACGATCACCTGGGCCGCGGCGATGAATTCTCCACCCAGCTGCAGATAGAGGACCGCGAGCGATCCCATGACGCCGATGAGCGAAAGAGCGCTGGCGATGGGGTGCGTCTGCACCACTAGATTGATGCCGCACAAAACTGCTATGGCGGCGAAGATGATGAAGATGAGCGCAGTCATAGGCTATTCGGTAGTGAGGGCCTCTATTTTGTAGTCAAGGCCACGATCAAACCGGTGGCCAGCAGGTTAATCATTGCGACCGGGAACAGGCCGGTCCAGGCGAAGCGCATCAGTTGGTCATAGCGGAACCGAGGGAGCGTAGCCCGAACCCAGATAAACACGAAAAGCAGAAACAGGACTTTACCGCAGAACCAGAACAGGGCCATCAGGATGGCTTTCAACGGCGGCACGAACAGCGACAGTCCGAAGATTGCTGCGATTCCCAGGAACGCCAGCGCCGTGGCCGGCAAAGTGAATCTGTCCATGCGGCGCGCGGGATTCAAGCCGTGATAGAGCGCGATCAGGCCCGCAATGGCGAAGATCAAAATCGGAATGACATCGGAATAGGGCGCCGGGAATGCCGGCTGCCAGCCACCCAGGAACAGCAGGGTTGCGACGCAGGTAACCGTCACCATGTTGGCGTATTCGGCCATGAAGAACGCTGCGAAATTCATGCTGCTGTATTCGGTGTGGAAGCCGGCCACCAGCTCGTTCTCCGCTTCTGGAAGATCGAACGGAACGCGATTGGTTTCGGCGAACGAGGCGATCAGGAAAACAATAAATCCCACAATCTCGGGGAAAAGATTCCAGCGCGGGATGAAGCCCAGCCAGTAACCGCTCTGGCTATTCACCATCTCTCGAAAGCTGAGCGTGTTGGCCAGCAGCAGGGGCGCGGCTACGGCGAGCGCCATCGGCAGCTCATAGCTGATCATTTGCGCGGAGCTGCGCAGGCCGCCCAGCAGTGAATACTTGTTGTTCGAAGCCCATCCGCCCAGCGCCACGCCATACACGCCGATGGAAGAAACCGCGAGCACAAACAGGACCCCGATGCGCAGATCGGTGAGCTGCATCCAGGTGGTCACCGGTCCGATGGTGATTTCGGGGCCAAACGGAATGACGGCGATGGAAATCAGCGCCAGCGTCACCGCTACGAAAGGCGCCATCAGATAGAAGACCTTGTTGACGTGCGAGGGGATCAAGCCCTCCTTGGTGATGAGCTTCACCACGTCGGCCAGCGGCTGGAGCAATCCGTGTGGGCCCACGCGATAGGGCCCCACGCGCAACTGGACGTGCGCGATCACCTTGCGCTCGATCCACTGCAGGTATGCGAGCGTGGTCAAAAGCACGAAGGCGACCAACGCCACCTTGATGAGGGTGAGTACGAAAAAGTTCGCGAGTATCAAGATGAGTCTCTTTACGGCCGCTCGGCGTACAACGCGCCCGGCGCCTCGAGTGTCGAATTCAACTTCTTGGAGTAACGGCCCAAGGTACCCGACGTGAACAAGGTGTCGCGCGCGGACTGAATCAGCTCCGGCCGCGAACTCACCGGTACATGGCCATTCACCGGCGCGGTTTGCACTGCTCCCCCTGTTGCGAGTACGGGCAAAGGAATATTATAACCATGCACGTTCTGGCGAATCTCCTCGAACACTTTGTCGGCGGACCAGATGCCGAGGTTCACGCCCATCTCCTTGGACAGCAGGCCGAGGATTTCGAGATCCGGCTTGGCGCCCATCACCTGCACGCCGCCCTTCAGGCGCTGCACTTCGCCGCAAACGTTGGTCACGGTCCCGTGCTTTTCGTAGGCCGACGCAGCCGGGAACAGGATGTCGGCGCGGGCTGCCGTCTCGGTCATAAACAGATCCTGCACGATGACCAAGGCGTTTTGGGATGCGAGCGACCCCTGCTTCAGAGGATTGGCGCCCACCACCCATACAACATCCAGATTGCCGGCGGCGAGAATTTCGTCGTAAGCCAATCCCGGAACATTCACCGCTTGATAGCCTGGACCGGCGTCGGGACTCAAACCCATGTCGGATGCGCCGCGAGAATTCGAATAATCCAGCAGGCAAACGTACTTGACGGGGATGCCGAGCGAATCGCCGAATGCCACCAGTTTGCGGACGGCTTCGCCCTTGATCGCATCGCCGAATAGAATCACCAGCTCCGGCTCCTTGGCGAGCTGTTCGCGCAGCGCTTCCACGTCTTTCAGCTCGTTGCCCGGCGTGGTAACCACGCTCTGAACCGCAAGGTCCTTTTCGCGCACCGGGCCAGGAGTAACGGTATAGACATGCGCGGCGTGATGCCGGAAGTTGGCGCGGACCTGGAAAGCGAGAAACGGGTGCTGCTGCGATAGATCGCTCGAGATCACCAGGATGGCCTTGCGATCGTAAACATCGGCGGTGGTCGCCAGAGCTTCCTTATGGCCGCTCAGTGCATCCAGCAGCGTGGCCACGTCGCCTGTGCGATGGTGATCGATATTGTTGGTTCCGAGCGCCTGGCGCGCAAACTTTTGCAGGTAGTAATTCTCTTCGTTGCTGGTGTGGTTCGAACCGATCACCGCGAACCGGCCGGCGCGCGCCTTCACTTCGTTCAGCTTCTGAGCGGCCGCGGCCAAAGCTTGCGACCACGACACTGGCTCGAACTTTCCGTGCCTGCGAATCATGGGCGACTGCAGACGCTCCGGGCTGTTCACGAAATCGGCGGCGTAGCGGCCCTTGATGCAGAGGAACTCGCCGTTCAGCCCCGACCGGTCGCGATTGTTGCCTCGGATGATTTCGTTATTGCGCACGCCGAGCGTGGTTTTGCAGCCGTCGGAACAGTGGGTGCAAATGGTTCCCACGTGTTTCATCTCCCAGGGCCGCGTCTTATAACGATAGGTTCCGCTGGTGAGCGCGCCCACCGGGCAAATGTCGATGCACATGCCGCACTCGTCGCATTCCAGATGATCGAAATGATTGGGTTCGATCACCGAAACCGAACCGCGATTGCCGACCCCGAGCGCTTTCACGCCCATGCCCTCATCGCAGATGCGCACGCAGCGATAACACAGAATGCAGCGCGGCTTGTCGTAAAACACAACCGGCGACCATTGTTGTTCGTCGACATGCTGCTTCTGTTCCAGGAACCGGCTCTCGCCCATGCCGTAACGGAAGGTCATGTCCTGCAGCTCGCACTCGCCGCCCTTGTCGCACACCGGGCAATCCAGTGGATGGTTGGTGAGCAGGAATTCGAGCGTGCCTCTGCGCGCCTCGTGCACCTGGGGCGAATCGGTGTGTACCACCATGCCCTCGGCCACCGGCAACGTGCAGCCTACCTGGAGCTTGGGCGTTTTTTCCACTTCCACCAGACACATGCGGCAAGCGGCCTGCAAAGTGAGACCGTCGTAATAGCAAAACGAGGGGACCTCGATACCCACCGCTTTGGCGGCGTTGATCACCAGCGTTCCGGGCGCGGCCGTCACGGCTCGGCCGTCGATCGTGAGATGAATTTGGTCGCTCATGGTTTGTGTGCGGGATGACTATGCCATCGCCAGTTCCGACGCGTGCTGATAGGGGCACGGCTTGCCGTTCAAATGCGCTTCGAAATCCTCGGGGAATTTTTCCACGATGGAGATGGTGGGCATGGCTGCCGCGTCGCCCAGCGCGCAGAACGTCCGGCCCAGCATATTTTTCGAAAGCTCGCCGATCAGCGGAATGTCGCTCTTGATTCCGCCGCCCGAGTGGAAACGATCCAGCATGCGCTTCAGCCAGGTGGTGCCTTCACGGCACGGAATGCACCAGCCGCAACTCTCGTGCTGGTAAAACTTCATGATGCGCTGGGCGAACTTTACCATGCAGGTCTCTTCGTCCAGGATGACCGTGCCGCCCGAGCCCAGCATACTTTTCACTTTCGCCAGCGAATCGAAATCCATGGCGATGTCGCACTCGTCGGCCTTCAGGACCGGGCAGGAGGAACCGCCGGGAACCACGCACTTCAACTTCTTTCCGTTGCGCATGCCGCCGCCCACCTCATAGATCATGCGGAGCAAATTGAATCCAGTAGGCAGCTCATAAACGCCGGGTTTGTTGATGTGACCGGAAAGGCAAACCAGACGCGTTCCGCCATTTTTCGGAGGCCCCAGAGCCGCGAACGCCGCGCCGCCGTCGCGAATAATGGCCGGGATGGCGGAAAACGTCTCGACATTATTCAATAGCGTGGGCGATTGCCAGGCGCCCACCACGGCCGGGAAGGGGGGTTTCATGCGCGGCACTCCGCGTTTGCCCTCGATGGAATCGAGCAGCGCGGTCTCTTCGCCGCACTCGTAGGCACCCGCGCCCGTATGCGTGTAAAGGTCGAAATCGAAACCGGTCTTCTGAATGTTCTTGCCCAGGTAGCCGCGCGAATACGCCTCCGCAATGGCGCGATCCATGGCTTCGATCAGATAGCGATACTCGCCGCGAATATAAATGTAGCCCTTGTGCGAATCCACGGCGCGCCCGGCGATCAGGATGCCTTCAATCAACTGATGGGGATCGTTCTCCATCAGCAACCGGTCCTTACAGGTGCCCGGCTCGCTCTCGTCGGCATTGATGATGATGTACTTGGGCTTGGGCGACGTGCGCGGCACAAAGCTCCACTTCATGCCAGTAGGAAATCCAGCGCCGCCGCGGCCGCGCAGAGCCGACACCTTCACTTCCTCAATGATCTGCTCCGGCGTCATCTCCATGGCCTTAAGAAAGGCTTTGTAACCGTCGGTGGCGAGATAGGTGTCGAGCGATTCGGAATTCTGGAGACCAAAACGCTTGGTCAGGATCTTGACTTCGAGCGGGCTGGGTTCGTTATAGAGCATCGCCTTCGGTTTAGTACACCTTTCTCACGTCCGCGAGCAGTCGATCCAGCTTTTCCGGCGTCACATGATGATGGAAATCGTAATTGAGCTGCACCGCCGGCGCCCAACTGCACGCGCCCATGCACTCCACTTCTTCGAGTGAAAACTGACCGTCCGGCGTCACTTCCTTGTGGCCGATCCCGAGCGTCTTGGATGCATGTTCATACAGTTCTTCGCCGCCTAAAATCAGGCAACTGATGTTGGTGCAAACCTGCACGTGGCACTTACCGAGAGGCTTGCGATGGAGCATCGAATAGTAGCCCACCACCTCGTCCACTTGCAAGGGCTGCACCTGACAGCGGCGCGCTACCTCTTCGATCAGTTCGTGCGAAATATGCCCCACTTCATCCTGCGCGTACAGCAGCATGGGCACCACGGCCGAGCGCGTCCGTCCGGGCGGATAGCTTTCTAGCAGCTTCGCAAATCTGGCTTCCAGTTCCGGCGAAAAGGTCATCACCGATCCACATCTCCCAAAACGAAGTCCATGCTCCCGAGCGACGCGATGGAATCGGCCAACAAGCGGCCCTCCAGCAGTGGCGCTAATGATTGCAGATTACCGAAACTGGGCGTGCGCATGTACAGGCGATACGGCTTGGATGTTCCGTTGCTCACCACGTAATAGCCGATCTCGCCGCGCGGCGATTCCACGGCTTGATATACCTCGCCGGCCGGCACACGGAAGCCCTCGGTCACAATTTTGAAGTGATAGATGAGCGCTTCCATCTGGGTCTTCATTTTCTCGCGCTCCGGAAGCACGATCTTGGGCGCGCTCGCCTCCCAGGCGCCTTCGGGCATGCCTTCGAGCGCCTGTTTGATGATCCGGGCGCTTTGCCGCATCTCTTCCAGACGCACGCGGTATCGCGCGAACACGTCGTTTTCCTTATGTACCGGGATCTCGAAATCGAATTGGTCGTAGCTCGAATAAGGCTCGTCCTTGCGGACATCCCACTTCATGCCGGCCGCGCGAATCATGGGTCCGGTGACGCCCAGGTCCAACAGATCATCGAGTGGAACAAAGCCTACGCCCTGCGTCCGGACCTTCCAGATGGGATTGCTGTTCAGCAGATTCTCGTATTCGTCCACCTTGCTCGGGAAGGAGTTGATGAACTTGCCCACGGCCTGCTGCCAGCCGCGCGGAGGCTCCAGCGCCAG
>JBEKLB010000391.1:0-6426 GCA_050010415.1 Bryobacteraceae bacterium | reverse complement strand
CGCCTCCTATTCGGCGGAGTACGGCAGGACAGCCGGCCCCACGGTCACATTGATCACCAACTCGGGCACCAATCTTCTGCACGGCGCGGCTTACGGTTACTTTCGCAACGAGGACTTGGACGCCAATAACTACTTCAGCAACCTGCTGAGAAAACCGCGCTCGGAAGATCGCTACAATCTGTTCGGCGCGAAGCTCGGCGGCCCGCTGTCGATTCCGAAGGTTTACGATGGACGCAACAAAACCTTCTTCTTCGTGAACTACGAAGGGCTGATCCAGGCTTCGCCATATAACTTGACCTCGACGGTCCCCTATGGCGCCTATGCGACGGGAAACTTCTCCGCTTCTCCGACTCTGGTTTACGATCCGACAACCAAATCTCCGTTTCCCGAAAACGTGATACCGGCCAATCTGATCGACCCGGCTGCCCTGAAGATTCTCGGGCTGGTTCCGGCGCCGAATTCGCCGGGGACCAGCAATAAGACCGACAATATTGCGACGAACAATTTTGTCTCCATCGGCTCCAGCCACCCGACGACGAATACCGGTTTGGCGCGGGTGGATGAGACAGCGAGCAACAGTCTTCGACTCTTCGAGACTTTCATCCATTTCAATAACTATTCGCCCATCCAACCCACCTACCCTGGAAGCCCTCTCGAGAATTCGGTTGGCAATACCGAGACCACGGCCTACGAATCGTCCTCCGGCCTGACGAAGAGCTGGAGCCCCACCTTCATCACCGAAGTCCGCTTCGGTTTTTTCCGCAATAACGCCGAGGTTGTTCCGCCCAGCGCCGGCATCAATGTCCCCAGCGTCCTCGGTATCGGAACCTCGTACGGCGAGGCCGCTCCGGAAATCAATATCAGCGGATTCTCCGAGTTCGGCGCGAATAGCAACACCGAGCGCTCGCAGATCGACAACAATTACCAAACCTCCGTCAACAACAGTAAGGACCTGGGGAATCACCTGATCCAGTTTGGGTTTCAACTCCGCAAGGATCAGTTCGACGATCTGAACCCGACCTTCGATGTGAACGGAAGCTATACGTTCACAGGCGAGATCACCAACGGCAAGAACACCGCTGGCGATCCCATCAACGCTCTGGCGGATTTTCTGCTGGGCGATATTAAAACCGGATCGTATTCGCTGGCGCAACCCTTGATTGGAAGACGCAATTACAATGTCGGCTTGTATATCGGCGACGACTGGAAAGTGAATCCGAAGCTGACGCTGAATCTGGGCCTGCGCTGGGAATATGAGTCGCCGCTCCGCGCGGCCAACAACGAGTACTCGCGCGTCGATCCAACCACGGGTCAAGTACTCTTCGCGGGCCAGAACGCTTCCGATACGTTGAACCTGACGGCTCCCAAGCTCAACTTCGCTCCGCGCGCCGGGTTCGCCTACAGCTTGACGCCCAAGACGGTGATTCGCTCGGGATTCGGGATCTTTTATGCCGGAATTTTCTCCGATCTCGGTGGACAGGTTCTTTTCCCCGGCTACACCGTGGAGCAGGCCTTTAACAATTTGGGCACTGGCATCGCGCAGCCGTTCAAGCTGTCGCAGGGTTTGCCCGAGTTGGCTACCAACAACTTGCAGAACCCGGAGGCGAACATCGCCCAATTCGGCTCCGCGAAGAATCCGCTCACTCTCACCGATTACAACGGATTCACCGAGGCCGATCCACTTCCTTATGTGGAGCAATGGAATTTCGGCATCCAGCGGGAGATCATGCAGGGCACCATTGTGGAAGCGAATTACCTGGGGACGCACGGAGTTCACCTTCCAGTTGAGCTGCCGTCTAACACAGTGCCCTACGATCCAACCATCGATGCGGCCATCGCTCGCGCCAACACCACGCTCGCGGCCCAGCAAGCGCGGCCGTATCCTGCCATCGGCGCCTTCAACTCCATCAACATGGAAGGCACGTCCAGCTATCAGGCGCTGCAGGCCAGCGTCCGCCGCCAATACGGGTCCCATCTCACATTTGTCGCGAATTATACGCGCTCCAAGTCGATTGACGACGCGAGCGGCATCTATAACTTCTCCCAACCCTCCGGCTTCAACGTGGGCCAGTTCCCGCAGCAGTTCCTGGGTTTGAACAAAGGCCTGAGCGAGTTTGACCGGCCCAACGATTTCACCGCCGCCATTCTGTACCGCACCAGGGGCAATCGCTGGGAGCGCAATTTCGAAATCAGCCCGATGTTTTTGGCGCATAGCGGTCTCCCGCTCTATATCGGGCAAACCAACGAGAACGCGGCACAGGCCGGAACCAATCAGCAGCGGCCTTACGACGTGAATCCAGGCGTCAGTCTTTACACCGGGGAAGTTCCCAACGGCACCGGGGTTCAATATTTGTTGCCGGTTAGCGCCGCCAACTTCCCGCTCGAGCCCTCTGGACCTTTGTTTATCGGGTCGGGCGCAGCGCGGACTCAGGTGTTACCGGTGGGCATCGGCAGTTTGGGTAGAGACGTGGTTCGAGGGCCGGGACAATTGGATCTGAATCTGTCTCTTGGCCGGGCATTTGAGCTGCGGGAACGCCTGCGGCTCACCATTCGAATGGAAGCGTACAACGCGCTGAACCACACCAACTTTGCGGCGCCTTCTTCCAGCTTGACGCTGACCACCAATGCAGCGGGTCAACCGATCTGGAACTCGCCGAACTTCGGAGTGATTACGGCCGCCAACCAGTCTCGATTTTTGCAATTGGTCGGCCGATTCGATTTTTAGTGCGCGTCGTCGGCGCGAAACTCGATCTTCGTGCCTGCCTTGAACGCCACGTAGACTCTCTTCCATGGCTGATCGTTAGTGAGCCGCCATTTGTGACCGGAGCCGGTGGTATCGAGCGCAATCAGGATTTCGCCCGGATTGACGGTGAATGTTTCTCCGCCGTGCGTCACAAACTCTAGCACTCCGGCTAGCGTAATCACGTACTGCGTGGTGGGCGCATTGTGCCAGTCGAGCGAGGCGTGCGGGGCCGATTCTTCGAAAAGAATCGACTCCACCGCACTTACGTCGTTGTTGAGGATACCGCCCCGAGTTACATGGGAATGTCCGTCCGGTCCCGTGTGGAGATGATAGGCTCTGATCATAAATTGGTTATGTGTAGGACTTCGGCGGTTGACGCACGCACTTTCCCTAGCAGTTCGGCGTCGTCGATCAGCGAATGGCCGAAGGACGGGATCATTTCCTGGAACTTGCCCTTCCAAACGGTTTTCAGCTCATTCGCAAAGCATCGCTCCAGCACGTGGACCATGACGGAGACCGCTGTGGAGGCGCCGGGAGAAGCTCCGAGCATCGCAACCAGGGAGCCGTCGGCCGCCGTGACGAGTTCAGTCCCGAATTGCAAAATGCCGCCACGCGCGAGATCCTTCTTGATGATCTGGACGCGCTGACCCGCCTCTTCCAGTCTCCAGTCTGCCTGCTTAGCTTGGGGAAAATATTCGCGGAGGGCAGCGAATCTCTCCGCTTCCGACTCCAGCACCTGGCCGATCAAGTATTCGGTGAGAGCCACGTTGTCGCGCCCCACGGCCAGCAGAGGCAGTATGTTTTCTGGATCGATGGAACCGAAGAGATCCAGATAGGAGCCGTGTTTGAGGAACTTGGTGGAAAAGCCCGCATAAGGGCCGAAGAGTAGAGAGACCTTTCCATCCACGTGCCGCCTGTCGAGATGCGGCACCGACATAGGAGGCGACCCGACTGAGGCTTTGCCGTACACCTTGGCGTCGTGACGATCCGCAATGGCCGCATTGTCGGTGCGAAGCCAGATACCACTTACTGGAAATCCGGCGTAGCCGTGGCTTTCGGGAATTCCGGATTTCTGCAGCAGGGGCAGCGCTCCGCCACCGGCGCCGAGGAAGACGAACTTGGCCTGAACGTCCTGGGTCTCTCCGGTCTTCTCGTCTCTGATCTCTAAATTCCAGGCAGCGCCTTCCCGGCGCAGGTTCTGCACTCGCTTGGAATAGTGGATGCAGAGTCCTTCCTGCTTGTTCCGCGGGCCGCTCAGGGAATTGAGAAGATTGTTGGTCAGTGCGCCATAATCCACGTCTGTGCCGGTTCGCATTCGGGTTGCGGAGACCTGCTCGCCAGGGTCGCGGCCTTCCATGACCAGCGGAAACCACTCCTGCAGTTGCCGCTTGTCGTCGGAATATTCCATCCCGCGATAACAGTGATGAGCGGAGAGCGCCTGGAAGCGCTTTTTGAGGAAGGCAACGTTGTCCGCTCCGCGCACGAAGCTGCAATGCGGAACGGGATGAATGAAGGACTGTGGATCCTGGATGGCCTGTTTCCTCACCAAATAAGACCACAGCTGCCGAGAAAGATCGAACTCCGTGTTCACTTCCAGGGCTTTCGAAATGTCGATGCTTCCGTCGCTTCTGGGTGGCGTGTAGTTGAGTTCGCAAAGTGCTGCGTGGCCGGTGCCGGCGTTGTTCCAGGCGTTCGAACTTTCTTGCGCGGGGCTGTCCAGTTTCTCATAGATCGAGATCTTGAGATCGGGCTGCAATTCCTTCAGCATTACCGCCAGCGTTGCGCTCATGATTCCGGCTCCCACGAGCACGGCGTCGGGCTGCATGTTTGTGCCTGGAGACATATTGTTGCTCATACTCAAGCACTAAAAAGACCAAACCCGAACCGGCTTATTTCCGCTCTGCGAAGCAGTTGGACGCGCCAGGATTGGGACGATCTTTGGACTTCATTGTCTCCATATTGTCCATCCGTGGTCAAACCGCCTGAGATCTTCGAGTTGATCTCCGGCAACTCCGGGGCTCATCGTGAGTCTAATAAGTTATGAACAACGACAGCAGGGTTCGCGTGGAGGAAGACGCCTTGGGCCATGTGGAGGTGCCGGCGGATCACTTGTGGGGCGCTCAAACCGAACGGTCGCACCGCAATTTCCCCATCGGCAGGGAGCACTACCGTTGGGGCCGCTCGGTGATCCGCGCGCTCGGCATCTTGAAGAAGTGCGCGGCGTTGGCGAACGAAGAATTGGGCCAGTTGCCGCATGACAAAGTGGATTTGATTGTTCGCGCGGCCCAGGAGGTTATGGACGGGCAGCTCGACGCTGAGTTCCCACTGGTGGTTTTCCAGACGGGTTCTGGAACCCAGACCAATATGAACGCGAATGAAGTGATCGCCAACCGCGCGATTCAACTGGCCGGCGGAGTGGTGGGATCGAGGAAGCCGATTGATCCGAATGACGACGTGAATCACAGCCAGTCGTCGAACGATACCTTCCCCACTGTGATGCACATCGCGACGGTGGAGCAGTTGGACAGCATGCTGATTCCGGCCTTGCGCGCTTTGCGTGACACTTTGGACGCCAAATCAAAATCGTTCTCTCACGTGGTTATGGTGGGCCGGACGCATCTGCAAGATGCGACGCCGTTGACACTCGGGCAGGCGATTTCGGGATGGGTGGCGCAACTCGATCAAGGCTTAGAGACCATTCACAGCAGCTTGACCGGCGTTTATGCGCTGGCGATCGGGGGCACGGCAGTGGGTACAGGCCTGAACGCCGACTCACGCTTCGGGGAAGTTGCGGCGCGCAAAATCGCCGAGGAGACGGGGAAGCCGTTTGTGTCGGCGGTCAACAAGTTCGCGGCTCTCTCCGCGCACGACGCCATGGTGAACGTCAGTGCCGCGCTGCGTACGGTGGCCGGCGCGCTCATGAAAATCGCCAACGACGTGCGCTGGTATGCTTGCGGGCCGCGGGCGGGATTCGCCGAACTTACCATTCCAGAAAATGAGCCAGGCTCATCGATCATGCCCGGCAAAATTAATCCCACGCAATGCGAGGCGCTGACCATGGTGGCCGTTCAGGTATTCGGCAACGATCACGCGGTAGCCTTCGCCGGCTCGCAAGGCAACTTCCAGCTCAACGTTTATAAGCCGGTAATCCTGCACAATGTTTTGCAGTCGATTCAATTGTTAGCGGAAAGCGTCGGTTCATTTAACGAGCGCTGCGCCGCGGGAATCGGAGCGAACGACAAGCGCATTCACGAACACCTGGAGAATTCGTTGATGCTGGTGACGGCCCTGAATCCACACATCGGTTATGAGAGGGCAGCGCAGATTTCGCTGAAGGCGTACAGGGAGGACATCACGCTCCGCGAGGCCGCGCTCAAATTGGGATTCCTGACCGCACAGCAGTTCGATGAATGGGTTCGGCCGGAGGACATGACGCATCCCCTGGAGCATTAGTCATCATTGCCAACCTCCGCCGAGAGCTTTGTAAAGTTGTACCACCGTCAGCACTTCCTGCAGGCGTATTTGCGACAAGGACAGTTCAGCGGAAAACAGATCGCGATCGGCGTCCAACGCGTCTAGCTGGGTGTCCACGCCGCCGTGATAGCGCAAGTATGCGAGGCGAAGCCGGTCTTGCAAAGCGTAAACCAGATCCTCCTGTCTTACACGGCTCTCGCGGGTGCGCT
>JBEKLB010000390.1:0-6441 GCA_050010415.1 Bryobacteraceae bacterium | reverse complement strand
CAAGATGTCAATCGCGGTTCAAGGATTGTCGCGGTTCAAGGATTTAGCGGCACTCCATCTACAGCCGGCCTCCCCCGCGGCGCTACGGGGACAAGGCGAGAAAGGGACTTAATGCGTTATTGGAAACTGTTCGTATCGATTGCCAGCCCGCTGCTAGTGTTTGCGCCTCTGGGTGTGGCGCATCATTCGGCTGCCGCATATGACCAGACCGTCACCAAGATGGCCTCGGGCATACTGAAAGAATTCGATTGGAACTCGCCGCACGCGGGGGCGCTGGTCGAGTACAAGAATGAGAAAGGAGAGGTAGTGGAGGTCTACGCCACCACTCTTGCGCCGCTACAGCTCATTCACCAGGGCTTTGCCCCCAAGGATTTCAAACCGGGACAGAAAGTGGAGTTAGCATGGCACCCGGCGCGCAGCGGGGGTACCGGCGGGCTCCTAGTCAGCATGAAGCTCGAAGACGGCCGCGTTGTCCAGGGCGGTGGGCCGCCCGGCCAGCCAACCGCAGCGCCTCCGGTGCCGAAGCCGTAAGATGTCGCGGAGGCGAGATCGGTGAAAATCGCAAACCGGAAGAGGCCGGCAGAGTTGGGTATCGCGGGGATCATGCTCCTGGGAATCTTGCCCATCGCGGCCCAGGACCACCCGAACCTGGAAGGCGTCTGGAAACTCGCGAAGCCGCAGGCGGCCCTCAAACCAGCCGATAACCAGCCGGTACCGTTTTCCGAGAAGGGCCGTGCGCAATACGAACAGAACAAGCTCGCGCCGGCTAAGGGCGATTACAATTTCGACCCGACGATGTCGCGCTGTTCGTCGCCCGGCTTGCCTCGCCTGATGCTGACGCCTGACCGTTTCCGTATCTTCCAGCGCCCGCAAGTAATCGCCATGGCTTTCGAGTGGAACCGCTTGCTCCGGCAGATCGACCTGGGCGGCGGGCCGCACGAGCGTCCATTGATTGCCACTATGAATGGCGTGACTTATGGGACGTGGGAAGGCAGTACGCTCGTGGCGCGCTCCTATGGGCTCCTAGATAAAACGCTGCTGGACGATCGGATTCCGCATAGTGAGCAATTAGAATTGGTGGAGCGCATCAGGCTGCGCGACCGGAATACGTTGGAAGATCGCATCAGCATCACCGATCCGGAAACATTCACGCGGCCGTGGGATGCCATCCTTTCCTACAAGCGGCAAGCCGATGATGCTTTCCCATTTCCAGAGGACGTGTGTCTGGATCGGAAGAACGCGGGCCAACCGCCGCTCCCGCGTTGAGCGTGCGAGTACTGAATGGGAGATTGTCGAAAATGAAACGGCGCCGTCGATTCGCAGGATCCAATCCATGCCTGTTCGTTGCGAGCCTGGTGTTCGTCGCAATGGCAATGGCTCAAGCGCCGCCACCAGCGGGACCGGCCGCCGGTGGTCCGCCACCTGATGGGCCGCCTGGAGCACCGGCCGCGCCCTTCGCCTTGCCGCCTCTGCCGGCCGACGCACCCAGACCTTCGCCCGATCCCAGAAACCTGGAGGGGACTTGGTTTCACGGCCAACCCTTGATGTTTCGAATGGAGACCGACATGTACGGCAGCCCGCTGCCCTTTACAACCAAGGGGCGGCGCATTCGCGATCGCCGCGTAAAGTCGACTTATGAAGATGGCTTGCCCTATGTCAACGCGTCGGCGGAATGCAAGCCCCCCGGGCAACCGTGGCAGCTCGATTTGAATTTCCCGTTCCAGATCTATCAATCGAGCAAAGAAATTGTGTTCGTCTTCCAGGAGTATCACGGCATTTGGAACATTCGCATGAATCAGCCTCATCGGAGATCAGGCCGCCGCGAATACTTCGGAGATTCGGTGGGCCGGTGGGACGGAGATACGCTGGTAGTGGATACGATAGGCTACAAGCAGGGGCTGTGGCTCGACGTGGACGGTACGCCCACTTCGGCAAAGGTGCATGTAGTGCAGAGGATACGCCGCATCGACTACGGTGATCCCAAGCTCGAAATTGTCACCACGATCGATGACTCGGAGATGTATACGTCGCCCTGGTCGATGGTTCGCATCTACGCGTGGCGCCCGGACAAAATGATCTTCGATGAATATAACTGCGAGTGGCAGGTCGGAGCGCCTGACGGGTTGGCGCGCTACGGCCTGGTTCCGGAACCTCCAGAGGAGTGATTCATGAAAATCACGCGCAACTGGCATTTAAGCTTGACGCTGGCATTGCTGGCTGGCGCCCCAGCGGCACGGACGGCGGAAACTTCCCAAGAAGCCGCCAACGAAAAACTCGTGCTGGATTTCTATAATGAACTCTACAAAGGGGAGGCCGCCGGCAATCTAAAAGATCAGATCGCACGTATTGCGGAGAAGTACATGCGCCCCGACTATATTCAGCACAACCCGGTGTTTGGAGGTCCCGGGGGCGGGCGTGACGCGTTCGTTCGCGCCATGCAGCAGCAGCCGTCGAGGCCACCCAACCCAAACTTCAAGCCACCGGAAATCATAGCGGTCATGGCGGAGCGCGACCGCGTGATGCTGTTCACAAAGCGTGAGCTCCCGGACGGCAAAGATGGTCAACCGGCGGTCGCGTATATCTTCAATATGTTTCGCATCCATGACGGCAAGTTGGCTGAGCACTGGGACGCGGGGGCTGCAACGCCGCCGCCGGGCGGGGGCCCTCCCGCTGCGAGTGTTCCTCGATCAGATGGGGCGGTTCGCCGGCCATAGAGAAACCATCGTTGGTTCTGCAATCCGATGCAGGTCTGCGCCGACGCGTTCTCGGCCCCCTTCGTCAACTCGTCCGGCGGCGTCCGCTTCGAACTGCTATTTACCTTAAGGGAAAAGCTCCTGGTCCGCCGCAATCCGCAGTGCAGGGTTTCGGAAATTCGTAAGAGTCTCTTATCTTCTTCCTAAAATCGGGATACATCGTTTCAGCTCCGCCCAGAGCCGCTTCGTGTGGAATGTTGTACTTCGTTGTCATTTCGAAGAGGAAGGGATTCTTCCCCGGCAAATAATGCGGCACGGATCCGACAGGTACCCCTTCGTCTCCCGGAATGCATGGCCCTCCAACTGCCGGATAGGGCGGGACCTTGCTTAACTGAAATGTTCTCGTTAGATACAGGGGCTCTGTAAGGACGAGAGGGTCGTCGATCCGCCCGGTTACTGTCAGGATGTCATCGTGGCGGAAGAAGCGCAGCTTCAACGTGGCCCGATCGGTGGTTGCAACACCGTTGCGACGAAGCACGCCGGTTTTCATATGAGTAGTGAACGTCGTGAGTACATCGTCTTCCCAAACACCGGTAGTAAATCCGCCAGGCTCATGGGGAGCATTGGCTGAAGGATGAGGCCGTCCATCCATCCAGATCGTTATAGTCCCCATATCCTCCCAAGCCGCGATTCTCCACGCAGTGGTCGTGCCATTGCGCGGCTCCGTTTCGTTGGATAGTTTCAAACCGAACGGCCCCAGCAGTACGTATATGGGCGCATACAACGAGCACATCCGTTCCGGCATCGAGATTTGTGAAGGCGAATAGAGGAGGGCTCGTTCTCTGGCATTCTCGTTGATGGGCAGTCCCAGATAGTCGACCGGCGTTGGACCGGGACCCGGCCGATTACCGAGCGCGTCGCCGTAGTTCCGCGCCGCCCAGGAGCCGGAGAGATCGATCTGGGCGGATAGGCGAAGACCCGCTGTGACGAGAGCCAGAAAAATGATTGCAGCTTGGTTGTAGGTTCGGCGCATTCTTATTTGACCGAGCAAGGCGTAGGATCCCATCCGGAAGAGTTCGCCTGCTTCTTAAATTGCGCACTAAGGATTAGTGGGTCTTCGAGGTAAATTGGGTCATCCACCTTGGTCGTAACAATCATCCATTGCTCTCCATCCGGCTCGCCGATTAAATCATAGAACTCAGTTAGCACGGCTTTGTCGCTGTAGGGCACGCCGTTCTTGCGAAGATATCCCGGCAGCATGTGGATGGTAGTGACTTTGAGATATCGCGCAGACGGTGTGCTCGGGGGCACGGCCGGGCCTCGGCGGGGAATCCATGCCGCCACTGAATCGCCTTGTAAAGTTGCCTTGGCAGAAACGGACCTTTCATGGCCGAAGCGGAGCGCGCGAGTTTGCATTCCAGCATCAATATCCATGCGAAGTGTATTGTCATCCTGCCAGGTAACTCGAAGCCGCTCCGGAAGCGTCATGATCAGCGCCGCGCCATATCCTTTGCACTGGCCGCCGGACGCTTCTTCCTTGGCCGGGTCCCACTGATCGGCGACTTGTTTGGCCGCGGGAGTCATCGGGATGCCCATGTAATACCCTTTGGGAGGCGTCACCATACGGAGTCGCCAGTTCTGAGTAATCACCGAGGTCCAATAACCGCTGATATCAAATGGCGCAGACGTTTTGGCCGATACCTGCGCGTCGAGTAACACATGAGGCGGAGGTTGTGCGTTCGCAGGGCCCGTAATGGTAACCGCCAAAAGCAGCGCAACTACCGCGAGGCAAGTCCTTGACAAGAGCAGATAAGGAGACGCTAGACGCGTAGCGCCGCTCACTTTTGTTTCACCATTAGGCTCCTGTAAACTGCTTCCACGAAATCATTGGTCGTCCAGGGGCCGGTATTGGCCCCGAATTGAAGCTCCCATCCTCTTGCAGGGGAAGCTTCTTTAATTTGCTCGAGCGTCATACCGCGATTGATCATGTCCTGGATCAGATCCCGGATTATGACGATCATGTCGCGATATTCGACTACATCCGAGACATCATATATATGGCCGTGTCCCGGGACAATGTAAGTTCCGCCGCCTTCAAAAACGAACGGTATCGGCCGCACCGATAACTCGATGATCTGATTGAGAGCCTCGATTTCGCCCTGAATGCCGCCGCCGTGCTCCAAATCGATGACCGGAAACCGATTCGCGTCCACTAGGTCGCCCGCCGCAATTACATCGGAGGCTCGGAAGAATACGATGCTATCGGAATCGCTGTGGGCGGCTGGCTGCCGGAAAATTTCGATGCCTTCGTGATTCATGTAAATATATTTCCGTTTTTCCGCGAAGGATTCGGTCGGCCATGAATCCGACGGGAATGGCGCTTTCTGGCCGGTCGGCGCACTCATTCTGGCAAGGAGTCGATTCGGTGCAATGATGCTTGCCGCAAAGCCATCGGTCATCGCTTTAGCGAATTCGCCTCCCAGCGGTTCCGTCCCGGCTGCAAAGATACTTCGCCCGGTTTTCGCTAAGATCCCATTGCCTGCCACGTGATCCGTATCTGGGCCGGTATCGATGATGTAGCGAATCGGCTGGTCGGTGACCTTCTTCAAAGAGCTAATTACGCGGTCTGCCGCTTCACGAGTGCCTGCATCCACTATGACCACGCCATCCGGTCCAACTTGCGCCGCGATGTTGCCGCCGGCACCGGCAATGACAAAGAAGTTCGAGCGTAAATAAACGATGTCGAGCGGATCCCCGGCGCTCTGGCTGAATGCCGCTGGCGCGAGCACAGCTATAGACACGAGTACGCTAGCCTTCACCAGCCAAGGATACAGATTTGAAATCTTCGGGCGCACCACGAGCCGAGTCAAACACTAAATTATCCCGATGTGATAATTTAGTCAATTCGCGTCGTCTCTCCTCTTCGGCGCGCGCAGCGTAGAGGATGTCCATTGATCTCGTGGCGGGCGTCAATGAAACGACGATCGAAAACGCGCTCAATGCATGGGGGATGGGTTGGGTTGACGCGAACATGGTTGAGCCAGAAGACTCGCGCAACCCCGCCGGGCGTATTCGTGTCCACCGTATGCGAGTTGGCTACGAGGAACGCCCGAATGTCTTCTGCCGGTCCTGCGATCCGGCCTCGAACATCAGCGAGGTCGTGACCGCGATCTGCGCGTTATCAGGCCAGAACATTTGATCCTCCTCTCTCGTCCTCACCCACGCCTCCGGCGTTCAGCTCTTCGAAGAAGGTATGCAGGGTTCTCGGCTCACGACCGAGGATGGCGCGCAGGGTCAGAGCGCTCCCCATAAGGCCGCGTTTGTCGTACCAATCGAACATCTTCTTCAGCGAGCGAGCGCCGGGCCCGGCGCTTGCGGCGGCCATCTTTGGATCAATTCTTTCCGCCTTTATCGGTCGGCCAAGCACCTCGCCGATGATCGCAGCGACATCCTTACGGTCGAGCCAGCCCTCCGCGCATAATTCGAACGTGCCGTAGAGCAGGCGGTCTTCCGTCAACGCAATGGCTGCGGCTTCGGCGACGTCACGGTAATCGACGCGGGAGAAGCGCGTATCCGCCGACCACGGCTCCGCCAAAACTCCGGTTTCTACAGTCTTTGGCCAGGTTGCAGTGAAGTTCTGGAAAAATACGGTTGGATGAAGGAAGGTGTACTCCATGTCTGAGCTGAGGATGGCTTCTTCGACCGGCGCTTTTTGAGCGTGGTTTCCGAGTGCGCTTAGAACGGGGTG
>JBEKLB010000389.1:0-6443 GCA_050010415.1 Bryobacteraceae bacterium | reverse complement strand
GGTGGGCTGGCAGGGCATTCGCTTTCTGCTTGGGTTGGGACTTTCGCCGAGCTGGTTGCGGCCGGGCGGGATTGAGACGACCAGCCCATTTCCGCAAGCTCGGCTTATCCACATCCAGTGCCCGCGCCGTGGCATCGATCCCATCGCGCTGGACCAACTCTACCGCTGCAGCCCATAGCTCTTCCGGCAGCCGCGATCGCACCGCGTGCGTGCTTCTCCATTCCGCCCATCGCCGCCGCACCTGCTCTACATCGTCTCGATAAACCGCCGTTTCCTGTGCCATGCTGCCGAGCCTCCCGTCCCTGGCACACCCTATCAGCTAACGGAAACTGGAGTCACGCATGCTCACCGGAAACTCACATTTTGCCCAAGTCGAGGGCGTCAGAATCATCCATAACCCGTACAGATACGATTCGAAGAGACGGCGCCATGTTCGAAAATATGACACCGTTCTGATCCCGCCGTCCGTCCTGCAGTGTGAGATTCGCAAGATCACGAAGTCCGTTGCATAGTGACCGAAGGAAACGACGTCACGCTAATGGTTTATCAAATGTTGATTCGGTATTCCTGCAGTTCCTTGTTGTTCCAGCTTTTCGCTGCGGCTTTATCGAGCTGCGCCTGCCGCTCCTCGATGAAGTGAGCATAAGTCTCCATCACGATTCTTAGAGTGTCGCCAAGAAGTTCAGCTATTCGTGACGGCGGCGTGTCTTTCATGATGTGCTCGTGGACAAACGTATGCCGCCACTGATAGAGAGTACCCAACACCGGTTTCAACCCGTGAGTTTCCTTATCTCGTTCATACACAATTTCGCCGTGTTCATCGCGCTGATATACTTTTGCTTTTTCAAAATACGGACGCATCATTCGGCGCAAGTTCCCGGTTGCGGTCTCATGCTTCGAATCCTCTCCGATACGGTTCCAAAACCAATATCCTCCGGCTTGCACCCTGAGCGCGCTAAGCCTCTCAGCCACGACCATTGGCAGCTTTACGTTGACACGTTTCCCTGTCTTCGTGCGCTTTGTCACGATGCGATCACCGTGAAGATTCTGTGGCTTCAAGAACACGAGGTCGACCGGAGCGAGAGCGGAATATCGCATCGTCAGATTCAATGTCAAAAGAAAATCGTCGTCGCTGACAGCCTTCAGTAGCGTGTTTCTATCTACCTTCGGGAAAGCATAAACCGGCTCCTGCTTTACCTTCGGTGGTTTGAGCTTCGCGGCCGGGTTTTCCGGGATCCATCCGAGGTCGTGACACGATCTAAAGAACTGCTTCAGACGTTCGCTCTGGATAGTCAAAGCGCTTCCCTTGACCCGCCAGTCGCCTCGGAACTTGGCTACGAGATCGGGCGTAAAATCCTTCAGCAGTCCGATTGGCGGATGTTGTCGCAATGCGAACTCTAGCAGGGTTGGCGAATAGTTACCGTTTGGGTTGCGCTTCGGATTGCCACAGAGAAACTTCCGGAAGCTCTTGAGGGTGGATTCTCCGATTCCCCTTTTTGCTTCGAGCTCAAGGTAACCATCTATGCACTGGGTAACGGTCTTGGGAGGCTCGGTCGGCCGCGTTTCACCGGATACCACCATTTGATTGATGAGCTGCCACGCCACCGCTTCGTCGTTCGTCTTGAGCGCCTGCTCCTTGCGGATCTTACGTCCGCCCGGACCCATCTCGTAACGGACAACGATGAGCGGACACTTCAGCTTTGTCTTGGACGGGCAGTCTACGTCCCACTTGCCGTAGTTGCCGCAATTCCTGGTATGCCTGCGGATTGGCCTCAACATGGACGTATTTCATCACGGATGTCATGGGGCTATCATGAGAGCACCTTGTATCTTCCCTTATTAACATTGATTATAAAGGACTTATTTTGGTGAGCCGGGCGGGGCTCGAACCCGCGACCACCGCATTAAAAGTGCGATGCTCTACCAACTGAGCTACCGGCCCGGAGACGCTACAAGGAGGGCGACTGATCTCGACTCAACCAAGATAACATAGCTTTACATCCCAACCGGCCGAATTACGCGGCCTGCCATGTCACAATAGCTAGCATGCGGGTCGGCATCATCGGCACTGGCGCCATCTCCCATAAACACGCGCGCGCTTACGCCAACATCGGCTATGAAGTGGTGGCTTGCACGGATTTCCACGTCGAGAGCGCCCGCGCGTTCGCCGAGCGCTACGGCTGCGAGTTCGTTCCCGATTTCGAGGCACTGTGCCGCCACCCACGCGTCGACTACGTCGACGTATGCACCTTCCCCGAATTCCGCCTGGAACCGGTGCTATGTTGTGCGGAGGCGAACAAGCACATCCAAGTGCAGAAGCCGATGGCCACCAATCTGGACACGGCGCGGCGCATGATCGAAATCGCTCACCAGTCCGGCATCCAACTGGGTGTTGTGAGCCAGCATCGCTTTGACGACTCTACCCAATTCTTGCAGCGCGCGCTGTGCGACGGGCGCTTGGGCAAAATCCTGCAAGCCGACGCCTACGTGAAATGGTATCGATCTCCCGCCTATTATTCGCGCCCCATTAAAGGGAGCTGGAAGACCGAAGGCGGCGGTGCGCTCATCATCCAAGCCATCCATCAAGTGGACGTGCTGTTGTGGTTGATGGGCGGCATCCAGGAGCTCTTCGGCTACTGGCAACTGGCGGCACGCCACAGCATAGAATCGGAAGACGTGCTGGCGGCGGTGGTGAGGTATTCATCCGGCGCCACTGGAGTGATTCAAGCCTCAACGGCCTTCTGGCCCGGCTACACCGAGCGCATCGAAATCCACGGCGCCAAAGGCACCGCGATTATCACCGGCGACAAGCTTACCGCCTGGCAAGTGGAAAACGATTCGGGAGAGCGCGCGCCCGTGTCTTATGATTACGCCAGTGCCGCTACCGATCCGATGGCAACCGCGCTCGCGCCGTTCGAACGACAGTTCATCGATTTCGGCGAATCCATTCGCAGCGGTCGCAAGCCGCTGTCTTCGGGCGCCGATGGATACCGTGCCCTGGAAGTGGTAACCGCCATCTACGATTCTTGCCGAAGGGGAACGGTGGTGAGGCTGTAGCGCCCCGCCTCCCGCACAACGTCCCGAATGCAGGTCCGCGTTCCAGCTTCGAGCGCCAATCTCGGTCCCGGATTCGATAGCCTCGGTCTGGCGCTCGGAATCTATCTGACGTGCCGGTTTGAGCGCTCCGAGCGCCTCGCCATTCGCGTGCGTGGCCGCGATGCCGCGCAGATTTCAACTGGCGAGGATAATCTGATCTGGCGGACGGCGCTGGCTGTAGCCGCCGATGTCGGGGACGTTCTGCCGCCCGTCGCGCTCGAAATCGACAACGACATTCCGCTCGGCAAGGGGCTGGGATCGAGCGCCGCGGCTCTCACCGCAGGTGTCGTCATCGCCGATCATCTGTTGGGCCTGCACTGGAAGCCGCATCGGATCTTGGATGAAGCGGCCAGGATCGAGGGCCATCCGGACAATGTTGCGGCCTGCGTTCTGGGTTCTATTGTCGCCAGCGCTACCGACGCCGGCGGAGTGGTGCGAGCGGTGCGCGTGGAGCTGCCATCGAGTTATGGTGTGGCCGTGGTGGTTCCGGACTTTGTGCTGCCCACATCCGAATCTCGCCATGTTTTGCCCGCCAATTATTCGAAGGCCGACGCTGTCTTCAACGTTCAGCGCAGCGCGTTGTTAATTGCCGCGCTCGCCACCGGCAGCACCAGTGCATTCCCCGCCGCGCTTGATGACCGTCTGCATCAACCTTATCGCTATGCTCTGGTGCCGGGGCTCGAAGAAATCGTGAAGCTGCGTGCGCCGGGGCTGCTCGGATGCGCGCTCAGCGGCGCGGGCCCGTCGATCCTGGTGTTTTACGAACGCGGTTCCGAACAGGTGTGCGACTTGATCCGGCAGATCTTCGCGCTGCACGGCCACGATTCGGAAACGCTGTGCGTCCCTACCGCGCGCGACGGCTATGAACTTACCTAGCTAAACGCCGCGCCGGTTGCCCCACAAATCAATGTGCATGCGCGGCGTCATGCGAAACCCTTCCTGCTTGGCGATCTCCGCCAGCCAGCGGCCTCGCTCCGCCAGAATCCCGGCATCCAGACCTTCCGCCATCAGCACCACGCGGTCTCTGGACGCTCCGATCTCTGGCAGCATCGCGTTCACCTGCTGCAAATCGCCCGGCTCGGTGATCACAAACTTGAGTTGATACGGATAACGCTGCATCAGCCGCCGCAAAATCTCCGGCTGATAGCGCAGGCGTTCGTGCTGATCGGCCCAGCGGCCGTTGTCGCGCGTACGCGGGGTCGAATTGGCGAGCTTCGGGCTGATACTCATCAGATCGCAGCGGACGGACGCATCCACGGTACCGGCCGTTTCGATGGTGATATGCGGCGCCAGCCGCGTGGCCAGCTGGCCGGTGAGTGCCTCAATTTGTGGCGCAATCATGGGCTCGCCACCGGTGATCACCACATGCGTAGCGCCGTAAGCGGCAACCTCATCGACAATCGAGCTTACGCTGCGCTCCTCACCCTCCGGCTGCCAGGAAGTATAGGGCGTGTCGCACCACGTGCATCGCAAATTGCAGCCACTGGTGCGAACGAAGACGGACGGCACGCCAACGAGTGTGCCCTCGCCTTGGATGGAATGGAAAATTTCAGAGATTTTCACGTGTATTCAGTGCGTGTATTCAGTGCGTCGCGTACTCAATCGGGTCCTTCAGACCTGCATCCGCAAAGCCCTTGCGCCGCAGCCGGCACGAATCGCAGGCGCCGCACGACCGGCCAGTCGCGTCTGGATCGTAACAACTGTGCGTCCATGCGAAATCCACGCCAAGCTGCACCCCCAACTGGATGATCTCGCATTTTGAAAGTCGAATCAGCGGCGTGTGAATCTTGAGGCGGGTGCGGCCCTCCACACCGGCTTTCGTCGCCAGGTCCGCCATATTCTCGAACGCGGCGATGAACTCGGGCCGGCAGTCCGGGTATCCGGAATAATCGATGGCGTTCACGCCGATGAAAACGTCCGAGCTTTCGAGCACTTCGGCCCAAGCCAACGCGAAGGAGAGAAATACAGTGTTGCGCGCGGGAACGTAGGTGATTGGAATTCCCTGCCCCAGGCCGGTTTTCGGCACCGCGATGTCAGCCGTGAGAGCCGATCCGCCGAACGCGCGCAGGTCGATCGACACTACGCGATGCTCGGCCGCTCCGAGGCTGGACGCCACGCGCGCTGCCGCATCGAGCTCCGCGCGATGCCGCTGTCCGTAGTCGAAACTCAATGCGTAGCAGCGGTAGCTTTGGCGCCGCGCGTAGGCCAGCACCGTGGCCGAATCCAAACCGCCACTTAATAGACAGACTGCGGGTTTCGCCGGTGTCATTTCAAAACGTCATTTCACGTCGTACGTGTGAATATCTTGGCCCATCAGGTATTTGTCAAACCAAGCCACGATGTTGTCCAGGCGTTCCACACGATGCACCGGCTTCCCCGATCGCGACAGCTCGTGGCTCTCTCCTGGAAAACGCACCATCACCACGGTCCGCTTCAGATACTTCAGAGCGCGAAACATCTGCTCGCCGCCATCCGCCGGAGGCGTCCGAAAGTCCGACTCGCCCTCGATCAGCATCAGCGGCGTGTGTACATTCTGGATGTATGTGATGGGTGACCGCTCCTTGAAATCGGCCTCCGCTTCCCAGGGCGCGCCATGAAACCAGAAAGGCGTAAACAGCGCGAGATCCGTGGTGTACCAGAGCCCGGCCCAGTCCGCGATCGAGCGCTGCGAAACCGCGGCCTTGAAGCGGTCCGTGTGGCCGATCGCCCAATTGGTCAACACACCGCCGCCGCTGCCGCCGGTGACGCCTAGCTTCTGCGGATCCACCCAGCCGCGGGCGACTAATTCGTCCACGCCCGCCATTAAATCCTTAAAATCGTCTCCAGGATATTTATATTGAATAATGTTGCCGAATTCCTGCCCATAGCTGGTGCTGCCGCGCGGATTGGGGTACAGCACCACGTAGCCCTTCGCCGCCATCCACTGAAATTCGTGATCGAAGACGTAGCCGTAGGCCGAATGCGGACCGCCATGAATATCCAGAATCATCGGATATTTCTTGCCGGCCTCAAAGTCCGGCGGCCGCTGCACCCAGGCCTGGATGCGCCGCCCATCGAAGCTCTTGTACCAGATAGTCTCCGGCGCGGTAAGATTCAGCTTCGCGAACAACTCGGCGTTCACGTGCGTCACTGGCTCCATTGCGCCCGACGCGCTTTGAACGATGAACACATCGCCCATGTTTGTCGGGCTTGAAAGAAGCGCCGCCATCTTCGATCCATCCGGCGTGGCCGAATATGAAATCACCGCGTGGGCGCCCTTCGTAACAGCCTCAACTTTTCCCGTTTCGCTGTCGATCCTCTCGATATTGACGCGCCCCTCTTCCGCCGACTTCACGAAGATGGAGCGG
>JBEKLB010000388.1:0-6467 GCA_050010415.1 Bryobacteraceae bacterium | reverse complement strand
CAAGAGGAAATGGTTCATGTCTCGTAAGCTTCTGCTGGCAGCGCTGGTGCTGGCGCCGGTCGGTTTAGCGCCGCTGCTGGCACAGGACCGAGGAAGTAAGTCCGGCCGCATCGACGTGGATAACTACGCCATCGACGCCGAAATCAATCCGCACACCCAGACGCTTACAGCCAGCGTGAAGGTCCGTTTCTCCGCCCTCGATAACGATGTGTCCTCAGCCTCTTTCGAGCTGAACCCCGCACTCAGCGTTTCGCGCGTTGTGGACGACGCCGGCCATCAGATTCCCGCGTCGCGTTCGGGTCAGGACATGGCCGTGGTCTTAAGCTTTCCCGCGCCACTTGCGAAGGGCAAAGCCACCACCGTTACGTTCACCTATGATGGCCGCTTAACTGGCCAGGAAGAATCGCCGGTCTACGGCATCAAGTTCGCCGCAATCCAGAATGACATCGCGTACCTGATGTACCCCTCGAGATGGTTTCCCGTCAACGGCTACAGCGTGGATCGATTCACCTCGAATCTCCATATAACGGTACCCACCGGATACCAGGTGATCGCGAGCGGCCTGGGAAATTCGCAGCCGGCAGGCGCTGGCAAAACCGCCTTCACCTTTCAATTCACCAAGCCCTCATTCCCGGGAAGCATCGCCGTCGTGCAAGGAGATCCCGTAAAGGTGAATTCGGAAGGCATTACAACGTCGGTCTATTTCCGCCAAAAGCAGAACATGGCCAACGCTTATGGCGAAGAGACCGGGAAAGTGCTGAGCTTCCTTACCAGCGTCTATGGGCTCGCGCCACAAGCTAATATCACCTTGGTTGAGACCGAAGACGGCACTCCGAACGGATACTCCGCGCCGGGAATTATTTTCCTTTCGCCCCGGGGCATCGGCAATCAGCCGGCGGCCCGGCTGCTGGCGAACCAGCTGGCGCGCCAATGGTGGGAAACGCTGGTATCGCCGATCAATCGGGATCATCTGTGGTTGGAGAATGGAAACGCTCGTTTTGCCGAGCTGCTGTGGGATGAGCACGCCAACGGCTCAGGAGCGATGGAACAAGATCTCCACGATACGTACGTCGAAGCGCTGACGGTGGACAATCCGCCGATGATTCAAGCCGGACGCTTAGATGATTACTCCCCCGAGTATTGGGCGCTCACGGCTGGAAAGGGCGCCGCGGTGCTGAACATGCTTCGCAACGTGATCGGCAACGACAATTTCAATAAGGTGATGTCCAGCTTCACGGAGAAGTATAGCTGGCAATCGGTGAGCACGGCCGATTTCCGCAAACTGGCCGAGCAGATCACCGGCCGGAACCTGCAATACTTCTTTGTCCAGTGGCTGGAGTCCAGCGGAGCGCCCGAATTCAAGATGGAGTACACGGTCTTCCGCACGCAGAAGGGCTTCCGGGTGATGGGCAAGATCAATCAGGACCTGGATACTTTTCAGATGCCGGTGGATCTGAAAATCGAAACCGAAGGCAACCCGGAGACCAAGCGCATCGACGTGGTGGGCACGTCGTCCGAGTTTACCGTGGACACCTTTGGCAAGCCAAAAACCGTCACGATCGATTCCATTGGCTCCGTGCTGCGCTGGAGTCCCGCGATGCGCGTGGCCGTGGCCATCAAGCGCGGCGAGCAGTTCGCTGAAATCGGGGAACTCGGGGACGCGCTGAAGGAATACCAGAAAGCCATCGAGGTGAACCGGAACAGCTCACTGGCGCACTATCGCGTAGCCGACGTTTTCTTCATGCAGAACAATTACCAGTCGGCCGCCAACGAATACCGCGAGGCGCTGAATGGCGACGTGGACCCGAAGTGGACGGCGGTGTGGGCCCACATCAAGCTGGGCAACATCTTCGATGTCTCCGGCCAGCGCGATCGCGCGGTGAACGAATACAACCAGGCCATCCGCACCAAGGACGACACGCAGGGCGCGCAGGAAGAAGCAGCGAAATATCTGAAGCAGCCCTACGAGCGCAAGCGCCGGGACGTTTAGCTACTGTCCCGCCAATTTTGACGTCAGCATCCAGCGCAGCACGCCATGCGGCTCGGCGGGAAACCGCTCGATCTCGATGCAGGCGATGGCGCCCTTCTTGAAATCCACCTGAAGATTCGGCGACCCGAGCAGATACGCCATTAACCGGCTGAAGAGCGGCTCGTGCCCGGCCAGAAGAATTCGCGCCTCGTCTTTATGCACTCGGATCTCGTCCCAAACCGACTTTGGTGCGGCGCCAGGTTCCAGCGCTTTGGTGCGCAGCGGTTCGCCCTTGTAATCCAAAATTTCCGCCGCGATCTGAGCCGTCTGCAGCGCGCGTTTATAAGGGCTGGTCAAAATGAGCGACGGCGCCACCCCAGCGGACGCCGCCGTGCGCAGTACATTCCGCAATTTCTTGCGGCCGTCGGGCGTCAGCGCACGCTCGGAATCGGGCTGGCCGGTTTGCGGTTCTTCGGCAACTCCATGCCGGAGGATATATATTTCCATTCCTGATAGCCTACTGGATTGAAACCCTATCTCGACCGCGGCGCGTTTTATCTCACGTGCGGCGCGCTCCTCTCTATTCTATTCTCGATTGCCGCTTCCCAAATTCTCCTGGCTCTCGCTCTGGCGGCGCTGTTGCTTTCGTCGCAGAAGATCCGGCTACCGCCCATCAAGCTTCCGCTGGCGCTTTTTGTGGCCGGAACGGTAATCTCGCTCCTGGCCTCCGGCCACATCCAGCAGGGCATGCCGCAGATTCGCAAATTCTATGTGTTCTTTATTTTGCTGGTGGCCTACAGCACGTTCCGCCAGATCTGGGAGATTCGCGCCGTGGTGCTGCTGTGGGCCGGAATCGCGACCCTCTCGGCCGCGCGCAGCCTGTTCCAATTCTGGCGAATCTACCAGCAATCCCAGGAACAGCACATCGGATTTTACGATTTCTACGTCGGATCGCGAATCACCGGATTCATGAGCCATTGGATGACGTTCGGCGGCGAAGAGATGATCGTGCTGTTGCTGCTGGCGTCGTTCCTGTTCTTCTCGAGCTACCCGCGGTGGAAGAAGGCCGGATGGCTCTGCGCCGTGATTCTGGCTTGCTCCATGGTGCTGGGCTTCACTCGCAGCATTTTTCTTCTGGGCTTTCCGATCGGCCTGCTGTACCTGCTCTGGTTTTGGAAGAAATGGCTGGTGGCTGCAGTGCCCGCGTTAGCGCTGATCGCGTTCTTCCTTGGGCCGCACGCCCTCAGGGAGCGGCTCATTTCGGTGGTTGAGCCGCACGGTGAAGTGGACTCGAACCGTCACCGTGCCATTCTGCGCGAAACTGGAGCCGTCATCATTCGCTCGCATCCCTGGCTCGGGCTTGGACCCGAACAAGTGAAGTATCAGTTCGATCGATGGGTGCCCGCTTCCGCACTGCCACTACCGGTCGGCTATTACGGTCACCTGCACAATATCTACCTGCAGTACGCCGCGGAGCGCGGTCTTCCAACGCTTGCGATCTTTCTCTGGTTGATCGTGAAAATCCTGTGGGACTTCGCAATGGCTCTCCGGCGAAAGCTCATCGATCCGGAAGCCCGCTTCGTCTTGCACGGAGCAATCGCTGTGATCCTGGCAATCCTCGCCGAGGGCTTCGCCGAGAACAATCTAGGTGATAGCGAAGTGCTGACGCTGTTTCTAGCGGTCGTCGCGTTTGGCTATATCGCGGTGGAATACAAGGAATACCAGGAATACGCGACCATTCCTCGTATTCCTTGAATTCCGGCTGCCTTGGCAGCCATGTATTCCGCAGGACGCCGTTCCCGGCGTCCTACTGCATGGGCCCGTGATGCTCTGGTGGACGTTTCTTGCGCGTTCCACCGCCGCCACGGCGCGGCCTATCGGCCGAATTCCCCGATGCCGCGGGCTTCCGTGCCCGCCGCACTGGTTTGGGCTTAACAGGCGGAGGATTCGGCTCCAAAAGCGAAGGCTGGCCTTCCACGATCGGTTGCTTCTCGTCCTCTTCTTCTTCGACGTGCGGTTCCGGCGCCCGCTCAGGCTCAGCGGGCGGATAGAATTCGGCGCCCATGTACACGATAGGCCCCTTCTCCTCATCCGGCTCCACGCGCACCACCAGCTTGTCCTGCGCATAGTTGAGGAACTCGGAGAATTCCTGGAAACCGTACGCCGCGGCGGAGAACTGCGGGACCTCGGTTTGCACCCACCCGGCCAGATCGTCCAGCAGAACGCCGTTCTCCATCTCCAGGCGATGCGTCTCCAACACGTCGCGCAACGGCGGCAGCGCCTCTTCCGGCTTCGGTGTCGGACGCTCCGATTGAGACGATGCGCCCTTGCGCTCGATGATGTAGCGTCCACCCTGGCCGCTGACATTTACGTAATCGGCCTTTTTCAATTTCTCGACAAAATCCGAGAAGCTGTTCGCGCCGTAAGCCTTTTCGGTAAAGGCAGAGTCGAGTTGCAACATGGTGGACTTTAGCAGCCCCAGCTGCGGCTGCACCGCGCGCCGTTCGAGCACTTGCAGCGCGCGCTCCACCAGCGGCATGGCCTGCGCCAGATCCAGCGGAGCGGGCCGGCTGCGCTGTCCACCTGGCGGGCGATTGTCCCGCGCCAATTGTTCCCCGGGCAGCCCTTGCGGCCGCGGCGCACGCTCGCGGGTCTGGCCACGATCCTCAGACAGTAACGACTCGTAACTCACGAACTCGTGACAGTTCTGTTGCAGGATGGTGCTGGTGAAGGCCTTACCGCCCACCACAAACACCGTCTTGCCGTATTCTTTCAGCTTGTTCACCAGCGGGATGAAGTCGCTGTCGCCGCTGACAATGGCGAACGCGTTCACGTGCGGATGGGTGAAGGCCATCTCCAGCGCATCCAGCGCCAGATTGATATCGCCGCCGTTCTTGTCCCCGCGCGGGGAGGGCAGGCGCTGCACCATTTGCACGGCATTTTCCGCCATGGACCGGGCCGCGCCTTCCTGGCGCCCCCAGTTGGCATAGGCAAATTTCGCGACCAGGTCGCCGCGCTCCTTGAGCGCATCCAACGGCAGCGATACATCAAATTCGCGCCGCAAAGTCGATTTCACGCCGATTTCAATGTTGTCGTAATCGACAAACACGGCGATGTTCAGTTTTTCTTGCATTTAGGTTTTGTTAGTACACGAGCCGCTCAGCGGCCCTTGTTTTGTTTTCAATTTTAGCGGGCTCTCGTCCCGCGGTTGCTTCACGCGGTCTGTTTTACAGCAGACCTGATGAAGTCTACGATCGCTTCGAGTGACGCCCCTGGCTGGAATACAGCCGCGACGCCCAGCTTCTTTAGCTCGGCGGCATCCTCGTCAGGAATTATACCGCCGACCAGGACCAGGACATCGTCCATGCCCTTTTCGCGCAGCAAATCCATAATACGCGGAACGATCGCGTTATGGGCGCCCGACAGGATGGACAGACCAATTACCTGCACGTCCTCCTGCAACGCCGCATTCACGATCATTTCCGGTGTCTGTCGCAGGCCGGTGTAAATCACCTCCATGCCTGCGTCGCGTAAAGCTCGCGCGATGACCTTCGCTCCCCGGTCATGGCCGTCCAAACCCGGTTTGGCGACCAGCACCCGGATGCGGGGATCCATATATACCTTGATGGTAGCACTGCGCGTTGCTCTGGCACGGCAGATTGGTGGAATTCGCCGGACATCCAGATCGGGCCCGATGCTTGTGCGGAGCTCCGGCTACACTGATTCCTTTGGTGACACGGGAGTGATCTGACTTTCGGAGGGATCTGTTGCAATCGGGCTATACCAGTCGATCCTCCGAGTGAAGTACATGGTGGCTGCGACGGCGAGGAAACTGGCAACGGCTCCAATGAGCAACGCGTTGTCCTCAACCCTCAGCAGCAGATAGATCAATAAGTAGAGCAAGGTGAAGGCAGCCAGAGCCTTCAGCCCTTGAGAACGACTGGAGAATACCCACGCGGTGTTGACAGAAAGCAGGGCAACCGTAGCGGCTCCTGCCAGCAGAAAGCTCCAATCGAAGCCGATTCTCTCGGCTAGCGACAGCAGCAACAGGAAGAAGATGATCTGAGCGACTCCTACCAGAACATATTGCGCAGGATGAAGTCGCTTGCCGGTCGCAACTTCGAATACGAAGTAGGACAGGAAAACCAGGCCCACAAAAAGTAGTACGTATTTCTGGGCTCGGCTTACGGATTGATATGGATCTGCCAGCTCGACAAATGAAGTTCCAAGCGCCGTGGTCTCAAGTCCGTTGAAGGAATCGCCTGGCCCTTCGGCGCGTACACCACGGGCAATAAAGGGTACGGACCACTCCGCGCTGAAAGCACCATGGGTTGACTTCCGAGCGATCGGCAAGAAGCCTCCCTCAAATCCCGGATTTGGCCAATCGCCCTGGATGGATAGGTGAGTCGTCTTTCCGTACGAGAGTACTGCGATTCGTTGGGCGCCTGAAAATCGCAACGAGGACGTCACTGTGAAGTGCGTGTTCGGCCTCGCGAGA
>JBEKLB010000387.1:0-10824 GCA_050010415.1 Bryobacteraceae bacterium | reverse complement strand
GGATCGACGAATACGATCGCGTGGAAGCAGATCGATAGCAGTCATTTTGAGCGGAGCATTTTCAATGAAGGAAAGTTACAAAACACTCGTCGAATCGAAGTGTCCGCGGATGGCAAATCCTTGACGGAGGTAACGGAAGTAGCTCGACCGGGTGAAACAAAATATCAAACCACGATCGCTTTTCAACGGATTTCCGGTGGACCACAGGGTCTTGCCGGGATCTGGAAGCCACAATCGGTCAAGAGGGTTCCAGCGCCAACCGTGCGTTATGAACTCAGCGGAACGGATGGTCTTAAGGTTTCCGAGGATTTCGGAGGTAACGTCAGACAATATTCAGTCAAGATGGACCAAGTACCAGTCGCGGTTGTTGGCAAGACGGTAGTCTCCGGGACGATGACGGCATTCCGGGTTATTGACGATCATACGCTCGAAGCTATTAGCAGCCGGGAGGGAGTGGTTTCTGGCAAGGACACCCTGGTAGTTTCGGGTGATGGAAAGGCAATCACAAGCACCTCGACCACCACCGGAAATCGTGAGCCTACCATACGGGTTTTTAACAAACAATAATCCCGTGCCTTCCAGATACTCAATGCTTCCACAAATGCGTTACGGTTCCATTTGCATTCGTCATGTCGCCAGGCTGCACTCCGGCCGGACAGCTCCCCAGGTACTTCTGATCCACGATCATGGTTGTCTCGCTGATGCCTCCCATGGCCGGAGAATAAGTGGCGTGGCTCTCTGAGTGGGTGGATGTATCGCTCAGGAAAGTGCTGGTACCCTCGCTTTCGATGGTCGTTCCGGCGACTACGCAACGCGTCTTGCTGGAATACTTGCCACCTTGAGAGCTCTGGCTGACGGTCGTGCACTCTTTGACGTTTTTCGTCAGGCCGTTCACATGCTGGTCGTAGGCGTGGCTGCGGCAGATGGTGGATTTCGAATCGCTGATTTTGTTCCCGGGATTATCGACGTTGTGCCTTTGGATGGACCAAAGACCTTCCTTTACATCCGGCGGGTCAACCGCACTGGCTATTCCGATGGCCAGCAGGAATACCGTGGCTGCTGGAATGATGGGCATGTTCATCGCGCTTCCTCCGTAGGAATGTTTCTTGAACTGAGTCCCCCAGTGTATCGTCAGAAACGGGTGGAGGACGAATCGACTCTAGTTGGTACTCTCCGGCCTACGGTCCGCCCGCGTCTATGCAGATTCTTTCGGGCCGTGCCGATTTAATCTAAGGAGATCCATGCCACATCAGCCTTACTTTGTGGTTGTACTCGCGCATTCGCTGCATGGGCGATTGCGCCGGGTACACATCCCGCACAAAGTGATCTATGCTGGTTTCGTTGTTTCGGTGCTTTCGTTCTTCATCATGTTGGGCTTTCTTTCCAGCTACTTGCGAATGAGCTGGAAAGTGGCGCATTACAATTCATTGCGCCAGGAAGTGGACTCGCTGCGCGCTAAGTATCAGGAATTGCAGCGCGTGACCAACCAGAAGAACGAGCAGTTAGCAACCTTAGAGAACTTCGCGGGTGAAGTCTCGGTGGCGTACGGGCTGAAGCGGAAGCCGGGAACTTCGAGCGATGTGGTTACCGCCGCCAATCTGACCCCCACCTTTCGCGAATCGCTTAGCCAGTACAACTTCCTGCAAACCTCCACGATTTCCGCCCTGTATCACAACTATCCGAGGCAATACCAGATCCACGTCCGGCCCAGCTTGTGGCCGGTGGAGGGGCGTTTGATGAGCTCTTTTGGCGGACGCACGGACCCGTTTTCGGGTGAAGGCGCTATCCACACCGGCGTCGATCTGGAAGCGCCCATGGGAACAGCGGTGCGCGCGGCGGCCGACGGCATCGTGGTGCATGCGGATTGGGAAGGCGGCTACGGAAGGCTGATCATTATCGATCACGGCAACGGCGTCCAGACCTACTATGGCCATTTGTCCACGTTCGGGGTGGTGCCGGGCGAGGAAGTGCGGCGGGGCGATGTGATTGCGCGCTCAGGCGCCAGCGGCCGCGTTACTTCGCCGCATCTGCATTACGAAGTGCGGATGGGCGGTACGCCGGTGAATCCGTATCCATACATGGCGAAATCAGCTGCGGTGGGCGCGGCGCGCGATCAAAAAGACCTGCCGTTCGATTAGGCCGCCGTCAACAAAATTGGTTCGCGCTTGGTGACGACGATGGTGTGTTCGTAATGCGCTGACAGGCTGCCATCGGCGGTGCGAATGGTCCAGCGGTCGCTTTTCAAAACACTGCGCCCGATTCCAGCAGCAATGATAGGCTCTATCGTGATGACCAGCCCTTCGGTCAGGCGAGTCTTCAGCCGCGGCTCGTGATAGTTCGGAACACTGGGCGGTTCATGAATGGTCCTCCCGACGCCATGACCGCAGAGATCGCGCATCACTTGAAAGCCGCTGTTCCTGGTTTCGCGCTCCACTACGCGGCCAATCTCATGCACGCGGTTTCCCGCGCGGGCCGATCCTAAAGCCCGATAAAAGGCTCTCTTGGCACAGCGAGCCAGCGCGCCGGCCGTTGCACCGATTTCGCCGGCGTGAATGCTGACTGCGGCGTCAGCGTAAAACCCGTCTTTTTCCGCCACAAGATCCAGCTTCACCAGATCGCCGGATTGAATGACGCGCTCGCCGGGGATTCCGTGAATGGCTTCGTCGTTGACGCTGATGCAGAGCTCGGCCGGGAAGCCGTAAACTTTGGGCGGCGCGGATTCAGCGCCGTTTTCGAGCAACACGCGAGCCCCGATTTCGTTCAGTTCGCCGGTGGTGATGCCGGGCCGGACCGCGGACGCCGTCTTATCCAGCGCCTGCCGCACGATTCTTCCGATGACCCGGAGTTTCTCGAATTCCGCCTGGGATTTGATGGACATGTGTTTAGCCTCATTTGATCGCGCTCTGCCAGTTGAGCAAGACTGTCACGGGTGTCCCAGTGCCTTCGTCGAGCGCGGTATTGATCAGGAAGCGCTTGCCATCGGGAGAAATGTCCCAACGCCAGGCAGTGGTGGGCCCACCGCCCGATCCGCCCAGGACCGGCGCGCGGAACAGCGCTTTGGGAACGCCCGGTTGGAATGTTCCACCCGTGGTGGTAACGCTCACCGCCATGAGAGTACTGTCCGGCGTGAAGTAGAACAGCTCTTTGCCGTCGTTCGACCAGCGTGGCTGGCTGCCTCCGCCATTTGACACTGGCCATTTCCCGCCGGACGAGACTGGAAACGGCTGAACGTAGACCTCCTTGGTTCCCGATTCGTTCGAGGCATAGACCACCCAGTGCCCGTCTGGAGAAAATTTGGCCTGCGCTTCATTGAAGGGCGATACCAGGTACGGCACCGGTTTGCGATCGCCCTCCAGCGGCAGTACCCATACGTCGGGGTCCGCGGCTTTCTTTCGTAGCGTGAAAATGAGGAATCGGCCGTCGCGCGACCAGTCATCGGGCGTCTTTATTTCGTCGGAGTGAAATACCACCTCACCCTGGCCGGCGCCATTGGCTGGTTTGCGATACACATCCGAAGAGAGGCCTCCGCCGGGTGCGTAAATAATTTCGGTGCCATCGGGCGACCAGGTGGCGCTGCCGCCTCCCGCGTCGAAGCTGAGGCGGGTATTGGTGCCTCGAGCCAAATCCAGCATCCAAACCCCCCATACTCCGCGGGAGTCCATCCGGCCTTCAGCGACTCGCGTTCCGTCCGGCGAGAGCGACAGTTCGTCGCGTGCACTAGCATCTCCCACGTGGCCCAGGACCTTCCCCTCGCGGTCGTACCAAGTCAATTGCCGGCTGTCGCCTCCCTTTGCGGCGAATGCCAGCAAGCCGTTGTTAGAGACGGAAAACAAACCGGCGAAGGAGTCCACTGTTACCCGGTCGACGACCTGAACGGCGCGGCCGGTTAGTTGCACACGGGCCAGATCGAAAGGCTGAGCCATGAGGGCCTCTCCTCGCATGAAGAACAAGGTGCCGGCGCCGGCCCCTGAGCCGGACAAGGGGGAGGATATGTACACGGCTTGAGCAGGGGTATCGAGCAAACGCCTTGGCTCCTGCTCCGCTGGTTCGGCTTCCAACGAGCCGATGTAGATGCCGTTTTGCTCCTTCTTGGACATGAGCCGGTAATAGAGGAAGTGCTTTCCGTCCGGCAGAAAGGCTGGACGGCCTTGCCCCTGTTCACCATGTTGCGTATCCAGCGTCGTGACCGGAGACGC
Source organism: Bryobacteraceae bacterium (assembly GCA_050010415.1). Taxonomy (GTDB): domain Bacteria; phylum Acidobacteriota; class Terriglobia; order Bryobacterales; family Bryobacteraceae; genus Palsa-89. The sequence goes on along the minus strand of JBEKLB010000387.1, from coordinate 6,628 downwards.
CTCTCCGCCGGAGGCCGCGACACGATTCACAACGCCGGAGTTCCCGAACAGGATCACATCCTGGCGGCTCCAGGCAACTCCACCCGGGTTTGGAGCGGAAGCTAATGTTTGCGGAGGGCCGCCCGCGACATCGATCCTCTTGACGCTGCCGCCTGCTTGAAACACCATTGACTGGCTGTCGGGCGACCACGCCGGCTCCAGAAACGCGCCCTCGGTTCCCGGCAATTCCCGAGCATCGAGCGAATCCATCTGGCGAAGCCACAAGGCGCTGCGTCCGTCCGCGCCTCTCGCGTTCAAAACTAATTTGCGGCCGTCCGGCGAAAGGACGAACGTGTTCAGCGTGGTCTTCGGTGGTGGAGATACTTCAAACCGCAGGGATGGAAGCCCGCGCGGAGTTTCTCGAAAATGCACGAAGCTCAGAGCGCCCGTGGTGAGGAGGAACAGGGCCGCTAGCGCAGGCCAGAGCCACCCGGTCTTTTTCTCCGGAGTGGCGGATGCAGGCCCGGAAGAGACGCCGCTGGGCGCCGCTCCATCGAGCAGCCGCCAAACGTCGCCGATATCCCGCAAGCGCTTGCGCGGGTCCTTCTGCAAGCACTCCGAGAGCAGCCGCTGGACGCTCGTGGGTGCATCGCTCAAATCCGGCTCGTCGCGAATCACCTTGGCGAGCATCTCGCCCGCGTCTTCGCCGCCGAACAAACGCCTGCCGGTAATCAATTCGTGCAGCACTACGCCGAAGGCGAAGATATCGGCGCGCTTGTCGGTGGACTTGCCGCGGGCCTGCTCGGGCGCCATGTAAGAGGCGGTGCCCAGGATCATTCCGGCCTCGGTCATGCCGATGGTGAAGGTGGGCGAGCGCTCATTGCTGCCACTGGTGGTTGCGGCCACTTTGGCGAGCCCGAAATCGAGCACCTTCACCGTGCCGTCGGGCTTGATCTTGATGTTGGCGGGCTTCAGGTCGCGATGGGTGATGCCACGCTCGTGCGCGGCTTCGAGAGCGTCGGCCATCTGGCGCGCAATGCGCAGAGCTTCATCGAGCGGCATTGGACCCTTCGGCGATTCGCCTTCGATGTACTCCATCACCAGGTAGTTCGGTCCGACGTCGTGCAAGGTGCAAATGTTGGGATGGTTCAGCGCGGCCACCGCACGCGCCTCCTGTTCGAAACGTTCAGTGAACCGTTCGTTCGAAATTTTGATCGCTACGATGCGCTCCAGCCGGGTGTCGCGAGCCTTGTAGACTTCGCCCATCCCACCGGCGCCAATGGGCTCAATGATCTCGTAGGGTCCAAGGCGCTCGCCTGGGGAAAGAGGCATAGGGTAACTCGTAAGTTTACCGGATCACTGGAGCGGGATGTCGAGCGGAGGAACTTAATCCGTCCTTAAGAGGCGCAAGCGGATTGTGGCGCACGCACTCCTGCGAGCCGTGTTCGCACTCATGCGAACATGTTTTCCCCAAGGCGTTCACACGATTGTGAACGCGGCACGCGTGGGCGCGTGCGCGCCACAAAACGAGCCCACCTTTTACGGATGGATTACGGGAGTGCGCGGGTGCGCGCCCCGTCGATTGCTAAAATAGGCGGCAATGCGAACACTTTGCGTTGCGCTATTATTGCCGCTGCTGGGCCACACCGCAGATTTCACGGTGGGATCGGCAACCGCGCACCCTGGAGAAAAGGCCACCGGGCTTATCTCGGTTCCGGCGGGTGTGGACGCCGCGGTGAGCATCCCGGTGATTGTCGTCAACGGCGCCAAGCCGGGCCCAGTGCTGGCCATGGTTGCGGGATCGCACGGCACCGAATACGCTTCCATCGTCGCTCTGCAGAAACTGGCACAGGAGGCGGATGCGGCGCAGATCTCCGGAACGCTGATCATCGTGCCGCTGGTGAACGTAGCGTCCTTCGCCCAAAAGGTGCCGCATCTGAATCCGATCGATGGCAAAAACATGAATCGCTTCTATCCGGGTAAGCCGGATGGCACTCAAACCGAGCGCGCGTCCTGGGCCATCGGTGAGCAGGTGGTGGAGAGATCCGATTATCTGATCGACTTGCATGGCGGCGATTTGGACGAGAACCTGCGGCGCTACTCCTATTGGGGCGCCACAGGAAACGCGGCGCAGGACACCGCTTCGCGCGCCATGGTACTCGCGTTCGGGCTGGACCACATCATCCTCCAGGATTTCAAGACGCCGGTTGCGGCGGGAGGCGCGAATCCGCTCACGCGCTTCGCATCCAGCTTGGGCAAGCCTTGCGTGACGGCGGAGGCGGGCCATGCCGGAACCACCGATGCTGAGGACGTGGATGCCCTGATCCGAGGATGCTGGAATGTGGCGCGGCATCTCAAGATGCTGGACGGTAAGGTGACGCCGGTGGAACATCCGCTGTGGCTCTCGCGTATATCGGTTTTGAGCAGCGAACTGGATGGCGTGTTCTTCCCGCTGGTGGGTCCGGAAGCATACGTCTCGCAAGGCATGAAGATCGGTTACGTGACGGACTACTTCGGCAAGAAGATCTGGGGTGCCACGGCGCCGGTAACCGGGGTGGTGGTGTACATCGGCGCGGTTCCTTCCTTGAAGAAGGGCGACACCATCGCGGACATTGGGGAGATTGCTTTCGCCCCGCCGGCGAATTGACCATACATCTGTCTCTAAAGAGAGATTTTGCAAGCGAAAATGCCATTACGAGGAGAGACTGATAATGTCGATGCCAGGAGAGCATCGAGCCTCGCTTGCCTTCCGAGCGACCCGCTTTTGAGCTACAGATGGCGCCCCAAATAATGCTATTGCCGCCGCTTAAGTGACGGCGATAGCCCAATAGGAGTCGCGAAGTGAGCAGATGAAATACATTATCGAGCTTGGCGTACTGGGATTGCTGGCGCTGGGAACAGCGACGGCACAGCAGAATCCCGTGATAGCGAGCGTGGTCGATGCAGCCAGCTACCAACCGACGCTAGCAACCCCCGGAGGCATTGTCACAATCTTCGGCTCAAACCTCGCCACAACAACTGCGGTAGCGACATCGCTTCCGCTGCCGCTCCAACTGGGCGGAGCATCCGTGACGCAGGGCGGAGTTGCGGCGCCTCTGTTCTATGCGTCGCCCACTCAGATCAACCTTCAGGCCCCGAACAAAAACGGCGGCAGCTTCCTCGTCACCACTTCCGCCGGCAGCAGCTCTCCCTACAATCCATCTACCGCAACACCGAACGCCTGGTACGCCGGGGGGATTTTTACCGATAACGCCAGTGGCTGCGGCCAGGGCGCGGTATTGAACGACGCAGCCAACGGAGCGGTGTCCGTGAATTCGACGGCGCGGCGGTGGTGGACTAGCCTGGGACTTTGGCCCTCCAAGCTTCAATTCGCCGCCACCCGCATGGAATGGCCTCGCACCCGGGCTGGTGGGAGTGGATCAAATAAACGCACAGATTCCCGCCAACACGCGGGAAGGCTGCGCAGTGCCGGTTCAGATTGCGTATTCGGCCATGACGCCGCCGGTCACCATTGCGATTCGGAACGGCGGAGGACAATGCATCGACCCGCCATCGGCAGGCTATGGCCAGATCACTTGGCAAAAGACCGTAAGCACCACGTCCGCCAACGTTGCGACGGAAACTGATTCGATGAGTGCCCTGCTGCTCTCGTCACCCGGCCAGCAGGCGCCTCCCATCCCCACCTACAGCGACGGATGCCAAGGCGGCATATGTGGTATCAGCCTACCGAACTCCACGACGCTCTTCGGACCGGCCTGCGCGGTCCCGGGTTATCGCAGCCAGGGCGCCGGCGCTGTGACGATTCAAGGCCCGGGACTTGCTACGACGCCCGCGCCGCTGCTCCCGTACGTGCAAGGACAGTTGGGCGGCATTTCGGCGTATCAGGCTGCGCTTCCCTCAGGCACCGTGCAAGCGGGCAATTTCACTCTCGCCGCCGGTGGCGGGGCCGACGTCGGTGCCTTTCAGTCCGCGCTGCAAATCGGTGCCGATATCAAGTTCCAAACCCAGCTTGCCGGGGTGGATGCCTTCCACAATTGCCAGCCGCTGGTGGTCAACTGGACCGGCGGCGACCCCAAGTCCTGGATCACGCTGACCTTCTTGAACATCGAGTTGGGGGCCTATGGCGACTACCAGAGTTTTTTATTCGCTTACCAGACGCACACCTCGGATGGGACGATGAATATTCCGATGCCGGATTATCCGCAAGGCGCTTGCGTGACCAGCGGGGGCCCGGTCATAATCCGCGTTGAAATCGATCCCGACCCTTCGGAGATCGCTGCTTTTTCCGCGCAGGGTCTCTCGCTGGGTGGCCAAGCTACCTGGAAATACGTTTACAACTTTCAGGCGACCATGGAAGCTCCGTAGTTGTGAAACTCCGGGTCAAGGAACGGGCGTGAACGTGTGTCGGCCGGCAGGTGAAGAATTTGTACTCGCGGGCCGATAGTCGGAGCATCGGAGGTTTTATGACGAAACGTCTGAAGGTAATTCTCGGTCTGGGTGCGGTCTGTTGTGTTGCCGCGGCGACGGTGCAGGAGTTTCCATTGTGGGAACGGCTGCTGGTTCACTACGGCGGAAAAACCGACGAGACACCTGTGCCCTCCATGAAGATGGGGAATCACATGCAAATGTCGCTCAAGGGCAAGCCGCAACCGGGCGATGAACAGCGGGCCCAGCAGATCGTCGGCGCTGCCCGGGGAGTGCTTTCGCATTATGCCGATGTGAAAACGGCGTTGGCTGACGGCTACAAACCGTTTCATCCCACCGGCAAGCTGGGCGAAGAGGTCCACTACACGAACTATCGCTACGCGCGGCTTGAGCAACGGCACGTGAACTACGACCGTCCAGGATCGATCCTTTACAAGCGCACCCCGCAAGGCATGCAGGCCGTCGGCGTGATGTACATCGCACCGCAGGATTCCACTCCGGCACAATTGAACGCAGTGGCCCCGCTGAGCAAAGCGACCTGGCATCGGCATGTGGACTTCTGCGGCGGAGCGCGAAACCTGCTTCCAGACGAGCAGTTTGGTCCACATGCGCAGTTTGGGCCACAAGGGAGCATCCACACCGAAGAGGCTTGCGAGAAGGCGGGTGGCCTCTGGATTCCAGTAGTGTTCAGCTGGATGACTCACGTCTATCCCAACGCGAAGCCCCCGGAGGAAGTATGGGCCGGAATGGAAATGCATATGGATGCCAATACCGACGACGCAGAAATGAAGAAGTAGGCGTCCGTCGTTTTCTGTCAAAATAGGTCGGTTCGAGGAACGTGGAGGCCGATCATGAAAAGCATTTGTCTCTGTGGGACGCTCGTCGGCTGCTGGGCCGCGCTGGGATGGACCCAAACAACCCAAGACCTGGTCAACGCCGGCAAGAACACCGAGAACGTCACGACCCACAGCATGGGTTATGACCGCAAGAGCTACAGTCCGCTCAAGCAGATCAATAAATCCACTGTGAAGCGCCTGATGCCCATCTGGAGCACCAGCCTGATGAACGATCAGGGCGAGCTTGCGGCGCCAACCGTTTATAACGGCGTCATGTATGTGATCAACGGCAAGTGGACTTTTGCGATCGATGTAGAAACCGGCCGGCAGATCTGGCGAACGCCGGTGCGGCTGGAACCGGGAGTCCAACGGGTTGCGATCAACCGGGGCGCGCCGGCGATCTATAACGGCAAGCTCTTTCGCGTGACGATGGACAACCATTTGCTCGCATTGGACATGAAGACCGGCGAAGAGCTTTGGAACCAGAAATTCGCCGATTTGAATGAAGGCTTCTACGCCACCAGTGCGCCCATCGTCGCCAACGGAGTTCTGATTTCCGGCGAATCCGGAGGAGAGTCCACTACGCGCGGGTTCCTCGATGGCTGGGATCCCGACACGGGCAAGAAGCTGTGGCGCCGATACACCATTCCAGCTCCGGGCGAACCTGGTTCCGAGACGTGGCCCAAGAATACCGATGCATGGAGCCAGGGTGGTGGTCCGACGTGGCGCTCCGGTTCGTACGATCCCGAGCTCGATCTGGTCTATTGGGGCACGGGCAATGCGGAGCCATACGATCCCAGGCCGCGGCAGGGTCTGGATAGCTTGTTCACCAACAGCGTGCTGGCGATCCACCCGAAGACGGGTGAGGTGGCCTGCTATTTTCAATACACGCCCAACGACATTTATGATGTGGACGCCACCGACGAGCAGGTGTTGGCCGACATCCAGGTGGAGGGCCAGCTTCGGAAAGTAATGATTCAGGCCAATAAAAACGGCTTCCTGTACGTGCTGGACCGCACCAACTGTAAGCTGATCGCGGCGCATCCATTCGTCAAGGTGAATTGGGCCTCGCATATCGATCTGGCGACCGGACGGCCTGTGTTGACGGACATACTGCAGCGCTTCCTGGCGGGCGAAGAGGTGGAGATTTGGCCGTCGCGAGGAACCAATGCGGTACCCATCGCGTTCGATCCGAACACCGGCTTGATCTACGCGAGCACCTGGAACGCGCCGCGCATACAGAAACTCGCGCCGCCGAAACCAACCGTGAGTGGCAAAGATAGCACTGGCGTTATCGCGAGGTTTGTGGAAACTCGCCCCGGCGATGTTTTAGGTTACCTGGCGGCGATCAATCCTCTGACGGGCGAGAAGAAGTGGGAAATCCCCTT
>JBEKLB010000386.1:0-6526 GCA_050010415.1 Bryobacteraceae bacterium | reverse complement strand
CTGGACCATGTTCAGCTTTTGGTTAATGTCGCGGTCTCCCCCAATGTAGGCCGCGATCTTTGCGACAAATTCTGGCGTCACACCCTGAGTGCATGTGTACGCGAAGATCGCCTGTGTCTGCGGGATAGCACGCCCACGCGCATTCGAAAAATATGGTCGCAGCGCTTGTTCGACCTGTCCTTCGATGGCGTCAGGTGAGACCATATTGCACTGCCGTTGTTGGAGCAACAGCGCGAAAAGGAGGTAAGCAGGTGCGCGGAGCATTGGTCGTTTATTCTACCAATTTTGAAATCGCCCGCAACAAAGCCTCCGTGCGACCTTGGTCCCTTGTGTTGACGCGTCAGCATTGATAGGATGATCCGATTATTTTCCTTGGAGAATATATGCCAGTACCCTTCTTTGCAGCCCTTGCCAAAAAGATCTTGACAACAGCGGTTGAGAAATCAATCGAAAAACGCATCGATAGAGACGACGCTCCTCCGAAAAAAAGGAAGAGGAGGAAACAGAAACGCGGTTAACAGATCACCCCGATGAATGAGCAAGAAGAGGAACTCCTGCGGAACGTGCTAAACGCTATTTACGATGGATCGACGCGCGCCTTCCAGGACCTGCGACGTTTGACGTGGGCAATAAGAACGATTAGAAACGGAAGACCGGCCAGAAGCCGGGACGCAGCCATTGATGCTTTGGTGAACGCAATTGCTAGCCGTGGCGAACTCAGTCCCGCACCTCCTGCCGACCCTGTGTCGCATTTAGTGGAACAGCCCCGGCTGATCCTTCTTTAGCGCCTTTCCACGGCATCATCTTTGTAGCAAATTTGTAGCTGGAACCCCTCTTTTGCTTGGTTTATTGAATTCTGTGGCGATACTAAGTCGCTAAGAACAAGAAACTTAGCACTGCCAGATGGTTCAAATCCCACCAGCCGCCCCAGAATCAATAACTTACGGGGACTCATCGATCATCCAGACTTTCGCACTCCAAAATCTGGATGCCATGGGATCGAATCCGTACAGAATCAATACGTTACAAAACCATCAAACTCACTGACTGTGCCTTATCTTGTTTTCGAGCCAACAAAAATCGGGGCCTGGCGCATCAATGAAGCGTCGCTATACCTTAAAGAGAACAATAATCGATAGGCATTGGCAGTAATGCTCCGCCGACTATAGCTGATGAGCATTTCGGTCAAGGCTCAAAAGCAATCGAAAAACATTGGCGACCGTAGGATCAGTCGTTTTGCGCCACTGAATGTTTAGCACGCTACCCAGGCCATCCAGACACCGATCTGGATCTCAGGGTAAATTCCTCGAACGCCGTATCTGAGGGGTGCGCCGACCATCGCTAGCTGGCGACAAGCGCGGCTTGTCCGCAGTCGTAAAACGAGATGTCCGTCGCGGGCGGCTTCATGCCAAGCTGACGCAGCATGCCGGCGATTTGGCCGCGGTGTAGCGTGACGTGGTTGAACCAGTCAACACGCCTGGTACACCGTCTCCAAGCCTATGGGACCGTCGGCGAGACATCACTCCCAGAAGCATTTCTAACGACTAGGTGGCACATCTACAATCACCGGGCCGGCGGGTAGAAAATGAGAAAAGTCTCACCGAAATAGAACTTCTATCCTAGGTTCCCGACAGGGTGCTGAACGCGACGCGCCGCGGTTTGACATGGTTCGGATTGTTGTGCCGTAGTTCTGAGCGATCAACTAGATCGAGGCAGGTTGCTCAGACAACAATGATCGCTCAGCTGGTGTGTCCGATTCCGATAGCAACAAATCCAGCGATAAAGGCTTTTTTCCCGTGCGCGGATATTCTCTCGGATATTCTGTTTGAACCCGGAAGAATACCTCAAGCCGGCGCAGAGCCCATTCCATGCTTTCTCGAATATGCACGCGCATCGCTTCGCCAGCAGCCGCGGGGCTGTCGTTCATGAGTACTTTCATCAGATCCTGATGCTCGCTGGCCGAGTTGGCCGGTAACGGTCGCGTCGCGCAGAGCCACGGCGACGCAGCAGCGTACAGAATGTTGATCGCATCGGATAGAGCAGGGCAGCGCGCGAACTCCGCGATGAGCTTATGCAACTTCTCGTGCAGGGCCGTGATGACAAAGCGATCGCCACCAGGTTGCCCGGCGAGCGCGTCCACACGCTTGGCCAGCTTCAAGAGCTCAGACCGCTCGGCGCGTTCGGCACGTTCAGAGAACAGGATCGCGGCCTGAGTTTCCAAAGCCTCCCGGAGCACATAGTGGCCCTCCACATCCTGACGGGTAGGAACTTTCACTCGGGTACCGGCGCGAGGCCTGCTTTCCAAAAGACCTTCGTTCTCCAGGCGAATCAATGCTTCGGTGACCGGCAGAAAACTCATGCCCAATTCAGTCGCTAATTTACGGCGCGATATAACCTGGCCCATTGCGAGTTCGCCACGAACAATCCGTTCGCGAACCGTCGCGTAGGCCTCCGCAGCCAGACCCTGATTCTGGGAGGACTTGCGCGGCCGGGAAGGTTTCGAGCTCACACTAGGAGGAAGCATCGTTGATCTAAACTTGTAGTATCAAGGCTTAACTATACCATATTCGCCAAGCTTGGAATTGATCCTGTCATTGACCCAAAATCGTCAAAATCACTCGACGGCCAGTGGCGGCGGCCGATATCGCCTGCGGTTTGAAAGTGCCATGCGAATTCTCCATAAACGGCGTCTAATTCCAGTAAATTACCCACAGCGTCCCCGGCAACGTCCTATTTTTTTAGGGCGAAAGCGAACAGCGAATTACCGGCGGCCACCGACACATATTGCCTGCCGTCCACCGAGTAAGTCATCGGTCCCGACGCCACCACGCCACCTAACGTCGCCTTCCACAGCATCGCACCCGTGCGGGCATCCAGGGCAAAGAAGTAGCCTTCTCGCCCGCCGCTGAATAACAAATCCGTGGCTGTGGTCAGAACGCCGGCGTCGGTAACATCGTTCATCTTGAATTCCCAGCGCCACTCCCCGGTAATCGGATCGATGGCCCGCACCACGCCATGACCTTCGTCGTCCTTTCTCACATTCTCGGTGGCTCTCCCATCGGGAACATGGCTCTGCGGCCAGCCACCGGCATAAACCCGGCCCTCCGTGTACTTAACGGGCACGCGGAAAAAGATGGACGCATAGTCATCCCAGGCGGAGACGTAGAAGAGCCCCGTTCGCGGGCTGTAGGAAGGCGAATACCAATTGGTGGCGCCTTCGCTGCCTGGATAAATCGCGGTCCCTTCCAGGGTGGGCACCTTGCCCGCAGCCCGTATCGGCCTGCCTTTTTCGTCGAATCCGCTCAGCCAGTTCACTTTAGCGAAAGGCTTGCCCAGCAGGAACTGACCTGTCGCACGATCCAGAACATAAAAGACGCCGTTGCGATTGGCCCACAACATCACCTTGCGTAGCTTCTTCTGGCCCGATTGGTCCGGCCATTCCAAATCGGCCAACAGTGGCACCTGCACCGAATCGTGATCAAACTCGTCGTGCGGCGAAAATTGGTAATACCATTTCAATTTGCCCGTGTCGGCGTCCAGCGCCACTACGGAGTTGCTATAAAGGTTGTCTCCGGGACGCGGGTCGCCATTCCAGTCAGGACCCGGATTCCCTGCTCCCCAATAAGTGAGATTCAATTCGGGATCATAAGAGCCGGTAACCCAAACGGAAGCGCCGCCGGTCTTCCAGGAGTCGCCACCCCAGGTATCGCGACCCGGATCGCCCGGCCCGGCCACGGTATAGAAACGCCAGACCTCTTTCCCGGTGTGGACGTCGTAAGCCGCCAGGAAGCCGCGAATACCGAATTCGCCCCCTGCCGTGCCAACGATCACTTTGTCCTTCACCACCAGGGGCGCGTGCGTCAGCGCATAGCCTGCTTCTGCTTTGGCCACGGTTTTGTCCCATAGCAGGTGCCCATTCTTGGCGTCCACCGCCACCAAATGCGCATCCACGGTTCCCATGAACAGCGTGTTACCGAGGATCGCCAAGCCACGATTCACGTGGCCGCAGCAGGGGCGTGCCTTGGGCGATGGAGTGTACGAGTAAGTCCAAAAAGTACGGCCCGTGGCCGCGTCTAGAGCAACGATGTCGTTGGGCGCCTGCACCGTGTAGAGGATGCCGTCCACCACCAGCGCGGTAGCCTCAAACTTCTCCAGCGACGAAGCTTGATAGATCCACTGAATTTCGAGATCTTTGATGTTGTCCCGGGTAATCTCGTTGAGCTGGCTATAGCGCTGACTGAAGGGTGTCCCCGAATAAGTGAGCCAGTTCTGGGGCTCCCGATCCGCGCTCAGGATACGCTCGAACGAGACTTGCGCGAAGAGTGAACCGGCGGCCAAAAAAACTAAAAGAGCGCGGGCGCTCATTGTTTGTTGCCTCCTCTAAGGGTAACCAGGTAGCCGACAAGATCGGCCAGCTGCTCCGAACTCAACTTGTCCTTATAGGACGGCATCGGCGACTTGTCGACAAAACCATACTCCTTCAAGTTCGTCTTCGAAAACGATCGCAGCCGCTCATTTGTGTCCATCAGCTGGACGCTGAATGTGTCCAAATTGAGGAGTCGTCCGGTGATGGTGGCGCCGTCGCGCGTCGTGACGCTGAAGAAGCGGTTCTGCGGCAGGATTTCAGCGTCCGGCTCAAGGATGGAGCGTTCCAGTTGGGCGGCCCGGCGGGTTACACCCACGTCCGAAAGTTCGGGGCCAAGGTACGATCCCTTGCCGTTGACGCGGTGGCATTGCGTGCATCCACCGGCGCCCTCGAAGATCGTTTGGCCCCGAGCGGCATTGCCCAATGTGACCGTGGCGGCCGCGGAGGAAGCGTTCATGGAGCGCACGTAAGCGATGAGCGCGGTGAGCTGATGCTCATGGAAGTTGCCGGGAGGCATGGCCGTGCCGGGGATTCCGTTCTTGATGGTTTGAGTCAGCTCTTCGTCGGACGATCCGTGGCGAAACTTGCCGCTCGCCAAATTCACACGCGGCACCGCATCGCCTTCCGGTCCGTGACAAATGGCGCAATTTTCTATGAACAGCTGCTCGCCTTCCTCAACGTCACCGGGTGTGTATCCATGCTGCGCCAGAAGCAGCGCGCCGGCCGCAAACAGCAAAGTGCAAAAGCGAACGCTCCGCATGGTTCAGTTAGCCTTCGGTCCGATTTGAGTCATTCTGCCAGTTTAAGCGCCACCAGCTCACCCGGAAAACCGACGCCGCTCACAGCCAGGACGATGTACTGGGAGCCGTTCAAGCTATAGGTCATGGGCGTGCCGGTCTGCCCGGCGGGCATGGCAACCGCGCCAACCTCCTTGCCAGTGGCTTTGTCGTAAGCGCGCAGCATGTTGCCCGGCTGATGCTGCATGCTCTGATCCCCGGCGATAAGCAGGGTCTTCGTCACCAGAATGCCAAAGTTGCCGGGCCGGCCGGTGCGCGGAATGTCCAGGCCTTTGAGCGCGGGATTATCCCGAACGGCGTCCGGAGTTGCGCCATGCGCGATGTGCCACAGGATTTCACCCTTGTTGAGATCGATGGCGCTGATGCTTCCATAAGGTGGTTTATCCACCGGCAGCCCCTGGATCGTGAAGCCGATCCCGAATTCTGTCTCATCGTGATTGTGTGAGACGCTTCCGGACATATACTTCATATCGGTTCGTTTCGGATCGCCGGGCACCAGTCCGATGTCCCAGATTTCATGCTGCGACGGAAGATACGCGATATGCGTCTCCGGGTCGTAGGAGCCTCCGGGCCAGTTGGTGCCGCCGCCGGCAGTGCCCATCGCGAGCGTCCCGTAAGGACCTCCCGCCACGCTCAAAACGGCCGGCGTGTAGACCGGCCCCAGTTTATACTTGGAAACTATCTTCTCCGCCTCGGCTCGCAGTTCGGGCGTGAAGTTAATCAGATCGTCAATCGAGAATCCTTGCGCGTCGTACGCCGGAGGCTTGGTCGGGAAAGGCTGCGTCGGGCTGGTTTTCTCGCCCGGCACAGTCGTTTGCTCCACCGGCCGCTCTACAATGGGCCAGATTGGTTTGCCTGTCATGCGATCGAAGACATATAAGAACGCCTGCTTGGTAGGTTGCGCCAGCGCTTTGACGGTCTGGCCGTTGATCGTGATGTCCACCAGCATCGGAGCGCACGGAATATCCATGTCCCAGATGCCGTGATGCACCAATTGATAATGCCATTTCCGCTGGCCGGTCTTTAAGTCCACCGCCAGAACCGTCTCGCCAAAGAGGTTGTTGCCCGGCCGATGCCCTCCGTAAAAGTCGCCGGTGGGTAATTCCACGGGGATGAATGCCATCCCCATTTGTTCATCCACGCTGATCTGGCCCCACACGCCGGTATTGCCCGTGTAAGACGCGGAATCTTGTTCCCACGTGTCGTACCCGAATTCATTGGACTGCGGGATAGTGTGAAAGATCCAGAGCCGCTTTCCGGTGCGGACGTCAAACCCGCGGACGAACCCCTTCACATTCTTCATGGTCTTGGGCGCGGCACCGGGTTTATGCGCGGCTCCCACGATCACGACATCGTTGGCGAC
>JBEKLB010000385.1:0-6536 GCA_050010415.1 Bryobacteraceae bacterium | reverse complement strand
ATCGCCAATTGGACTGTCGTAAAGTGTGGATGGATCCTCATAGTGTCCTTGTCAACATCTGTCCATAAATTCTATCCCCCACGATTCCACCGCCACGACTGTCAATCGTAAAGATATGTTAATACGTTTGTGCAGAACAACCTTCCGAATAGACACTTGTGTACATGCATCGCCATCATCCATTCCGGGCTCTGATCTGCAGCACAGCCGCGATCAGTATTGCTTTCGCACAGCCTCCTGGCGTTGGGCAACCACCTGGACCACCGCCCGCGCCACGAGCAGCCGCGCCCATTGATGTCACCGGATATTGGGTCTCCCTGGTCACCGAAGACTGGCGCTCGCGAATGACGGTACCTCCCAAAGGCGATGCTGAATCTGTTCCGTTGAACCCGGAGGGCAGGAAAGCCGCTCAGGCTTGGGACCCGGCGAAAGACGAAGCTGCGGGTGAACAATGCAAAGCATTTGGCGCCGCTGGAATTGTCCGGCGGCCCGGACGAATGCACATCACCTGGCAGGACGATAACGCGCTCAAGGTGGAGTACGACGCAGGCACGCAGACCAGAATATTTCACTTCGGCGCTCCAACTGGAAACGGCGGAGATTGGCAGGGCGTCTCGGTAGCGAATTGGGACATACCGGGAACCATTATGACCCGTGGCGGATTTGGACTTGGGGCGAACGGCGGCGCGAACAGAGGCGGGGCATTGAAAGTGGTGACCACCAAAATGAAGGCAGGATATTTAAGAATCAATGGAATTCCTTACAGCGATAACGTGGTCATCACCGAATACTACGACCGGTTTGATATTCCGAATGGCGATTCCTTGTTGTTAGTAACTACCGAGGTAACGGATCCGATGTACCTCACAGCCCCTTTTTGGACCAGCACTCATTTCAAGCAGCAGCATGACGCGGCGGGGTGGAATCCGACCCCGTGTGCAGCGAGGTAGAGGCAACGCAAAATGAGATCGACTTCGAAAAAACTATCTGTGACTCTAATGGCTTTCGGGATCGCGATTGCGATGCGAACGACCATGGTGGGACAAGCAGGCCCTGCGCCGCAAGAGCCGCGCCCCTCGCCGGCGATCGACCTCTCCGGCTATTGGTCTCCCGCGGTCAACGAAGATGGGCTGGAGCGCGGAGCGGGATCGGAGCTTGGCGACTATGCCGGATTCGCTGTCAACGAGGCGGGCCGCCTGTGGGCGCTCTCCTACGACCCATCCCGCTTGACGCTGAAACACCATCAATGCGACGGCTACGTTGCACCTTATCAGATGCGCGCGATTGGAAATTTCCGGATTTGGGAGGACCGCGATCCTCACACCGTGCAACTGATCGCCATTCACATCTGGGCTCAGACGACCGAGGGACACCGCACTATTTGGATGGATGGCCGCCCGCATCCGCCGGCCTGGGCCCCCCATACTTATCAGGGATTTTCGACCGGCCGATTCGTAGGCGATGCACTCATGGTAAACACCGACCATCTGAAGCAGGGTTGGCTGCGGCGCAACGGCCTTCCGGAGAGCGATCAGGCCACGATGGTGGAATTCATCGTACGTCATGGCGATCATTTGGTGGATACGACTGTGGTTAACGATCCAGTTTTCTTGACTGAGCCGGAAGTTCGAAGCAACGATTTTTTCCGCCAGCCGGCCGATCACGGCGCCTGGCTTTATGCCTGTGACGATGGCGAGCAGATCATCGGGCGGCCACCCGATTCGGTGCCGAACTATTCGTTCGGAGCGCAGCCTTTCGCGAAGGAATATTCGCGAAAATACAAAATCCCCTTGCTGTCCGGCATTGCGGGCGCCCCGTCAATATATCCGGAGTTTGAGACCAAGCTGAAAGCCGCCACCGATGCCGACGCGCTGCCTTTACTGAAGCCCGCACCAGGTCCGTCGCCGATAAGCCGCGCGATCGATCCGGAACCCAGTGACGGCGAGATTCACGTTTGGCCGGTGTCAGGTAACGTCTACATGCTGGTGGGGGATGGCGGCAATATCGTCGTCGAAACTGGCGACCAAGGGCCATTGGTTGTTGATAGCGGATCCGGCCAGCTTACCGGCAAAATCATCGAGGCGATTCATAAACTCAGCGACAAACCCATTCAGTTTATCGTGAACACCAGCTACCTTCCGGACCGCACCGGCGGCAACGTGAAACTTCGCGCCTCCGGCCACGATCCGAGCCTGGTGGGATCTTTTTTCTCGGGCCAATTCCGCGATGCCGGAGTGGGAGCTACGATCATGGCCCAGCAAAATACCGAAACGCACATGGTTGAGGCGAAGCTGCCGGCGGACGGGTATCCGACGGACACTTTTCTAGAAGATCGCCGGCGCAAATACCACAACGGGAACGACGTCGAGATTTTTCACGAACCCCACGCGATTACCGATGGCGACAGCATCGTTCAATTTCGGCAGGCGGATGTGATTGTCGCCGGCGATATCTTTAACACCACTCAGTTTCCATTCATCGACATCAAGGACGGCGGCAGCGTGCAAGGGGAGATCAAAGCTTTGAACGATATTCTTAATCGCACCGTTTTCCAGCACGAAGGCCAGGGTGGAACGATGGTGGTTCCGGGTCACGGATACCTTGCCGACGAACATGAGGTGGTGGAATATCGGGACATGATGGTCATCATTCGCGATCGCGTCCGAGCCATGATTAAGGACGGCGCGACGCTCGATCAAGTGAAAGCCGCGAGAGTCACAGCGGATTACGATACCCGGTATGGAGCGAACAGGGGTCCGTGGACGACCGACATGTTCGTGGAAGCGGTTTATAGCAGTCTCAGAAATCCGGAGAAGTAGACTAAGGGCGGCCAACCCGGTGTCGAGGAGTGTTTCTGCTTTTCGACCCCGGTCCCTGGCGTTTAACCACAGCCAAGAGACATACGATTTCAGCTTTATTATCGCTCTACGCCGGGCCCGCTTGCGCGGACGTTGGTAGTCGGATAACTTTTATCCGACTGCCCGGACGTTGTGCATTCGAACGGGGCGGTTCATTGGGTGTGGTACTCTCCCAGAATGTAGAAATTCACGAAAACTTCGTTAGAGGAGATCACATGAAGATAACAACGATCTTGCTGACTCTGGCAGCGGTGTTCGCTGCCGTTGCCGTGGGCTTCGCCGCCGACGTGAACATCGGTACGTGGAAACTGAACGACGCCAAGTCCAAGAACGTTTCAGACGAGAAAAACTTCACTCTGGTTATTGCGGCTGCGGGAGAAAACGTGAAAATTACCGAAGACGGTCTCTACGCGAACGGCAAACCCTGGCATGAGGAATGGACGGGCAAGTTCGACGGCAAGGATTACCCGGTGACGGGTGATCCAGACACCGACACCCGAGCGTATAAACCGGTGAACGATCACACCCTGGCGATAGCAGCGAAGAAGGGCGGTAAAACCGTTGAAACTGGTCGCGTCGTCTACTCTGCTGACGGTAAGACGCGTACTGTCACGGAGAACGTGACGAACGCCAAGGGCACGAAGACCGCGGTGACGGAGGTTTTCGGCAAGCAGTAGTTGGCAGACTTGGTACACCCGCTTGGCCACGATTCAGCGGGCCGGATTTTCGCCCTCGGATCACCTCAAACAGATCAATCAAGCGCCACGGTGATGCAATTTGCCTTGACAATCCCCTCAGGTCAGCCCATAGTGGTTGCTGTCTGAGCACTTTGCCCACTCGCGGATAGTCTGAACTAAGTCAGTTCGTCTGCTGCCCACCTCTTAGTTGCACCCAACCCATGCCGGTTTGGAAGTCAAGAAATAAATTCGTTAGAGGAGATTCCCATTTCAGTAGAACGCCGGGTGAAGGACCGCTATCCATTGGGCCTGAGCGTGCGCTTCAAGTCCCTCGCTCGACCTGCCATTTTCTCAGGCGTCGGACGTGCAATGAATCTAAGCAGCGAAGGCGTCTTCGTGGTCTTCCGCCACATCGTCCCCGAAGTCAAAGTCCCCTTAGGTGCGCGCTTGGAGATGAGTATTGCGTGGCCTTCACGTCTCCACGGAACGATTCCGATACAGCTTCGCGTGGTTGGCCGGGTCGTTCGTTGGGGACCATCAAGCTTCGCCGCCACATTTGGGCGGCATGAGTTCCGCACCGTGAAAAGCTCATGCCTCCGACCCGTTATTGCGTGGCCGCCCAGCAAATTCGCAGTACTTTGATTTAACGCCTTTATCGATCCATTTTGATGGGGCCGAAGCCGACCGGCAATACGAATCTTCGCCGTGGCGCTGGTGGGAGCCGCTTTTGCCCTGGGACGAACACAGAGACGAACCAAGCGCCACGGTGACGTTTTTTGCGTGTTCAATCTTGGACGCAATCTAAAAGAGAACGGCTGGGGCGTCACTATCCGGTAACTATTTGACCGTGAACAATTTATGATTCTCGGGAGTCTAACCGCACAGGAGGTATGCAATGTCTGCTGCCAATACCGAGAATAAACAGGGCGACCACGTAAAGCACGAAGGCGCTCGGAAGCAACAACAGGGCAACGAGCAAGGGAAACAGAATCAGAACCCAAACGCCCCCAAGAACCACGACCCCAAGAACCCCCAGCACTCAAACGATCAGCGTCACGACGAAAAGCATCAGCAAGATAAGAAGCAGGAGCAGCACCAAGAACCGGTGAAGCGTTAGGTTTCGTTTACCGAACCCTCCTTCCGCCCTTCCGTCTTGGTCCACAGGAGGGCTTTTTCTTAGGAAAGAGCCAGGCTGCGCAATTCTATCTTCTGCTCCGACGAAGCCTCCCAAACGCGGTCGCAGTCATAGCAGAAGAACGTGACCTCGCCCTTATCAAGCTTGCCCTTCAGCACTTTCTTCGCAAAGATGAACTTTAGATGGTGTCCACGCGAACAGACGGTTTCATAGGTGATGAATTCCTCGCCAAAGGATGGATTCTTCCCCATGGGGCAAGCATCGCACAATCCCGCTGGACACGAAGCTCCGTCAACATTTTGGCAAGGTCCATTTGAGAAGGATGTGCCAGGTTCAGGGCCGTTTTGATTCGACTTTCGAGCAGACTGTATTGTTATGAATCGCGAAACGTGATCAGCAGACTGCCCGGCCTTCTATTTCGGGTAAATAAATTCCAGACCATCCGACTCCCCGGCGTAGAACCACGCTTGGATCGCCTGCGGAGCATTTGACTCACGCTCTTCCAACTGGATCACGGTGTGGTTTGTCGGCTTTAAACGGTAGTCGGGGATTGCCATAAAGGTCGTGAGTAAATGACTCTGATCTTCGTCGAACACCCGGACAATGTTGCGATCCAACGGGTTGTTCGGCAGCTCAAGCACGTAAGTGCCGGGTTGCAGCACCATTCCGGGGACTTGGACTGCTTCCGATACGGACAGTACCGTCTTTTTGTTTGCTGAGTCAGCTCTTAGCACAGGGGCGGACATTGCAACCAGTAAGGCCGCACCGATGGCGATTCCAGACACACCAATTCTGCTGTACATGGCAGATACACTCCTTCTGCGAATGGCCTTCTACGACCGAGGATTGAATGTCGTCGCTTGGCCCTTGCGTTTAAATAGACGTGAGCTTTGCCTTCGGGTAAGCGAAATATTTGTAAATCATGAGAACCGAGAAGGTTAAGGACTTACAAAAGAGAGTGACCTTGGCGCGGCTCATTCGAAGCGGTGCCCAATGGCAGGCGAATTCCTGGACCCGGTTGCAGTCGAGCGCTATCGCCCATGCTCTTGAGCCTACATGTGGCACGAACAGGTCTGCGATCCCGATTTGGGCTGCGGCGTTCTCAATCCGCCGGTCTAACACTCCCAATGGCTACGCGGTGTTCGCGCCTCTACTGCTTGTCATAGACAAGTGTGGTGCTTGTCGGTTTGCCATGCTCGTCGGTGCCTTTTAGCATTTGCGTTCGAGTCTTTCCATCTTTGGAGTAGACGGTCTTGGTGGTTTGAACCACCTTGCCGCCTTTCTTCAGCGTTGCGTCGAAGGTGTTGGCATTGGTTCGTCTGATGACGACGGTATCGGCCCCACTGGGCGCGTCCCCAGTGATCGGATAATCCTTTCCATCGAAATTCGCCGTCCAGGAGTAGGATATTGATTTGCCGTCCGCTGAGGTGCCCTTTGTAATGCTCTTAAGTCCGTCTCCAGATGCTTCTGCATGGGTCGTTTGTTGCTGTGGAAGACCCGTGCTGGACTTGGATTTCGCGGTGTTAAGCTTCCAATCTCCAACGCCCGGATTGGGCTGGGAGAATAATGGTAGACAGCTCAGCGTTGCTATGGTGGCAACTTGAGCAAACCGATGGACGAATTTCATTCGAGCCTCCTGAGTCTTGCCATTACTGAAGTTCGCTACTACTTACGGACGAGGTCGTGAATGTGCGAGAGAGCCCCGATTTCCATTTTGATTGGTTCCCGAGTATAGTCGAGTGTACACTAGATTTTTCCATTTGTTTATTTTTTTCCGACACCCCTGCTACAGCCACAGCTACCGCCCGCGTCTGCATATCAAGATTCCTGCACTGTTTCGACCCATCCCCCGGCAAGAACTTATGT
>JBEKLB010000384.1:0-6543 GCA_050010415.1 Bryobacteraceae bacterium | reverse complement strand
CTACTACGGGGGCGACCTCGGCAGGACGGTTCCGGTATCGGGCCGTTACAGCGCCGATCAGCGCGAGATCTGGAACATCTTTGTCTCCGCATATCATGCAGGCACAAAATCGTTGCGGGCGGGAGCCACACAAGATCAAGTTTTCGAGGTCTGGCGCGCCGAGTTGTTACGCCAGGGCCAATCTGCCAGGAGTTCACTCGCAAAACAGGCCATCGAGGAGTGGTCCAAGCGGGAGAAGGTTCCCTATTGGGCAATTCACACGGTTAATCTCGACGAGGGCCACGTCGGGGGCCCGCTGCGCGCGGGCACCACCATAGCGTTTGAGCCGATTGCTTCCATTGGGGGCCAAGGGTACTACTTGGAAGACATGTTCCTAGTGACCAAAGAGGGCGCGGAACTGCTCACGCCTGGCGTCCCGTATTCCGCGGACGAGATCGAAGCCGCCATGCGGCGCTAGTGGACCAATTTGGTCCGAGTGGTAGTATAGAAAAAGAATGCCTGCCACCACCGAAGCAGGGGTGTTCGACGAGTCCGGGTTGCTGGCAAAGGCTCGCGAAGGAGACGTTGCGGCCTTCAGTGAGCTGGTGAACCGGTACTCGCGCAAGATCTACCGCCTGGCCAAACACATTACTCAGAACGATACCGATGCCGAGGACGTGCTTCAAGAGACCTTCATGAAGTCGTTCGAGCATTTAGGGGATTTCCAAGGGCAATCTAAGTTTTACACCTGGATTGTCCGAATTGCTGTCAACGAATCGCTCATGAAGCTGCGGAAGCGAAAGTCCGACCGGACGGTTCCGCTGGATGAGCCGCTCGATACGGGCGAAGATACCGTAGTGCGCGAAATAGCGGTCTGGGACGAAAATCCCGAGCAGCAGTACTCGCGCGAGGAACTGGCTAAGATCCTGGATGATGCCGTCGAAAGTTTAAAGCCGGACTTCCGCACCGTTTTCGTACTCAGAGACATCGAAGAACTGAGCACCGAGGAAACCGCCCAAGCGCTGGGTATTTCGGTGCCGGCGGTGAAGAGCCGCCTGTTGCGCGCGCGTCTGCAATTGCGGGAGAAGCTGACGCGATTTTTCCGACGGAAAGGGGACGACGTTTTTGCTTACCTGTAAAGAGTTTTTGCAGGAGCTCACCGATTATCTGGATTCAACCGTGGACGTGGAACTGCGCCGCAAACTGGAGGCACATATTAACGAGTGTCCCAACTGTTTTGTGATTCTCGACACCACCCAAAAGACCATCAAGGTCTATAAGGGAATGCAGGAGAAGGAAATTCCAGCAGAAGTTCAAGTCCGGTTGATGAAGGCGGTAGAGCGCAAATGCGCGGCTAGTAAGACAGCCGCCGGCAAACCCAGCGCTTAGGCGGCTGCGTTTACCGCCCTGTCGCGCGGACCAACGGACGCGACACGCGGATGCCGCCGTCAAAGCCCTGGCGTAAAAGGGCTTCGCGCACGCGCTCCACTTGGCTCAAATAAGCTGGAAACTCAACCAATACCTCGGTCGGCCGGTGATAAAGCTGAGGGTTGACCGGGAAATCCAGGGAGGCGAGAGCCTCCAGTAAATCCTCCAAAAGTTTCGGGTCGGTTGCAACGCTCAGGGAGATGAGTTCACCCTCCCGGCCAAAAAGAGCGGCTGCAGGAGGTAAAGGCGCCGTCATCGAACGATCCTCTCCGGCGACCCGGTCTACCAATAAAAATCCCCTGGGCATGCGCCACAGGGGGTTTAGTTTCGTGAAGACCGACTCACCTTTAGCATTTTTTAGCGTGGTTGCAATTAGCCAGCCCCACCTTGCGGTGAAACCTAAATCAATCCACGGTTCATTCACAGCTTACCATCAGCTCGGATTATATGCAATAGCCAAGCAGTCCCGGCACCCTTGCCGATTTTACGGCGAATTGGCGGCGCCTATGGTTAGTGTCCTGGAAGCTGCCCGGAAAGGTGTTCGAAGCGCTTGCGTTGCTCGGGCGTAAGAATTTGCAGGATCCGGTTGCGGCCGGTGGCGCGGACGTCCTCGATTTGTGCTTCGAGATCGTCGTGGTACTTCACAAAATCGTCCAGCACCGTTTTCATGCGTTCGGACTGATCTGGCGTAAGATTCAAGTCTCTCTGGAGCTGGTCGTAGGAGAATTCCTTCTTGTCGCTCCAATACCGGGCGTTGTCACGCAGTTTCTGATGCAGGCCGAACTGCATTCCGATGGCGCCAGCCATGGCACCGGTGAGGAACACCAGGATCAGCGTGGTCAGGATGCGCGGATTTTGCCAGGTCGGCTGATCCGGAGCAAACATGGCCCTACTGGTGGTAACTGGCAAGATCCACCAGCACGGCATCGCGCTGCTGTTGCTGCCGCGGGTCATTTTCGAGAGCGCTCACCTGAGCGGCCTGTGGAGTGTCCGTCAGAACCACCGCGGGGGCGGAGGAATATTCCGGACCGCTCGGTTCCGAGGTCACCAGGTAGGTTCCCAGCAGCGCGACCAGCGCGGCCGAAGCCACCGCCAGCCGGAAGCCGAACTTCCGGTCGAGAAACACGGACCAGATCGACGCTGGCCGTGATTCGATCCGCTCGATTACGCGGGCATAGAAGCCGGCGCGCGGTTCGACGTCGGGAGCACTCTTGAGCGACCGCAGGAGTTGCGATTGCGCCACGAGCGATTGCAGTTCTTCGGTGCATTCAGCGCACTCTCCCAAGTGCGCGTGAAATTCGGCCGGATTCTCACCTTTGAGATAATCTTCAAGGTTTTCCCTAATGTGCTGATGCATGACTTCTTCCCTCAAAAAAGACCGCTCACTTAGACTTTTACGGATCGATTCGTCCGTTTTGCTGTCAACCTGCTGCTGTCAATCTACTGTCGTCAATCCACTAACGACAAACAATGTTCCAACTGTTCTATCACACTTCGCATCCAGTCAAGCCAGCGACGGTCAGGCCAGTGACGGCCCGCCGCGTGTCAAACGCTGCGCCACCTTCAACAGCTTCTGGCGAGCTCGAAACAATTTGACCTTAATTGTATTTTCGTTCATCCCGGTCATCTGCGACAACTCTTCCACCGAATGCCCTTCCACTTCCTTGAGCAACAGCAGACTCCGATCCTCACTGGACAGCTTGGCCAGCAGCTTGACCACCAGGTCTTTGCGCGCCAGCTGGGTATCCACCGCCGGAGCCTGTCCGGTGGCGCTCTCGCTGTTCTGCATCCGCTGGGCGTCTTCCTCGGAAAAATCGCTCTCGTAAACCAGCTTCCGGACGCGCTTTTTGCGCAGATAATCGTAGCATTCGTTGACCGTAATCTTGTAAATCCAGGTCAGCAGAGAACTGCGAAAATCGAAGCTCTGAATGGAGAAGTAAATCTTGGCGAACACCTGCTGGGCGATGTCCTCAGCGTCGTTATGATTGCGCAGGATCCCATAAATGATGGAGAACACCTTGGCTTGATAGCGCTCCACGATCTCGCGGAAGGCCATTTCGTCCCTGGCCTGCACACGCCTGACCAGGGCGGCCTCTTCAGAATTCCGGTGATCCACTCTGGTTTTGGCCTGAACCCGCGTGCCGGACGCAGGATACGGAAGTGTGCCAGCAAGACCGCTCATACATCCTGGCAGACGTATGCCAACCGCTTGCGGTTGCAGTCAGTTGGGGGCAAATAGCGAGATTTGGCCGGGAGTGCATCCTGTCACTGCATCCTAGTTGGGAGTTTAGCATCTAAATCGTTGGCGACTGACGTGTTGCGATAGCAGGGCGTTCAGGCGATAATAGCTGCTAGAGACTCAGCAGACTAAATAATTCACCTGACAGGAGATCTTAAGACAATGGTTCAACTGACCGAAACGGCCGTTAGCAAGGTGAGGGAGATCTTGGGATCGCAGGACCCCAAGCCAGCCGGGCTCCGCATCGCAGTGGTGGGTGGCGGGTGCTCCGGATTCAGCTATTCCATGGCTTTCGAGAATACGCCGAACATGCTGGACAAGACCTATAAATTCGACGATCTGAAGGTGTTCATCGACCAGGCTAGCCTGCTGTATCTAGACGGCGCCGAAGTGGACTACGTCGAGTCCATGGAAGGTTCCGGATTTAAGTTCAATAATCCGAACGTGAAGAGCACCTGCGGGTGCGGCAGCTCCTTCAGCGCATAAACCCCTGAAACCCGCGAGCCTCGAAGGCCTGCTCACCGAGCAGGCCAACGCATCCTCGGCCAACCTGGACGCCCTCCCAACGGCCGAGGCGCTCGCAATCATCAATCAAAACGATCAGCAAGTAGCTCCGGCGGTGTCCGCTGAGATTCCGCGTATTGCGGAGGCAGTGGATCGGATCGTGGAATTGCTGCGCGCGAACGGGCGTCTGTTTTACATCGGGGCCGGCACCAGCGGACGGCTGGGCGTTTTGGACGCTGCCGAGTGTCCGCCGACGTTTCAAGTCCCGCCGGACTTGGTGCACGGCATCATTGCTGGTGGCGAGGCGGCGCTGGCCCGGGCCACCGAGGCTTCTGAAGATGATCCCGAGACTGGGATGCGCGATCTGCTGGATGGAGGATTCACGGGCAAAGATGCTCTGGTAGGAATCGCCGCCAGCGGCCGCACTCCATACGTGCTGGGCGCGATGGAGGCGGCGAACAAACTGGGTGCGCTGACTATCGGAATCAGTTGTACGCCCGATTCGCCGTTGGCGCGTTGCGCTCGGATTGCGATTACACCGCTGGTGGGGCCCGAAGTGATCGCCGGATCCACCCGCATGAAGGCGGGTACCGCGACCAAGCTGGTATTGAATATGATCAGCACCGCCGCGATGGTTCGCCTGGGATATGTGTTTGGGAATCTAATGGTGAACGTGCAGCCACGCAATACCAAACTGCGGGACCGGGCCACGCGGATTATTGCATTGAGCGCGGCGGTCCCTTATGAACGAGCGGGCGAGCTGCTGGTGGAGGCGCGCGACAGCGTTCCGGTAGCGATTATGATGGCCCGGTTGTCGCTCGATCGCGCGTCCGCCGAAGCCCAGCTGGCGGCTGCGGGCGGTCGAATTTCGGATGCGCTAAAGAGCTAATAGATTAAAGAGCCAATAGATTCTTGAAGAGCCAATAGAATATGGATAAGTTTCGGATTCATGGCGGCGTGCCGCTCGAAGGCGAGATCGCGGTAAGCGGCGCGAAAAACTCCGCGCTGCCCGCCTTGGCGGCATGTTTGCTCACCAGCGAGCCGGTGAAGTTGCAGCGCATCCCGCCGGTGCGTGATATCGGAACCATGCAACGGCTGTTGCAGCACACCGGGGCCGAACTGGATGTTTCGAGTGGTGACGTGACGGTCCGCGCGGAAAAACTCGACCGTCCTGAGGCGCCCTACGATCTGGTGAAGACCATGCGGGCATCGAGCTTGGTGCTGGGGCCGCTGGTGGCGCGCACCGGCCGCGCGCGCGTCTCCATGCCCGGCGGTTGTGCCATCGGCGCGCGGCCCATCAATCTGCATGTGGCGGCATTGGAGCAACTGGGCGCGGAAATTCACCACTCGCACGGATACGTGGAAGCGCGAGCGCCGCGCGGGTTGAAAGGCGCGCAGGTGCATTTCGATCGCATCACGGTAACCGGCACCGAAGACGTCCTCATGGCCGCGGTTTTGGCCCAGGGCGAGACCCTGATCAGCAACGCGGCGCGCGAACCGGAAGTGCAGGACCTGGCTTTGCTGTTGAACAAAATGGGAGCCGTGGTGGAGGGCGCCGGCACTTCCAGCATTCGAGTGCGGGGCGTTTCCAGTTTGCATGGAACAACGCACGCCATCATTCCCGATCGAATCGAAGCCGGCACGTTTCTGATCGCCGGAGCCATCACGCGCGGCGACCTGGTGGTCTCCGGTTTCATTCCCGAACACCTGGATGCGCTGGCATCCAAGATGCGCCAGGCGGGCGTGAGTGTAACCGAAGCGGGCAGCGGGGCGCTGCGCGTGAAAGCGTCATCCCGGCTGCGCGCCACCGATATCACAACCGAAGAGTATCCCGGATTTGCCACGGACCTGCAGGCTCAATATATGGCGCTCATGACGCCGGCCGAGGGAATCTCGTTCATCAGCGAGACCATCTTTGAAAACCGCTTCATGCATACCCAGGAGCTGGCGCGCATGGGAGCGAATATCCGGGTGGAAGGGCGGCAGGCAATTGTGGCGGGAGTAGCTGAGCTGACGGGCGCGCAGGTGATTGCCTCCGACCTGAGAGCCAGCGCGTCGCTGGTGCTGGCTGGTCTGGTGGCGCGCGGAGAAACGCTGATAGATCGTGTTTACCACATCGACCGGGGCTATGAGAGAATCGAGGAAAAGTTGGCGCGCGTAGGCGCGCGGATCGAGCGGGTGAATTAAAATGAGCGCACCGAAGCTTCACAATCCAGCTTTTCTCGCACTGGTGAACGCGGCCAAAAGCCGGATTCAGGAGATCGATATGGCCGACTATCAGCGCATGCGGGCAGCGGGTGAGGCGCACGTTTTGATCGACACTCGCGAGAACGACGAGTGGGCGGCTGGCCATGCTGCCGGAGCGGTTCACCTGGGGAAGGGAATCATCGAGC
>JBEKLB010000383.1:0-6544 GCA_050010415.1 Bryobacteraceae bacterium | reverse complement strand
GGCCAGAAGGAAGTGGTGAAGCCGTCCGTGGACGCTATTCAGGAATTCAAGGTGGTCACCAACGGCTATTCAGCCGAGTTTGGGCGTTCCTCCTCGGGCGTCGTCAGCGTGGCGCTGAAATCGGGGTCGAATGAGCTGCATGGCAGCGCGTTTGAATTCATTCGCAACGACGTGGTGGATGCTAAGAACCTCTTCGCCACTTACAAACCGCCCTACAAGCGCAACCAGTTCGGTTCCTCGGCAGGCGGCCCAATCGTTCACAACAAGACATTCATCTTCGGCGATTTTGAGGCTACCTACATCCGTGAGTCCACAACCACGCTCAGCACTGTGCCCACCGCGGCGCAGCGAAACGGGATTTTTTCGTCAACCATCATCGATCCGTATACCAAGACTGCGTACCCCGGAAATCAGATTCCGTTCAGCAGCATCGACCCTGTCTCGCTGAACATTCTCTCGTTCGTTCCTTTGCCTCTGACCAGCGCGGCCACGAGCAATTACAACTACCAGAGCCCGTCGAACGAAGACAATCACCGTTGGGATTTGCGCGTCGATCAGATCATCAACGACAAACAAAACCTTTTCTTCCGTTTCAGCGATCAGGTATCGGACACCGTGGTGTCAGCGCCTCTACCGCCGGACCATGGCGAATACTATTCGGGCGCTGGCGCTACCGCCACCAATAGCAAGAGCTTCGTGATGGGTTACAACCAGATCTGGACGCCCACCATAGTGAGCTCCATCCGAGCCGGCTGGAACGATCTGGCGTGGACGAACTACTACCCGAACCAATCCCTCACCAGCGTTGGCATTCCCGGCGTCTCGACTGTGAATCCTGGATTTTCCGATATCGTCATCACCGGCTATCCCAGCCTGGGCGTCACCAACGTTCCCAACGCCGACGCCTCCCAGGATCGGCAGCTATCGGGCGATGTGACGTGGTCCAAGGGACAGCACAGTCTGAAATTCGGCGTACAACAGTATTGGCTGCAAACTAACTTTCTCAGCTCCCAGCTCTCAAGCGGCGTTTTTGACTTCGATGGACAGTACACCAAGAATCCGCTGGCGGATTTCTTGCTGGGCGCGGCTTACACCCAAAGCCTCTCGAATTATTCGTACCTCGCCCTGCGCTCTGCCTGGACGAACTTCTTCGTGCAGGATGACTGGAGAATCACGCCGAAACTCACCTTGAACATCGGTCTGCGCTACGAGTTGGACCCACCCTCGGTTCAGAAGAACAACACGATTTCCAATTTTGACGAAGACACCAACCCCGGACATCCGGTGCTGGTGCCGGCCGGCTCAGAAGGCAGCGGCATTGCCGCCCGCGCGCTCCAGAACATCAACTACAACCAATGGGCGCCGCGTCTGGGAGTGGCTTACAGCCTGGATAGCAAGACGGTGATCCGAGTCGGGGCCGGAGTGTTTTATTCCAATATGATCACGGAGGGCGGCATGCAGTCGCTCGAAGTAAATCCGCCCAATGCCCTGCGAAGTGTTTTCACCACCAACAAGAACCTGGCCCCGACCCTCATTCTGAGCCAGGGCTTCGCTTCCAACGCTCTCAGCCTCGCCAATGCGTCCAATGTCGAATTGGTTTCCTATGATCGCAAGGGCGTGACACCCACCGATTACCAGTGGAACTTCAACATCCAACGCCAGCTGCCTGGCAGCATTCTTGTGGAGGTCGGCTATTACGGCAACAAGCTGGACCACATGTGGCGCCAGATCGACGGCAACCCCGCGCCGCCCGAAGCGGGCAACATCAACGCGAATCGCCTTTATCACAGCACCGAGGTGCCGGGCACCGGCGACACCATCACGCTCGCCAACATCGTGCGCATCCAAAAAGATGGTTGGAGCGATTACAACAGCCTGCAGGCCAAGATCGAAAAGCGTTTCTCCAAGGGGCTTACTTTCATCGCGTCTTACGCGTACTCCAAAACCATCTCGCTGGGCGACACAGCTGGCGTTCAGGATCAGCAGGATTGGATGGCGGACAAATCTGTTTCCAGCCTGGACATGACGCAACATTTCGTGGGCAGTATGGTGTATCAGCTTCCCTTTGGACAGGGCCGGCAGTTCGGCTCCCAGTGGAATCGCGTGACCGACGCGATCCTCGGAGGCTGGAGCTTTGCTCCCATCTTCACGGCCAGCACGGGCATGCCGCTCAACATCACCGTGAATGGCAACCCATCCAATACCGGCAGTGGTGTGGACCGGCCCAATGTCGTTGGCAACTGGCAGCTAGCCAACCCGACGGTCGGCGAATGGTTCAACACCGCGGCCTTTGTCGCGAACGCGCCTTATACCTACGGCAACGCGGGTCGTGACGTGATTCGTGGACCTGGGCTGGTGGATCTCGATCTGGCCCTCCATAAATCGTTCCGGATCACGGAGCGGGTCAGCGCGCAGCTTCGCATCGAATCTTTCAACGCAACCAACACACCGGCCTTGGGCCCTCCCAACACGGTTCTCGGAAATGCGCTGTTCGGCCAGATTACCGCTACGGCCACCGGGACCACCGCTCGGGACAACCAGCTCGGATTGAAGGTAGTTTTCTAAGGCAGAAAAAGGAGAGATATGAAAAAACTAATTTTAACGATTCTTTTTGCGGCGACCTTCGCCTTTGGTCAGGCAGACGCCCCCAAGCAAGCCAGGAAGTCGCAGGCCAAGGTGCTCACCCGCGTCGAAATTGACGACCTGCTAAGCAAACCGGACCAGGTCTTGATCGTCGATGTCAGGCGGCCCGACGAAGTGACGAGCATTGGGGGATTTCCAGTTTATCTGAGCATCCAAATCGGCGACTTGGAAAAGAGCCTGCCATTTATCCCGAAAGACCGGACCATCATCGCGCTCTCCAATCACGCGGCGCGCGGCGGGCGTGCGGCGGACATCCTGACCAAAGCAGGATTCAAGGTGGCGGGAGCGGCTGGCGCTGAGGATTACGAAGCACAGGGTGGAACGCTGGTCAAACTTGCGCCGCCTCCGCCGAAAGCAGACGCGAAGAAGGACTAGCCATGCGCTTCGATACATTTCGTTTCCTCATCTGTACCGTGGCGCTAGCGGGCATTCCGGCGCTGGCGCATCACTCGTTCGCGGCGGAATATGACGTCAATCAGCCGGTGACGCTTACGGGAACGCTGACCAAGGTGGAGTGGACCAATCCGCACGGATGGATTTACATCGATGTAAAGGATGACCAGGGCAAGGCCAAGAATTGGGCCATTGAGTTTGGCGCGCCCAATGCGCTCTTGCGGCGTGGACTAAGGAAGACCGACTTTCCAACCGGCCTGGAGGTGGTGGTGAAAGGCTATCGCGCGAAAAGCGGTATGCCGACCGTCAACGGCACAAGCGTTAAGTTCCCGGACGGCCGGAATCTGTTTACCGGCTCCTCGGGCGGGGACGCGCCGGGGGCCAACCAATGAGGGCTCGCGTCCTGGCTCTGCTCGCGGTTCTGGGACTAGCGCTCGCGGCGTTCGCCCAAACGCCAGCGTCGAATATTCCACGCGGCACTGACGGGAAACCCGACTTTTCCGGTATCTGGCAATCGCTCAGCGGCGCTGATTATGGGCTAGAGCCGCATCTTGCAACCAAGGACGGGCCGCCCGGGGTAGGTGTGGTGGAAGGCAACGTAATTCCTTACCAGCCGGCGGCGCTTGAGCAGCGCTCGAAAAACTTCGCTGCGCGCGCTACGGCCGATCCGCGAACCAAGTGCTTCACCCTCGGAACCCCGCGCGGTATCTACAACAATGAACCATTCCAGATCTTCCAGCGCCCGCGCGACCTGACCCTGCTCTTCGAATTCGGACATCCCGTTCGTACCATCCACACCAATGCCACCGAACACCCGGACGGCCACATCGATTTCTGGCTGGGAGACTCACGCGGCCACTGGGAGGGCGACACATTGCTGGTGGACGTTACCGATTTCAACGGAGAAACGTGGCTCGATCGCGTGGGAAATTTCAATAGCGATGAACTCCACTTGGTGGAACGCTGGAACTATCTGGATCGCAACACCATTCGCTATCGCGCCACGTTCGAGGATCCAAAAGTATACACTCGGCCCTGGTCCATTGAGGTGCTGCTCTATCGCCGGCTGGAGCCGAATGCCCAGATCATTGAGAACTACTGCGCGACGTTGGATTTCGACCAGTATTATCCCATCCCGTCGACGAAATAGATGAGGTAATTATGAGAAAAGACTTTGCTTTCCTCCTCGGCGCGATCGTTATTTTGCCTTTGGCCGCCTCGGCTCAAAATTTACGTGGCTGGCGGGAGGCATCTTTCGTCCCCACGCCAAAGGGTGAATGGACCGGCGCGCGTCTCGCCGACGGGCAGCCTGACGTCTCCGGCCACTGGTCCAATACCATTGGCAATCACAATAACCTGACAGATCCGCAGGGACCGCTCGGAGCCGATGATGAAGCGCCTCCCGGGAACGGCGGTCAGAATGCCCGGCGAGTCAAACCTCGCAATGAACGCGCTCCCAGCCGCATCACCGATCCCGCGGACGGGCAGATTCCGTTCCAGCCCTGGGCGCGCGCGAAACAGCAGGAGTTTTTGAAATACCTGAACAATCCGATCAAGCCGGAATATGTCGAGCCATTCGCACGATGCGCCCCAGGTGGACCAACTAAGTCGTTCATGTGGCACGGCTATGAGATTCGTCAGTATCCGGGCACCGTCCTGTTCCTCTTCGATTCTGGCAACCGGTTGATCCATCTGGACGGCTCACCGCACCTTCCGGCGAATCTCAAGCTATGGAACGGCGATTCGCGTGGCCACTGGGAAGGCAACACGCTGGTGGTGGAGACCACCAACAATAATTCGAAGGCGCGCCTTGGCCGGAGCGGGGAATTTGTCAGCGAGAACGCGACCATTGCCGAGCGCTTCATCTTCGATCCTAGTGGTGACCGATTTACCTACGACGCCACTTACACCGACCCCACGGTGCTGACCAGGCCGTTCACCATTACCATTCCCAATCGGAGAATCACCGACAAGACGCCGGCCGACGACTGGAACAACCTCACGTTTCCGGCCAAGCACGCAGGGAACGATCCCGTCATCGAAGCCTACGAACGCATCTGCGTGGAAGGAAACGGGACTCACGGCCAAGTGGTGGTCAGCTCAAAGTAAGCATCGAACCAACTATACTCAAGCCTTGGCCGAGCAGGAAGACCATCGCGCCGAGCGTCTGGAGACCTTAAAACACGCCATTGAGCTGTCGCCCGATGATGCAGACCTGCACTGCGACCTCGGTGACGCGCTGCAGACACTCAGGCGCATTCCGGAGGCCATCGGCGCCTACCAGCGATCGCTAGAGCTGAACCCGACCCTTCCGCGCGCCTGGTATTCAGCAGGATGCGCGGAGAGCTCGCGAGACGAATACGCGGACGCGATGATTTGCTTCTCGAAGGCATTGGAGATTCGTCCAGATTGGCCGGAGGCTCAACACAATCTCGGGCAGGTCCTTTTCAAGCTGGGGCAGGTGGACGAAGCGTTGCACTTTTTCGAGCAGGCTGCCGCTGGAAGCGCTCTGGCCTTGCCGCTGTCGGCTATTGCCGTGGTGATTCCCGGAAGTCCGGCGAGCGGTAACCAGGCCATCCTGGATGCGCGCCGCTCTTTTGCCGAGTCCCAATTCCCGGAGTCCGCCATCCCTCCGCGCTCACCACGCCGCGCGAAAGCGGACGATCAACCTTTGCGGATCGGCTATGTCTCGTCATTCTTTCAGGATCACAACTGGATGAAGCCGGTATGGGGGCTGATCAATCATCACGATCGTCAAAAGTTCGAAATCCATCTATTCTCGGATTCACCGGCGTCCAGGATTCAGCATGGCTATCGCAGTGACTCACAAGATCGCTTTCACGATATTTCCCGGCTCTCCAACCACGCGCTTGCCCGAGAGATTGAGACTGTGGGAATTGATCTTCTCGTCGACCTGAATGGCTACAGCCGAATCGAGCGCTTGCCGTTATTTGTACAGCGGCCGGCCCCGGTGATCGTGGGATGGTTCAATATGTTCGCCACCACCGGCATGTCCAGTTACGACTACCTGATCGGCGACGACATCGTGATTCCGCCGGTTGAGGAGCAGTATTATTGCGAGAAAATCCTGCGCGTCGCTGGCAGTTATCTGACGTTCGAAGTCGACTATCCGGTGCCCGACGTCGCCGATCCGCCGTGCCTCGGCAAGGGAGCCATCACCTTCGGTTGTATGGCGTCGCAATATAAGATCACCAATCAGGTGATTGAAGCGTTCAGCGAGATTTTGCGCCGGGTACCCGAGAGTTCTCTGATTTTGAAGAACAGTGCTCTGGCGTCGACGGGCGCGCGGGATTTTGTGCATGGCCTCTTCGAGCAGCACGAAGTCTCCCCATCCAGGGTGCGATTGGAGGGCCCTTCCGATCACTATCGGTTCCTCCAAACATACAGCGAGATCGATATCGCACTGGACACATTCCCCTACAATGGCGGAACCACCACAACGGAAGCCATCTGGCAAGCCTGCCGCCGAACGACCTGGGTGGGTGCT
>JBEKLB010000382.1:0-6592 GCA_050010415.1 Bryobacteraceae bacterium | reverse complement strand
CGGCAACTGGGACCGTCAGGTACCGAATGAGGACCACAGTTTTGCTCGGAGAACTTGAAAGCGATCGCGTCCGAAAACCGCCAGTTCAGATCTCCAGGCATGGCACAATTGGCACATGGAACCACCAGACCATGAGATCTGCTATCGCGCCTTGCAAACCCGAGACGCACGTTTCGATGGCCTCTTGTTCGTGGGAGTCTCGTCCACAGGCGTCTACTGCCGCCCGATCTGTCCCGCACGCACTCCCAAATTCGAATATTGCACCTTCTATGGCTCCGCCGCCGCGGCGCAGGAAGCGGGGTTCCGGCCATGTCTTCGTTGCCGTCCGGAAATCGCTCCGGAACTTGCCTCGTGGCGAGGCACTTCCAATACAGTCTCTCGCGCTCTGGCTTTGATAGCCGAAGGCTCTCTGGATGGAGCCGGGAACAGCGTGGAGAAGCTGGCGGAGCGGTTAGGCGTGGGCGGCCGTCAATTGCGCCGTCTATTTGTCCAGCACTTGGGCGCGTCGCCTGTCTCGGTCGCGCAGACACGCAGAGTCTTGTTCGCAAAGCAGCTTATTCACGATACGGACATGTCCATGGCCGGCATTGCCGCGGCAGCAGGTTTTGGCAGTCTAAGGCGTTTCAACGAGACTTTCCTCGATTTGTTCCATCGGCCTCCGCGCACGCTGCGTAGAAGGAAAGTTACAGAAGAACAGGAAAGTCACGTAGTGCTTCGCCTTTGCTATCGTCCTCCTTACGATTGGGAGAATATGCTCATATTTTTGCAAGCGCGCGCCATTCCAGGCGTGGAAATTGTCGAAGACGAGCGCTATCTCCGCACCGTGGAAATCGAGGGCGCCGTGGGCAGCATTGCGGTGGCCCACCTCCCCAGGACTCAAAGCCTTGAGGTCAGCATCTTGTTTCCAAATGTCAGGGCACTACCGGCAATCGTCGCGCGCCTGCGACGGTTGTTCGACCTCGGCGCGGACATCGAGACGATCGACCAACATCTCGCCTTGGACCCAGCGCTCGCCGGACTGATTGCACAGCGGCCAGGTCTGCGTGCTCCCGGTGGGTGGGATGGATTCGAGGTCGCCGTCCGCGCCGTGCTTGGCCAGCAGATCAGTGTGGCCGCCGCACGCCAGCTTGCAGGCCGGCTGGTCGAGTTGCACGGCCGTTCCGTTCCCAAGCCATTCCGGAATCATCGCTTGCTCTCCCGCGCATTTCCCAACGCATCGCGACTGGCTTCGGCTTCCTCCATCGGATTGGCAATGCCGGCTGCACGGCTGTCGACGCTGACGGGGGTGGCGCGAGCCGCAGTCGCCGACCCCAGCTTGTTTCATCGGCTGGGTGCTCTCACGGAGACTGTGGCTCGTCTCAAGGCGATTCGCGGCATTGGTGAATGGAGCGCGCAGTACATTGCCCTTCGCGCCATCCGCGAATCGGATGCCTTTCCCGCAACTGACCTGGGGCTCCTGCGCGGAGCGGCTTCAATCAGCGGAGCGGAGGTTAGTCCGGCAGGCCTGTTAGGCCGCGCGGAAGGCTGGCGGCCGTGGCGAGCCTATGCAGCCCAGCATCTCTGGGCGGCGGCTGAAAATGCAGCCGGGAACAATTCTTCTGCAGCCTAACAAGGAAACAAGCCAATGAGCCTGGCCTCAAAGACAATCGATTCTCCGGTGGGAAAGTTGAAGCTCGTCGCGCGTGAGGATGCACTGGTAGCCATCCTCTGGGGGAATGACGACACGGCGCGGGTTCGCTTAGGTGAGTCTGTCAAGAGCCAAACCAATCGGGTGCTCATTGAGACAGAGCGGCAGCTTGCCGAGTATTTTGCCGGAAAGCGAAGGAACTTCAAGGTTCCTCTCGATTTGCGAGGAACGCCGTTCCAAAGAAACGTATGGGAAGCTCTGCTCGCCATTCCCTATGGCGAAACAAGAGGGTATGGCGAACTGGCTCGGCGATTGGGCAATCCCCAAGCGGCCAGAGCCGTTGGCGCGGCCACCGGGAGGAATCCGGTATCCATCATTGTGCCGTGCCATCGCGTCATCGGCGTCGCCGGAAAACTCACTGGCTTTGCAGGTGGACTTGACGCCAAAATGTGCCTGCTTGCACTGGAGCAAAAGAAGGTATGACGGAGTTCTGCAGGATAGGAAGAAGGGTCGAGTCGCAGAGCTGTCTCCGGACGGCTTAGTCGATAATGCCGAACGAGGGCCATCTTCACACAGGGGCACGTGGGAAATGGAAAGTCTTCGCCAGGATCTGCATCAGGCAATCCGAATGTTTGTCCGGAAACCCGCGCTGACATGCGTCGCAATTACGACCCTCGCGATCGGCATCGGTGCGAGTACCGCCATTTTCAGCGTGCTCTATATTGCTCTCCTACGACCATTGCCCTATCCACATGCAAGCCGGCTTTGCGTGATCTGGACGGACCTCGGAAATGAGGGACGCGCTCCTGGTTCGGGCCCGGAGCTTTACTCTCTGCGCGACACAAACAATCTCTTCGAGCAGGTTGGCGGCATTTGGGTACAGACCGGCGCCTTAACCGGCAAATGGGAGCCCGTTCAGGTAAAGCTCGGCTGGGTAACCTCCAACTTCCTTTCGATGTTGGCTCCGCACCTGCAACTCGGGCGATTCTTTGTTCCAGATGAGCAAGGATCTGGGAGAGCGCACGTCGTAATCCTGAGTCATGAGTTGTGGGAGAATCGCTATGGCTCCGATCCGAAACTCCTCGGACAAGCGATCCTCCTGAATGGCCAGCCATACACTGTCGTCGGCATCCTTCCAGCGGGATTCAGGCTGTTTTTCCCGAACGGCGCTGCCGTGCCGCCTGAGGTCGACGTGTACTCCCCTTTCCCGCAGGACCTGTCTGGGCAACCGCGCGATCAGGACTACGTCCGCCTGATTGCGACTTTACGCCCGGGGATCGACGTCCAGCCGGCACAGGCGAAGCTGAATAATCTCGCTGCGCAACTGCGGTCGAACTTTCACGAATACTCGGAACAGGATCTACACCTGCAGATTCTCCCTTTGCAGCAGGATGCGACCAGGGCTGTCCGCGTTCCTCTCCTTCTGTTATTTGCGGGCTCCGGCCTGGTGCTGCTGATCGTCTGCGCCAATCTGGCGATCCTTCTCCTGACTCGCGCGAGCGAGCGCCTAAGCGAGATATCGCTGCGCGCCGCACTTGGAGCAAAGCCAGCCAGGATTATGCGGCAAATGCTCACTGAGAGCATTCTGCTCTCCTGTACTGGTGGCGGCACGGGGATTCTTTTGTCCTTTGCTATCCTCAGAGCCCTCGCCATGCTTGAGCCGGAAGGCATCGCCCGAAACACTGCGATTGCCTTGAATCTTCCCGCATTGTGTTTAGCGGTGCTTGTCTCAATCGGAAGCGGTGTGCTCTTTGGTCTGTTTCCCGCGTGGATGGCGCGCGAGGCAAACCTGGCCGCTCTTCTTTGTCAGAACTCTAGATCCTCAACGGATAGCAAGCACACCTTCCGGAAACTTCTGATTTCGGGCGAAGTTGCTTTGACCTTTCTGCTTCTGACGTCTTCCATCCTGCTTGTGACCACGTTCCTAGATGTCCTCCGCGTCTATCCCGG
This sequence comes from Bryobacteraceae bacterium, assembly GCA_050010415.1. Classification (GTDB taxonomy): domain Bacteria; phylum Acidobacteriota; class Terriglobia; order Bryobacterales; family Bryobacteraceae; genus Palsa-89. Next base: position 3,015 of record JBEKLB010000382.1, on the reverse strand, counting down.
ATTTCAAGCGGAAAATGCTCTCACTTTCCGCGTTTCCTTGCTTGGCGAGCGTTATGCATCGGCAGACAGAAATTGGCTTTTTCTCCGCGATGTTGAGCAGCGACTCTCCAATCTGCCGGGCGTTGACCATGTCGGATTCGTTTCCCACTTGCCGCTCGACGACGCGTTGCCGAACTGGTATGACTACGCGTGGCGCGAGTTCGCTCCGAAGGACGAACAAAGTACGCTCATGGCCGACCATCGCGCCGCCTCGGCTGGATTCTTCGACAGCCTTGGTGTGCGTTTTATCTCCGGCAGGAATTTCGATACATCCGACGTGGGTGCACGCCGCAAAGTGGCCATTATCGACGACGTTCTCGCCAGCCAGTTGTGGGAAGGACAAACCGCCGTGGGTAAGCGGATTAACGTTGCGTCACAAGAAGACGGCAACTTTGGAAGAGATGTGGCTGAGGTTGTCGGCGTCATAAGACATGTGGACTCTCATTCTCTTACGGAGCCCGAGCGCGGTCAGGTTTATCTTCCTTACTACATGGCTTCCCGACAAAATGTTCACTTCGTTCTTCGCGTCAGGTCTTCTCCATCGTCTCTAATTCCGCTGGTTCGACAGCAAGTAGCAGGTCTTGATAACGAACTCCCCGTCGCAGCGCTGCGACCAATGAGTGACTATGTGGCGGAAGAGAGGATCCAGAGCCGGTTTGTGGCGATTCTGATTGGGGCGCTTGCGGGGATTGCGTTTCTTCTATCGTCGATCGGAACCTACGGCATAACCGCAAACGCCGTCACACGACGCACCAAGGAGATTGGAATTCGCTTGGCTCTCGGGGCAAGACCTGGCCACATAGTCCGTATGGCATCCGATACAGGTCTTCGCCCCGTAGCGGCTGGCATCGTTGCCGGACTCGGCTTTTCTTTCGTACTCACTCCGCTGCTTTCGAGTCTGTTGTTCGAAGTCAATCCGATCAGCGCGCCGGTGCTAAGCAGCGTAATTGTCATCCTTTCTTTCGTAGGACTTTTGGCAGTCATGATCCCCAGTATCAGGGTACTTCGGGACAATCCGATGGGCGCTTTGAGACGCGAGTGACGTCTGTCTCTCACCGAGAATTCTTGATAGGCAACAGCCGAATAGGCCCTGGGAGATTTCGCAGCAATGATTGGCGGCTTCTCCCAGGTCATCCAAAGCAGCCTTGAAGGAGAGAAACATGTTAACTGCAGGCGAATTGCTTGGAGAGTTCGAACTTGAAGCTCCTGTCACACGTCGTGCGTTGGAGCACATTCCGGTGGAGAAGCTCCTCTGGCGGCCGCATGAGAAGTCGATGACACTGGGTCAACTGGGGCTTCATATAGCGACGTTACCCGGTGCAATCACGGATATGGCGATGCAATCGCCGTGTCCCGCAGCACCAATACCTCGGCCGCAGCCATCGACTGCTACAGAGATTCTTTCGGCCTTCGACGAAAGTGTGGCCAGGGCCCGAAAGGTTCTAGCAGGTCTAGATGATAGCCAGCTGTCAACATTGTGGAAACTGGTGGTCGGTGATCGAGAGATCCTGGCGATTCCGAGAAGGGACCTCCTTAGGTCGATCATGCTAAACCATTGGTATCACCATCGCGGACAACTGACAGTGTATTTGCGTCAAGTAGGGGCTTATGTTCCCGCTGTCTACGGCGCCAGTGCGGACGACAACCCTTTTTGATCTCGGCAGGATCTTGTGAAATTAGAGACGCAGGCATCACGAACGTGGCGTCAGGTCCCGGATCGTCTTTGGTCGGCTTCCCCTAAATCTGCGGTCTTACCAATCGACCTTGGCATGTTGGAGCAAATAGGTTCGAGTGCCATTGGTCCCGGTAGGGACGCTCATCACTGAACGCCCCCCGGACGGATCCGTACGTGCGCGTCTACGCATACGGCTCTTATGAAGGATGAGTGGCGTTGAAGCGGGCGTGAGGATAGGGATGCAGGATTCGGGGTATGGGTATCCACCTGTCGAAGACCGGAGTCAGCGACTCCCACTTCTTCTTTGCGCGTTGGCTGCGACGAACCAGAACGTTTCGCCAGAGCCGATTTATGCGCTGTCTGAAGGTGCGCAACTGACCGATATTCCCGGGAACAGCATGGTATTGGTAGTAGCCAGTGACCACCTTCCGAAGCCATGCACCGACCTGACTGATGCGATCATGCTTCCGGCGGAGAAGCTCAACCTTGATGGTCTTCAGCTTCGCCACCATTCGCTGTTTCGACGTAATCCGCCAGACGGTGAAGGTATCGGTCTTGTGGCGTCGCCCGCAGTAGTGGGTGAAGCCCAAGAACGTGAAGGTCTCCGGTTTCCCTTTGCCCCACTGTTTCCGTTTGTGGGCTGCAAAACGCCCGAACTCGATCAGCCGGGTCTTTTCCGGGTGAAGTTCTAAGCCGAACTTCGCCAGTCGTTCCTTAAACTCTTCAAGGAACCGCACTGCTTCGGCTCGATGCTGGAAGCCCATCACAAGGTCGTCGGCGTAACGAACGATGATGACATCGCCCCTTGCCACTTTCCTGCGCCAGGCATCCGCCCATAGATCGAACACGTAGTGGAGATACACGTTGGCGAGCAGCGGTGAGACCACTGCTCCTTGCGGTGTACCCTGCTTCGTTTCCGACCACTGGCCATCCTCCGATACTCCAGCCTTGAGCCATTTCCGGATCAGGCGAAGTATTCGGGGGTCGGTCACCCTGTGCTCGATGAACTTAGTCGTCCACTCGTGGCTCATGTTATCGAAAAAGCCACGGATGTCCGCATCGAGTACCCAGTTCACCTTCTTCCGCTCCAGTCCCACAACGAGCGCATCGAGCGCTTGATGAGGACTGCGGCCCGGACGGAACCCGTAGGTGAAGCCCTTGAAGTCGACCTCATAAATTTGATTGAGGATCGTCACCACGGCCTGCTGGACGATTTTGTCTTCCAGTGCCGCGATGCCCAACGGACGTTGCCGCCCATCGGCCTTCGGTATATAGACTCGCCTTGAAGGCTGCGCCCGGAA
>JBEKLB010000381.1:0-6604 GCA_050010415.1 Bryobacteraceae bacterium | reverse complement strand
CAACTCAGACATCGCCAGCGGTGTTGAGGATCTCCGAGCCGGCATCGATTTAGTGCTGCGCGAAACCGGCCGTTCTAAGGTTCACATCTTTGGCGAGTCTTCGGGCGGCCTGAGAGCCGGTGCCTACGCGATGGCGCAGCCTGAGCATGTGGATCGCTTGATCCTGGCTGCCTTCACCTATAAAGGCGAGGGTTCGCCCACCTTAACCGAGCGAGCCAAACAACTCGACTATTACCGCACGCACAACACCCGCCTGCGGGATCGCGCCATGATCCGCAGTATTTACACGCGCGATAAGGTTGGCACTTCCGATCCAGCATTGGCCGAGTTCGTCGCCGATCAGGAGCTGAAGTTTGGCGATCAGGTTCCTACCGGCACCTATCTCGATATGACTTCTCACCTGCCGCTGGTGGATCCGGCCAAGGTGTTGTCACCGGTGTTGCTGATTCGCGGCGAGTATGACGGCATCGCTACCGTGGCCGACCTGCTCGATTTCTACAAGCAGCTTCCCACCGGCGACCGCCAGTTCGTAATTCTCCCCGGCATGGCGCACTCGGTGGTTTCCGGCTTGAACCGGCAGTTATTTTGGCACTCGATGCGGGCCTTTCTCACTACGCCGAGCCTGACCACGTAGCCGTCGGGCCATGAATCACGCCGCAGTTCACTGCCTCCGTGGTAGAACATTTGATATGGCATTCGTAAAAGTTGGTTCGCTCGCTTCTCTGCCGCCCGGCTCGGTGACTGAAGTGACTCTCGGAGACGATTCGTACGCGATCTGCAACATCAACGGCGAGCTGCACGCGCTGGCGGGTATTTGTCCGCATGCGGGAGGGCCGTTGGGGCAGGGAAATGTGCAGGACAATATGGTGATTTGTCCCTGGCACGAGTGGGCGTACGATTGCCGCACCGGCGAGAACGATTTTGATCCCTCCATCAAGCTGGATCTTTTCCAGGTGAAAGCGGAAGGCGACGATATTCTCATCGATCCGCAAGCTAGCTCTTAAAATGCCGCGTGCCTGAACTGCCTGAAGTAGAGACCGTTGTCCGGTCGCTTGCGCCGAAGCTCACCGGCCGCCGGATTGTCGACGCGAAATTCTCTTCGCATCACGTGGTGCGCCAGAGCTTCCCGATGCTGCGCAAGCGCGTTCGCAACCAGCGTGTCAACTCCGTGGAGCGTCACGGCAAGTTTATCGTCGTCACACTCGACCACGGAGTACTGGTGATTCATCTGGGGATGACCGGGAAGCTGCTGCTCGATTCGGAACCAGGCCCCTACGCGCGAGCCGTTTTCGAGTTGGATCGCGGGCTGCTGGTCTACGATGATGTCCGCCATTTCGGCCGCATCGAATGGAGCGAACAATTGCCGGAACGCGCCGCCGCGCTCGGTCCCGACGCGCTGACTGTTTCGTTGGAAGATTTTCGGAAGCTGTTGAAGACGCGCAAATCGGGAATCAAGCCGCTGCTGCTCAATCAACGCTTCCTGCGCGGGATGGGCAACATCTATACCGACGAGGCGTTGTTTGAAGCGCGCATTCATCCCCGCGCCAGTGCGGCCAGCTTGAGTAAGGAGCGCGTCGGACGCCTGCATGGCGCGATGCTGGACATCCTGGCCACTGCCATCCGGCTCAAAGGCTCTTCGATTTCCGACTACCTGGATGCCGACGGGCAGCCCGGGACTTTTCAACAACAGCACCAGGTGTACGGGCGCGCCGGAGACCCATGCCCTACTTGCGGAACCCCGATCCGCCGGATCGTGGTGGGACAACGCGGGACGCACTATTGTCCGAAGTGCCAGCGAAGCTAGCGCCAGAGTAACTAAAGATCTGATCGGCCACCAGCGCAGCGGCCTTCATCTCCAGAACATCGTGAATGCGCACCACATGCGCTCCGCCCAGAATCGCCGCTGTTACCGCTGCAGCCGTCGCGCATTGCAGAAACCCTTCGGAAGGCTTCTCCAGTTGCGGCAGGAACGATTTGCGCGACGGGCCCAGCACCAAGGGAAACTCGAGCGGCGCGAAGGCGTTCAGATGAGCCAGGATCTCGGCGTTCTGCTCTTTACGCTTGCCGAAGCCGAGCCCCGGATCGATAGCGATGCGCGTGCGGTCGACACCCGCGCCAACCGCGCGATGCGTGGACGCATCCAGATCGCGACGAATGGTTCCCATCACGTCTTTGATGGGTGGGAGTTTGGCCCAGGTTTCCGGCGTGCCGCGCATGTGCGTGACAATCAATCCGGCGTCATGCTGCGCCACCACGCGCGCCAGTTGCGCGTCGAACGTCAGGCCGGAAGGATCGTTGATCAGCGCCGCGCCGTGTTCCAACGCTTTTTCCGCCACCGCCGACTTGTAAGTGTCCACCGAAATCGGAACGCTCAGCTTGCCATTGAGGCGCTTCAAAACCGGAACCAGGCGGCGCAATTCTTCGGCTTCCGAGACGCGCTGGGAACCCGGCTTGGTGGACTCCGCGCCAATGTCGATGATGTCCGCGCCTTGCTCCTCCAGTTCCACGGCACGCGCGAACGCGCGGTCGGGATCGAGAAACTTGCCGCCGTCGGAGAACGAGTCGGGCGTCACGTTCAACACGCCCATTAATAACGTGCGCTCACCGAGCAGCAGTTCGCGGCCAGCCAGCTTCCAAACAAAATGTCGTCGTTCCATCTCTATGGCTCGATCCTCTTGAACTTCTTGCCGAGGCTTACCACAATAACCTTCTTCTCGGGCAACGAGAAGTCCATGAACTTGATGCCGTCAATTTGCACTGCGCCCTCCTTGATCTTTCTCTCGGCATCAGTTCGGGAGCCAGCTAAACCCGCGCCGACCAAGATCTTCGGCAAGCTAAGTCCAGCATCCGGTGGATAGCGGACAGTCTCGATGTCGACTGGTTGCAAGCCCTGGCGAACTTCGCGGTCGAAATCTGCCTGCGCCTGATCCGCCGCTTCGGTCGAATGAAAGTCCGCGACGATCTGCCGGGCCAGCCGCATCTTCACCTGCATGGGCTCTTCCTTTTTCATGGCCGCGATCTCGGCCATGCTCTTGTCAGTCAACAGTTCCCAATAGCGCCACATCAGCGTGTCGCTGATCCCCATCACTTTGCGAAAAATCACCTTGGGCGGTTCCGTGATGCCGATGTAATTGCCTTTGGACTTCGACATCTTCTCCACGCCGTCGGTGCCTTCGAGCAGCGGAACCATCGCCACAATCTGCGGGGGTTGTCCCGCCTCGCGCTGCAGATCTCGCCCCACCAGCAGGTTGAAGCGCTGGTCGGTGCCGCCCATTTCCACGTCGCATTGCAACATCACCGAATCGTAGCCCTGCGCCAACGGATACAGCAGCTCGTGCACCGAGATCGGAATGCCTTCCTTGAATCGCTTGCTGAACTCGTCGCGCTCCATGATCTGCGCCACGGTATATTTCGAGCACAGACGGATGATGTCGGCAAACTTCATCGGCTCCAGCCATTCGCTGTTGAACCGCACTTCGGTCTTTTCCCGATCGAGTATTTTGAACACCTGCGTCTTGTAAGTCTCAGCGTTCTTGTCGATCTCTTCGCGCGTCATGGGAGGGCGCGTTATGTTACGGCCGGTAGGATCGCCAATCAGTCCGGTGTTGTCGCCGATCAGAAAAATCACCTGGTGTCCCAGATCCTGAAAGTGCTTCATCTTGCGCAGCAGCACCGTGTGGCCGAGATGCAGATCGGGCGCCGTGGGATCGAACCCCGCTTTCACACGCAGTGGACGGCCGGTCTTCCCGGCTTGGACCAGGCGCTCGCGCAGGTCCTCTTCGCGAATCAGGTCGGCCAAGCCTTTCTTCAAGTACGTCAGATCTTCGTCGATAGACACTGTCTTTATTAAAGCAGGGCCAAGGCCGGCGGGACAGAGGAGTTTACTATGGTGGTGGAATTAATTATGGACTGTCTGAGCTGCGAGAACCGACTCAATGGTCTCGAACAATTCGTGCGCGTGAACCGGCTTCGCGATGTAGCCATCCATGCCTGCCTGCAGACAACGCTGGCGGTCCCCCACCATGGCATGCGCCGTCATGGCAATGATCGGAATATGCGCGCGCGTGTTTTCTTCCAGCCGGCGGATGGCCGCCGTGGCTTCGAATCCATCCATTACCGGCATCTGGGCATCCATGAGGACTAGGTCGAAACTCTGCGTCGCCAAATTGTTCAGGGCTTGAGCGCCGTCGGCCGCCACGACAACGGTATGGCCTTGATTCTCCAGCAGACGCGAAGCCAGCTTCTGATTCACCAGGTTGTCTTCGGCCAGCAGGATACGCAATTGGTGACGGCCCTCGCGCAGGGTGTGGCGCGTGATCACTTGAGCCGGCCTGGCGGCGCCGTCCGAGGACGCCAGCACCTGTAACAGCGCGTCGAGAAGATCGGCCTGGAGCACGGGCTTGATCAGGTAGGCTGCGATGCCCAGCTCTTTGCAGCGCAGGCCATCGCCGCGCTGGCCGCCGGAGGTCAGCATGATGGTCACCAGGTTCGACAGATCGGGCGATCGTTGAATTTGTTCCACTAGCATAAATCCGTCCACGCCGGGCATGTGACAATCCGCCACCATCAGGCTGAATGGCGCACCTGCTGCCTTCGCCTCGCGAAGCAGGTTGAACGCAGCCGTGGCATTGGAAACCGCGGTAGGCTGCATGCGCCAGTAGCCCAGCGTTCTCTCCAGGATCTGCCGATTTGTCGCGTTGTCGTCCACCACCAGCACCCGGACATTGTCGAGAACGGCTGGATCTGCCGGATTGGGGTGCGAAGCCGCGTTCTTCACCGCGCCGAAGTGAGCCGTGAAGTGAAAGGTAGATCCCTGGCCCACTTCGCTCTCCAACCATATTCGGCCCCCCATCATCTCGATCAGGCGCATCGAAATGGAAAGTCCCAGGCCCGTGCCGCCATAGCGGCGGGTGGTGGAGGTATCCGCTTGGGTGAACGGTTCGAAGATGAGTTTCTGCTTCTCTTTTGGGACTCCGATGCCGGTGTCGGTCACGGTGAAGTGCAGGTTCAGGCCATCGTTATCCAGGCCGCTCGCGTCCGCCTCCACACGCAAGACCACCTCGCCCTGGTCCGTAAACTTGATGGCATTCCCCGCCAGATTCAGCACCACTTGACGCAACCGCACGGGATCGCCGATAACGTACTCGGGCAGTTCGGGCGGAACGAAACAAGCCAGTTCCAAGTCCTTCTGGTGCGCTCCGACGGAGAGCGATTTCATGGCGTGGCCCAGATGATCCCTGAGATTAAACTCGATCGGATCGAGCGCCAGCCTTCCCACTTCGATTTTTGAAAAGTCCAGGATTTCGTTGATCACGCTCAGCAGCGAATCCGCGGAGTATTTCACCGCGTTCAAGTATTCGCGCTGGGTAAGATCGAGCTCGGTATCGAGAGACAGCTCCGTCATCCCGATGATTCCGTTCATCGGCGTCCGGATCTCATGGCTCATGTTGGCGAGGAACTCGCTCTTGGCTCGATTGGCGGTGTCGGCGGCTGCGAGCGCCTGCTCCAGCCGCAGCAGCATTTCCTTCTCCTGCGTAATATCGATCATTGCGCCGCTGATCAGTTTGGGCTGTTCCGGCTGCCCGGATACCTGGGCCTGGCAGCGCATCCAGCGAACCGACCGGGCCGGTGTTATCACACGGAATTCAGTGCTAAAGGATCCAATTTCCGCCATCGCCTTCTCTGCAACGGCATCCAATGCAGCCCGATCGTCCGGGTGGATCATCTCGCGCCATTGTTCCAGGGGCATACGCAACGGCTTTCCGGTCAGCCCCAACAGTGCGGCGAATCCATCCGAGAACGACAACATGTCCGTAGCGGAGTCGGTCTGCCAGATGCCGAATAGCGCGGCCTTTTCCGCCATGGCTATGCGCTCGGCGTTCTCCCGGAGTTTCTCCTCGGCGCGCAACCGCTCAATGGCATTGCCGGCCAGATGGGCCCCTGCTTCCACCACGCGCAAATCGCGATCGTGCGGCGCCGCGGGGTGTTGATGATACATGGCGAACGTTCCGAGCACCTTCTGCTTGGAATCGCGGATGGGCACGCTCCAGCAAGCTCTGAGCCCGAAGCTCAGAACGAAATCCCGGGCGGCGCCAAAGCGATGATCGTTGGCGATGTCTTCGATAATCGTGGTTTCGTTGCTGAAGGCCGCCGAACCGCAAGCGCCCACCTCGGGGCCGATTTCCAGCCCGTTCACCGCTTGCATGTAGGCAGGCGGCAAACCTCCCCCAGATCCTTCCCACAGCCGCTTTCCCTCCTCGTCGAGCAACAACACGGTGCAGAAGCACTCCGGGGCCATGCGCTCAATCGCCGCGGTGAGGGCGTTCAGGACCTCTTTGAGCGAGCAACCCTTGGCGATAAGCTCAAGAACGTGCCGTTCTTCCTCAATCACCCTGGAGGAACGTTCCAGCTTCTCCTGGTCCCGCTGGCTCGCGGTGAGCCGCCGGGTTTGCAAGTATGCCACTACGCTGGCGCCAAGCGCTAGACAGAGCGCTCCGATTGCCATTACGGATAGCATTTATCTTCTATCGGTAAGAGCGCCGGGATTTCTTAGGATTTAGGACTAAATAGTTTGAGTACGACCGGGGCTAAGGTACTGTATTTT
>JBEKLB010000380.1:0-6606 GCA_050010415.1 Bryobacteraceae bacterium | reverse complement strand
ACGAAGCTTCGCAGCGATCCCCGGAACCAGCTCCCGAGCGGCACGCCGAAGCCCCGCTTGGGCTGGCGCAATAACTCAGGCGGCAAGCGATGCCCGACGGCGCGAATGAAAATGTCCTTTCCGCGCCCGTTCTTCAGCTTCCAGGCATGCGGGATGCGCGCCGCCAGCTGAGCCAGCTCATGATCCAGCATCGGGCAGCGGACCTCGAGCGAATTAGCCATCGACATGCGATCCACCTTCACCAGCATGTCTCCGGTGAGCTTCGCGCTGGCTTCGAAATACAGCGCCTGGGTAAGAGCATTCGTACCGTCGGGAAGCAAGGCGTGCGCCATCTTCCGCGTCAGGAAAGCGGCGTCGGCGGGCGGCATCCATTCCGGCGCCAGCAAGCGCTGTAAAAGATAGTGTGGCGATGCGCTTTCAAAATATCGCTCCAGCGCCCGCGGCCGGCTGATCATCCGCAGATAGTTCTTTCCGTAAGCAGAGTAGGGAAGCAAGTCTGCGAACCGTGAGACCAGGGCGCGCAACGAGCCGGGAACATAGTCCAGAAGCCGCAGCCGCTCGACATCCAGGAAGCTCTCATAACCGGCGAAAAGTTCGTCGCCGCCGTCGCCGGTGAGCGCAACTTTCACGTAGCGGGCCGCGAATTCCGAAACCAGATAGGTGGGAATGGCGGATGAGTCTCCAAAGGGTTCGTCAAAGTGCCGCACCAGCTTCGACACCAGTTCCACCGATACGGGATGCACCATCAGCTCCCGATGCTCGGTCCCGTACTTTTTCGCCAGCGCGGCGGCGAGCGGAAGCTCATTGAAGCCCGGCTCTTCAAACCCGATAGAAAATGTTTTCACCGGCTGGTGGCTTTGTATCGCCATGGACGCCACTACCGAGGTGGAATCGATCCCGCCGCTCAGAAAGGCGCCCACGGGAACGTCGGCCATCAGCCGCATTTTGACGGCTTGGTCGAATGCATTGCGCACATACTCGCTGGCTCCGAGTTCGCTCAAACCGGGGGAAGGCCGCTCGGCCGCCGCGGGCAAAGTCCAGTACCGCCCCTCTTCGATTTGGCCGTTCCTGTCGCAACGCAGCCAGCCGCCTGGCGTCAGCTTGCGAATCCCAACATAAGGCGTCCAAGGATCGGGAATGTAGCCCAGCAGAAAGTAAAGCTGCAATGCTTCACGGTCATGCTCCAGCGGAACACCGGCTGCGCGCAGGCACTTCAGTTCGCTTCCAAAGTACAGGCCTTCGGGGAGCGCCGCGTAGTACAGCGGCTTCTTCCCGAACCGATCGCGCGCCAATAGCAGCGATTCTCGCCGCGCATCCCAGATCGCGCAGGCGAACATCCCACGCAGCCGCTGCAAGCCGTTTGCGCCCTCCTCTTCATAGAGGTGAACCAGTATTTCTGTGTCGCTCTGCGTGCGGAAACGGTGGCCTCTGCGCAACCCGGTGCGCTTTAATGAGGCCCGCAACTCGCGATAATTGTAGATCTCGCCGTTTGAAACCACCCAAACCGTCTCGTCTTCATTGGCGATGGGCTGCTTGCCCGTAGCCAGATCGATAATGCTCAACCTCCGCATCCCCAGGCCCATTCGCCCGTCGATCCGATACCCCTCCTCATCGGGCCCCCGGTGCCGGATCGGATCGCACATGGCTTGGACTTGAACCAAATCGGCGTTTTTCGATCGTAGAAAATATCCCGCTATTCCGCACATAGGGATTTGAAACTCTTATTCCGAGCCAGGCAGGAACTGATCAACATAATCCTCACTGCGCTGCCTCCCAAACCCTCTTTCAATGGCCAGTTCGCCCCGCGTCTGATGTTGCCCGAACCCGCCGCCGGTTCTGCGCAACAGATTATCGATTTGGCCGATCAGATCCATCGCCACCAGTTTCCAATCCTCGGGAGCATCGTTGACGCCGGCCGGGATATCCGTTGGCGCCGCGATTATTCGCGCGGTATTGAAACCGCCCCCGTCTACTTCCGCCGGATACCGTACCTCAACACGCTCCGCGCGGGCGACCACAAATTGATCTGGGAATTGAATCGTCATCAGCATTTGATTGTCTTGGCCCAGGCGTATTTGCTGACCGGCGACGCTCGCCATCGGGACGAAATTCAGGCGCAACTCGAAGGCTGGATCGCGGCCAACCCTTTTCATCGCGGCACCAACTGGGCCAGCGCGCTCGAAGTCGCGTTTCGCGCCTTGTCCTGGGTCTGGGTCGATCACCTGATTGGCAGCGAGATGCCGCCCGAGTTCCGTGCGCGATGGCTCCATATGTTGTACCTACATGGTTGCCACCTGGCGAACAATCTCTCTTTCTATTTCTCGCCGAACAATCACCTGGTAGGCGAAGCCGTGGCCTTGCACGCGCTTGGACTGTTCTTTGCGGGTCATCGGAGAGCCGCTCGCTGGGAACAATTAGGTGGCCGGGTGATGAGGCGAGAGATGCAGCTCCAGATTCGCGCCGATGGATCCAGCTTCGAGCAATCCACTTACTATCAGGTCTATCTGCTCGATATGTTTCGGTTGCACGCCGATCTGGCAACTCCGGACGCCGAGTATCTCTCTAAGCTGGAGCGCATGGCCGAGTATCTGCATGCTGTCACCGGACCCTCCCTTCTCCCGCCAATGCTCGGCGACGACGACGGCGGAAGCTTGCCCGTGGCCATCGGAAATCCTCGCGGGGTGGGGAAGTTTGAGTCCTGCCTCTTTCCCGACGCGGGCGTTGGGGTGCTGACTTGCGGTTCAACACACGCGGTGATCGACGCTGGTCCCTTCGGAGCCTTGCATTCCGGCCACAGCCATTCCGACACGCTCAGCATCATCCTTCGCTCGGGCGACGATGAAATTTTGATCGACCCCGGCACCTACACCTACACGGGCGACCCGGAATGGCGCGACTGGTTTCGTGGCACCAGCGCGCACAATACCATCCGCATCGACAAACTCGATCAAGGCGTCATGGCCGGGCCTTTTCGTTGGACCAACCAGCCCGAAGTAACAATCCTCGACTGGCAAACCAATTCTAATTGCGACGTTCTGGAAGCCGAATGCCGCTACTCCGGATTCACTCACCGCCGCCGCGTCGAGTTTCAGAAGCCCGCTGTCTTTCTGATTACGGATGATGTTATCGGCCCGCCGGGCGAACACGATATCGAGCAGTTCTGGCACCTGGGGACGCTCGCAGCCAGATCCAAGCTTATCCTGCCCGCCGGCTCCGAGCTCACTGATAGCTGGCGATCCACCGCGTTCGGTGAAAAGCATTCCTCGCCGATGCTGCGCGTTCACCGTCGTTGCCCATTACCACTGCGTCTCGAAACCCGCATCGATCTTAATCGCTGAGCAAGTGCAAAATGATGCTCCGCCGGTGCGGCCTCACCCGATGCTCGAATAGGTACACGCCCTGCCAGGTCCCGAGCGCGAGCTTGCCCTGGTGGATCGGTATCGACAACTGGGTCTGCGTTAACGCCGACCGGATGTGCGACGTCATATCATCCGGCCCCTCCGCGGTATGCCGGTACAGCCGGGTATCTTCCGGCACCAGGCGCGTCATGAAATCACGCAGATCGGCCACTACGTCGGGATCGGCATTCTCTTGAATCACCAGCGACGCGGAAGTGTGCTGGCAAAAGACGGTAAGCAACCCGGTTTGCGTTTCATGTCCACGCAGCCAGCTTTCGATTTCACGCGTGAAATCGTACAATCCCTTGCCGCGTGTCGCGATCTGAATCTGATGCGTGAACTGCTTCATGCAGCCAATCCCGCGAGCCGCAGGCGAGCCGATGCCAACCTCGGCGAGCGCCAGCGAGCCTACTCCACCGTGACGCTCTTAGCCAGATTGCGCGGCTGATCGACATCGCAGCCCCGGCGCACCGCGATGTGATAAGCCAGCAACTGCAGCGGAACAATCTCGAGAATCGGCAGCAGCAGTTCGGTGGTAGACGGAACTGCGATGGTGTAATCGGCCACTTTGCCGACCTCAGCGGCGTCCTGGTCACACACCACCGCGATCACGATGCCGTTGCGCGCCTTCACCTCTTGTATGTTGGACAGGGTCTTCTCGTACCGCACGCGGCTGTCCTCGCTCGCCGGATCGCGCGTCGCAATCACCACTACCGGAAGATTCTCGTCAATCAGCGCGTTCGGCCCGTGCTTCATCTCGCCGGCCGGATAGCCTTCGGCGTGGATGTAGGAAATCTCCTTCAGCTTCAGCGCGCCTTCAAGCGCAATCGGGAAATGGATGCCCCGACCCAGGAACAGAAAATCCGTCGAACGGAACAGCTTTTTCACCAGTTCGTCGTAAATGTCCTCATGGCCCAGCACGGTCTCGAGCCTTCCAGGCAGTTTCACCAGCTCCTGAACCAGACAACTGGATTCCTCCGCCGACAGCGTCTCCCGCACCTGGCCAAGGTACATCGCCAGAATGAACAGCGCCGTGAGCTGAGAAGTGAACGCCTTGGTGGACGCCACGCCTATTTCCGGCCCCGCGTGCGTCATCAACGTGCCCGCGGCCTCGCGCGTGATCATAGACCCTACAACATTACAGATGGCCAGCGTCTTCGAGCCATGCTGCTTGGCCTCGCGCTGCGCGGCAATGGTGTCCGCCGTTTCGCCGGATTGCGAAATCACCACGGTCAGCATGTCGCTCGAGACAATCGGATCGCGATAACGGAACTCGCTCCCGTAGTCCACTTCCACCGGGATGCGCGCTAGCTTCTCGATCATGAATTTGCCGGCCAGCGCCGCGTGCCAGCTTGTTCCGCACGCAATGATCTTCAGCGACTTGAATTCGGCGAAAGCCTTGGGGTTGATGTCCATCTCGTCCAGGAACACCCGGCCGGTCTCCTGCCCCACGCGTCCCAACACGGTGTCGCGCACGGCGCGCGGCTGCTCAAAAATTTCCTTGAGCATGAAATGTTTGTAGCCGCCTTTTTCCGCCATGATGGGATCCCACAAAATATGGGTCACCTGGCGCTTGATGGGGCGTCCATTGAAATCGGTCAGATGTACGCCGTCGGGCGTCAGCACGGCAATGTCGCCGTCGCCCAGGAAGAACATGTCGCGGGTGTGGCTCAGGATGGCAGGCACGTCGGACGCCACGAAGTATTCGCCGTCGCCAAGCCCGATCACCACCGGAGGACCCATCCTGGCGGCGACAATCTTGTTCGGATCGGAGCTCGCAATCACGCTCAGCGCGAACACCCCGCGCAGCTCTCGCACCGCCTTGCGAACCGCTTCCTCCAGATTGCCTTCGTTATACTTCTCCACTAAGTGCGCAATCACCTCGGTGTCGGTCTCGGTGACGAACTTGTGTCCTTCCAACTGTAGCTGGTGCTTGAGCTGAAGATAATTCTCGACGATGCCGTTATGCACCACCACGATATCGCCGGTGCAATCGCGGTGTGGGTGCGCGTTCTCCTCCGTCGGCCGCCCGTGAGTCGCCCAGCGCGTGTGGCCGATGCCGTATGGCCCGTCCATCGGATTCACCCGGATGGCGTCTTCCAGGTTGCGCAGCTTGCCCGACGCGCGCCGAACCGAAAGATGATTGTCACCGTTCAGGACTGCGATACCCGCCGAGTCATACCCGCGGTATTCGAGCCGGCGCAGCCCATCCAGAATGATGGGGACCGCTCTTCTATTCCCGATATAGCCGACAATGCCGCACATATATTCAGGATACAGGGGAACGCACGGAGCTTAGGTACTGCCCTGGCCGGGTCCTCTCTCACCACGCTATTCCCACCAGTAGGTCCACTTGGTTGTTCTTACTTTCAACCGGAGTGTAGGCGGAGGAGAAGGCAGGCGTGGGCCAGTTGGTGTAGCGGATTTCAGGCGAGAGGCGAAGATGCAACAGTTTCAGAGTCAGCCCACCGCCCACGCTGATACCGGCGGTGTTTGGATTGGTGGGCGGCAGCACGGACGAGGAAGTTGTCGACACGTGGCGGAATACAACGCCGCCGTCGATAAAAGGACGGACCGGGCCACTCAGCATTTCATACTTGGCTAACAGAGGGATCTGCCAATCGTTGACCGATGAATTCAGGCTTGCATCGAGGTGGGCGCCGATGGCGCTGAAGGAACTCTGTCGCCACAAGGCATCCACTTCCAAGGACAGGTGAAAGGGAAGATGCACTTCGGCGGTTGGTCCGATAGTAAAGCGCTGTTCGCTGGCGCTGGAACCTCCATCGGGGATTTGTTGGGGCGTATAGACAGTTGTCAGGGGGACACCGGCTTTAACGCCAAAAGAAAAGGTCTGTGAACGCGCCGTTCCACTGGCAAGCAACAGAAGTATTGCGGCGAAAATCCAGAGTTGCATTAATTTGGGCATATTAACGCCATACCCTGCAATCGGCGCTCCACTTGCAAGCCTTCTCGATTCGTTGCTAAAGGGCTACCCGCGCGTCGTTCCGGGCTCCAACTGTCTCTTTTTGACTCGCCCCAAGACGGTCTGACACCGAGTGCCGGAAACCCTTGGGTCCGCTTGCGAGTTAATTTGGACGCGCAGTCCCGAATGCTTTAAAGGTCAAATAGAGCGCCCCCACCAGGAACCAGGGATACAGGGAACCGGCTAAAACTTGAGTACTGCTGTCCCGCGTTACTTAAGAGTTCT
>JBEKLB010000379.1:0-6678 GCA_050010415.1 Bryobacteraceae bacterium | reverse complement strand
TCGAGATCCCAGAGGACGGATTTAGTCATGCTGGCGACATTCCGGTCGAACAAGAGGCAATTTTTTTGTGCGCGGTGACGCTATTTTTTCGCGAGGCGGGCGAACTTGAGGCGAAGAAACGAGGCACGCGTGAGATGGGCGTCGGTGGAGCATTCAGGTTCAGAATATCGCGAAGCAGACCGGGCCACGCGAAAGGAGGGGACAAGTGGCTGGCGAACAAGGAAGAAAAAATGGGCGAGGCGCGCGACTGCGCCAGATTGATATCATTGTGGCCGAAAGGCGGGGCGCAACGACATGGCGAAATCGCAGAACACTTCGGTTGGGCGGCGCGGATTTCTGAAGAATGCGGCGGCCAGTGCGGCTGGGGCCGCGGCGCTGGCAACGTCGACACCGCTGGCGGAAGCTCAGTCTACGGGCAGCGGAAGAGATGCAGCGTCCACGCCGAGCGTGCCGGCTCCCACCCAGACGCAACTCGCGCGCGAAGCCGGGAATATTCAACCGCCGGTGGCGGTGCGCAGCATCACGCGGCCCGCTTCGGATCTGATGGTGCAGGCCATTCGCGACCTCGGAATCGAATTTGCGGCCGCTAACCCTGGATCGAGTTTCGAAGGGCTGCAAGAATCATTCATCAATTATGGCGACCCGCCGAATGTGAAGCCGGAATGGATCACGGCGCTGCATGAAGAGTCGGCGGTGACCATGGCCCACGGATACGCGAAGGCGGAAGGTAAACCGATGGTGGCGGTGCTGCACGGGACGATCGGGATTCAGCACGCGGCCATGTCCATTTACCAGGCTTATTACGATCGCGTGCCGGTGGTGATGTTGGCGGGGAATGACGTGGATTTCATCCCGGCGCACACCGCGCATGACATGGCGGGGCTGGTTCGCAGCTATACGAAATGGGACGCGGAGCCGCAGACCGTTGACGCCGCGCTCACAGCCATTCATCGGGCATACAACGAAGCCATCACTCCACCGCTGGGGCCTACGCTCGTAGTGCTCAGCTCGGAGGTACAAAAGGCCAACTCGCCGAACGTGCGAATTCCCTCTTACACGCCGCCGCAGTTCACCACCATCGATAGCACCACGGCGAAGGAGATCGCGAAAAATTTGCTTGCGGCGCAGAATCCGAGGATCGCGGTGGGACGTCTGCGAACGCCCGAAGGCGTTCAGCGCGCGGTGGAACTGGCGGAATTGGTGGGAGCGTCCACCAGCACGGCGGCCACGCAAGGGCCGATGAGTTTCCCGCAGCGTCATGCGCTGTGCGGGCCGGGCGCGGATAAGAGTTACGATTACACGCTGGGCCTGGAAACGGGTGGCGCGCAGGCTTCCATCACCGGGCCAGGACTGGCGAAAATTGCGCCGACCCGAGACACCGCGAACATCGACTCTGGAGGCATCCTGCGTCCGGGCCGGGGAGGGTTTGCTCCCAGCCGCGAAAAATCCGCGCCGCCCATGGAAGCCGATGCCGAGGCGAGTCTCCCTCTGATCATCGATGAAGTGAAGCGCCAGTTAACGCCGGACCAGAAAGCGCGGATTCAGGAACGCGCCTCCAGGCACGCGCGCGCCAATCACGATGCGCACGTGGCTGCTCTGGAACAAGCGGTCGAGAGGGCCAGGCCGGGATGGAACAGCTCGCCCATCAGCACCGCTCGGATTTACGCCGAGCTATGGCCGCTGATCATGAACGAAGATTGGTGCCTGGCGTCGCCGAGCAATTTCTCCGGCGGCCACAACGCGCAACTGTGGGAACACAACAAGCCATATAGCTATCTGGGCGGCCAAGGCGCGGGCGGCATGGGTTACGGCGCTCCGGCAGCGGTGGGCGCGGGGCTGGCGGCTAAGGGCCGCAATCGAATCGTGATCAATGTCCAGACCGACGGCGACCTGAACTATGCACCCGGGGTTTTGTGGAGCGCGGTGCATCACAAACTTCCGGTCCTGACGGTGATGCACAACAATCGCGCGTGGCACCAGGAGTACATGTTCATTCAATACATGGCGGGCGTTCGCGGGCGCGGAGCGGAGCGGGCGATTATCGGGAACACGCTGCGCGATCCGTTCATCGACTATACGAAGATGGCGGCGGGCTACGGAATGGCCGGCGAAGGACCGATTAGCGATCCCACGAAATTGCAGGCGGCGTTGAAACGCGGCGTGGCTTCGGTGAAACGTGGCGAGCCGTACATGATCGACGCGATCACGCAGCCGAGGTAATTCATGATGAAGAACGTAATTGGCTGTTGGCTATTAGCGGCAGGGCTACCCTGGGCAGTGAGCGCGCAGCAGAGCGGGAATGCGCCGGCGCCTACGAGTGCGGTGACTGGCAATGCAACCAGTGGGAAGGCGCTGTATTATTCGTACGGCTGTTATGCTTGCCATGGATACGGCGGTGAAACCGGCGCGCGGCCTTTCGTGGGACGCTGGGGGCACTTAGCCAGCGAGGGGGAGTTCATCACGTTCCTGCGCGGCCGGGCGAACGTGGCGCCGGTGATTCCATCGGGGTCCATGCCGAATTTCAGTGTGGAAACTTTGCCCGACAAACAGGCGAAAGATCTGTATGCCTATATCCGCACGTTCAAGAGTACAGGCCCGCCGTTGAAGGACATTCCCACGCTGGATGCAATTGTCAACGCAGCGAGGCACGAGAAATAGCAACCGGCTAGAAACGGCTGAGTGGCGGAAGGCCGAAGTGCAACCGGCCGGCGTTGGTGGCAGTGTGATCGGTCTGCAGCGTGACGTGCGTGCGAATGACGGCCAGATTGCGAAGCGCACGGCCCAGCGGTGAGGACTTGGCGGCGGCCGATGTCCCGCTGGTTCGAAACATCATTTCCACGGCGTCCCAGGCGAGCCGGATCACTTGCTGCTCGATCAGGATCAAGCGGCGCTCCATCTCCTCATCCAGCGGCGTGCCGGTTTCTACATGGGCGTGCGCGAGATCCATATAATCGGCGGTCATCTTTAACAGCGCGGCCTCGGCGGTGTCGATCAAGGCCTGCGCAAGGCCAAAATGGCGCTGGAACTCGGGCTCTTGCGAACGAAGGTGGAAGGGCGGGAAATTGATCTTCTTGTTGCTGAGAATTTCCTGGTAGCTATCGAGCGCACCGCGCGCGGCTCCCACCGAGACGGCTGCGACTTCGGAGATGAGCAAAGGCGCGAGCCAGCCGTGATACATCGGGTTGGGATGCAATGCGTGGCCGGGCTGATCGCGAACCGGGCGGCCGTGGCCGTCGGACATCCAAAGCGCGCGATCGGCGGGCACAATGGCATCTTCGATTACCACGCGGCGCGAACCGGTGCCTTGCATCCCGATGACGTTCCAGTTGTCGACGATTTTGAACTGATGGCGATGGAACAGAATCCAGGCGTTGCCGAGCGGAGCCTTGGTTTCAGTATCGTGGACCATGGTGGATCCGAAGAAATGCGTGGCGAGATCGCAGCCGGAGGCATAGTCCCAAGCGCCTTTCACGCGATAGCCGCCATTGACGGGAACGCCGACGCCGGTGGGCATGCCGACGCCGGGCGCGCGAAAATCGCCGGCAGGGCCGAAGACCTCGCGCTGGGCGCCTTCGGATAATTGCGCCGCGAGAACCGTGTGGCCTGAGGTGAGCGCGAGCACCCAGGCGCTTTCCGAACAGCCGCGCGCGACGGCGATCATGACACGGATGAAATCAGGCAGGGCGAATTCGTAGCCGCCGAAGAGACGGGGTTGGAGGATGCGATAAAAGCCGGCGGCGAGAAATCGATCATTGGTATCCGCGGATAGTTGGCCTGATTCCTCACAAGCAGCCTGACGTTCGCGGAGCAGAGGGCGCAACGCGTCGGCGCGGCGAATCATTTCGTCGACGGTGAGATCGGGTTCGGGCGGCGGGATGTGGCCGGAAAGATGTGGTGCCGGAGTGAGGTCGGTCGACATCGGTAATCAGTATAAGCGTTCACGAATGGCAGGATTGCGTGCGCCACACTGGAGTTATCCTTAGAGTATGAGAGCAGTAGCTGTAGTCGGCATTGGGAAGACTGCGTTTGGCGCGTTCCCGGATCGCGATCTCCGTTCGCTCGCGGTAGAGGCCGGACAAAAAGCCTTGGAGAACGGCCACGCAAACGCGTCGCAAGTGGAGGCGTTCTATCTCGGCAATTTCGCCGGACCATCGTTTGTCGGACAGAATCATCTGGCGCCATACATCTCTAATGGGATCGGAATCCGAGGTGTTCCGGCGACGCGATTCGAAGCAGCCTGCGCATCCAGCGGATCGGCGTTCTTTCACGCTGCGTCGGCGGTTGCGGCCGGGCTATACGATATCGTGCTGGTGGCGGGCGTGGAGAAGATGACTTCGCAGACCACACCGAAGGTGACTGAGATTTTGGCCGGCGCGGGGGACCTGTGCGGCGAAGTTCGCGCGGGCGCTACGTTTCCGGCATTGTTCGCGATGATTGCGCGGCGTCACATGTATCAGTACGGCACCACGCGCGAGCAGCTGGCGTCGGTGGCGGTGAAGAATCACCAGAACGGCGCGAAGAATCCGCTGGCGCACATGCGCAAGGTGATTACGATGGAGCAGGCGCTGGCTGGGAAACCAATCGCGGAGCCGCTCACAGTGTACGATTGTTCGCTCATCAGCGACGGCGCGGCGGCGGTGCTGATCATGCCGTTGGAGCGGGCTTCCGAGTTCACCGACAAACCGGTGCGGGTGCTTGGAATCGCTCAGGCATCGGACCATGTGGCGCTCGATGAGAAGGACGACATCACGACCTTCCGAGCCGTGCAGATGTCGGCTGAGAAGGCTTACAAGATGGCAGGCGTGAAAGCTGCCGATATCCAATTCGCCGAAGTGCACGACTGTTTCACCATCGCCGAGATCATCGCAATCGAAGATTTGGGGTTTGTTCCGAAGGGACAGGGCGGTCCGTATAGTTTGGCGGGCGGCACGTGCCTGAACGGGGAGCGGCCGGTGAACACGAGCGGCGGGTTGAAATCGAAAGGGCATCCGGTGGGCGCGACGGGCGTGGGGCAGATTTGCGACGTGGTGCAGCAGATTCGCGGCGAAGCGGGCGAGCGGCAGTTGAAGCGCAACACGCTGGGGCTGGCGCAGAATCTGGGAGGATCGGGCGCCACCAGCGTAATCACGATCCTGAGTGCAGAATAAGGAGCAGCATGACGGACTTAGGATCGGGCACAATTTATACTGAAACGGTGGTCTACTCGCCGCCCGAAGCTTATGTCAACGACGTGCCGTATCAATTGGCGATCGTCGAGTTGGACGGGGGCCGGCGGATCACGGGGCGCGTGGCGGGCGAGCGCGCACATATCGGGGATCGGGTGAAGTTCGCCGAGTTTCGCAACAACGTTCCCTTCTTTTCCAAAACAATCGATCAAAAACAATCATGAAACTAGCTGAGCGGATGAACCGCATAGGCGTAGAAACCGCCTTTGAAGTGCTGGTGCGCGCGCGGGCGCTCGAAGCGCAAGGACGCGACATCATTCACCTGGAGATCGGCGAGCCCGATTTCGACACGCCGCGCCACATTGTGGAGGCAGGCAAGCAGGCGCTGGATCAAGGGTGGACGCACTATGGGCCAACGCAAGGGCTGCCTGAGCTGCGCGAGGCGATTGCGTCGTACATTTGCCGCACGCGCGGTATTCGCGTGGGAGCGGAGCATGTGTGCGTGGTGCCGGGCGGGAAACCGATAATCTTTTTTCCGTTGATGGCGCTCGTGGAGCCGGGCGATGAAGTGATTTATCCGAATCCGGGCTTTCCGATTTACGAATCGATGATCAATTTTCTGGGCGCGAAGCCAGTACCGATTCCGCTGGTGGAGGATCGCGGGTTTTCGTTCGACTTGAACGTGTTGAAAGACAGCCTGACGCCGAAGACCAAGATGCTGATCCTGAATTCGCCACACAATCCGACGGGCGGCGTGATTCCAGCGGCCGATGTGCGCGCGATTGCCGATATGGTGCGGGATCGCGACCTGATCGTCCTGTCGGATGAGATTTATACGCGCATCTATTTTGACGAAGAGCCGCTGTCGATCAGCACGCTGCCGGGGATGCTGGAGAAGACCATCATTCTCGACGGCTTCTCGAAGACTTACGCGATGACTGGCTGGCGCATGGGTTATGGCGTGATGCCCACGTGGCTGGTAGACCCGGTGAACAAGTTGATGGTGAACTCCAACTCATGCACCGCGAGTTTCACGCAGCGGGCGGGAATCGCGGCGCTGAATGGGCCGCAGGACGACGTGGTCAAAATGGTGGAGGAGTTTCGACGCCGGCGCGACGCTTTCTGCGCGGCCTTGAACACGCTGCCTGGATTCCGCTGCCCGATCCCGGGCGGGGCATTTTACGCGTTCCCGAACGTTCAAGGTACCGGGTGGAAGTCAAAAGAACTGGCGGATGCGCTGCTGCAGAAAGCAGGCGTGGCGTGTCTAAGCGGGACGGCGTTTGGCGCCTATGGGGATGGGTATCTCAGGTTCAGCATCGCGAATTCATATGAGAAGCTGATGGACGCGGTGGAGCGGATCCGAAAATTTCTGGCGGTGTGATGCCGCCGATTACGGGCAAGGTCTTTCCTGTGAGATGAGGACCGGCAGAGGGTCACTTAGAGAAGCGGATGGCGACACCATTTACGATACATATTTATGTTCCGGACGGCGATCCGGAGGGTGTCCGTCTTA
>JBEKLB010000378.1:0-6692 GCA_050010415.1 Bryobacteraceae bacterium | reverse complement strand
CGGAAATGGTTTCGTTTTCGACACCAATTATGAGAACTTCACCGATAGTGATCCCACTGAGTTGGTATTCTCGGAACAAAACCATTTGCTTGGGAAACACGCGATTACCTTAGGTCGCGACCGCTCAGAGCGATTGCACAAACTGGTGGCGTTTACGGGAGAGTCCGTCACAATTCCGCGAGGTGCTATCGCGATCCTATCCCTCTCGCCGACGACGGGTGAAGTTCCGACCAGAGTAGATTCCCAGCTCCTCTTCGGCGATGATGTGGCGAAGGCGCGGGCGAATCGCGAATCCGCAGCTACGAAATGGCCGGTCGGAGGCCATGCAATGGCGATCGCTTTTCCCCTGGGTAAAGGGCGCGTGGTGATAAGTGGCGAGGCCGGCATGCTAACCGCCCAGGTGTTCAGGAAGCGGGACAAGAACGGGACGCTAGAGTTCGTCGGAAAAATGGGCATGGATGTTCGGAACGATGATCGACAGTACGTTTTAAACGTACTGCACTGGCTGTCAGGAGCCTTGAAATAGAACGATCCTAATCGCGGGGCGTCCCTCGTCGCGGAACATGTCCGGAAGCGCCGTCAACTGCTAGCGCGGCGGGGCCCGCCTATCCGGCCGTCATTCCGGCATAGTCGATCTTGCCGTCTTTCGCAGGATCGCCTCCCAGGTACATATGCATCATCACTATTGGGCTAATGCGTCCATCTGGACGCCGCCAACTACCGCTTACGATCAGCGGTACGCGGCGGCCTGGATGCCATACAGTTCAGAGTACTGGCCTCTCTTCGCCATGAGCTCCTCGTGAGTGCCCACTTCCACCAGCCGCGCTCCATCCAGCACCACGATGAGATCGGCCATGCGAACGGTCGAGAAACGATGGGATACCAGGATGGTGACACGGCCGCTCTCGCCGGCGTCGCGCGCCGCCGCGGCGTAGCGCTCGAACAAGGCGTGTTCCGTCTCTGCGTCCAATGCAGCGGTTGGTTCGTCCAGAACCAGCAGCAGCGGCTGGTCCCGCATGAAGCCACGCGCCAGCGCGAGTTTCTGCCACTGGCCAAACGATAGCTCCACTCCGCCCGGCCAGGTTGGACCGAGTTGCGTATCGAGACCCGAGGCCAGGCGGACGATCACATCGCTGGCGCCGGCGCGATCGACCGCTGCCACTACGGCGGGTTGGTCGTTCATCCGAGGTACGTCGCCTAAGCCCACCGTGTGCGCAGCGCGGAATTCGAAGCGGAAAAAATCCTGGAACGCCCCGGCCAGACGCGCGCGCCATTCATCGGCCGGCAGGCGTGCCAGAGGCGTATCATCCACGAAAATGGCGCCAGATGATGGCTCATACATTTTGGCGAGCAGCTTGACGAGTGTGGTCTTGCCGGCGCCGTTCTCGCCGACGATGGCAACCACCCCGCCGGCCGGCAACGTTAGCGAAACGTCGTCCAAGACCACGCGGGATGTGCCGGGGTAAGCGAACGACACGTGGTCCAACCGCAGGCCGCGGTGCCACGCCGTTGGAACCGGCAAATCGCCGGACGCGGCCACGGCTGCGGCGTAATCCTCGAGCCATGCCAGGCGGCGCGAGCCGTCCATCCAGAATCCGCGCAGGAATCCAATCTCGCCGACCGTGGCCCCGATATATGCCGACAGCCGCGCTCCCGCCGCGAGCACCAGCAGCACACTGCTGGCGGGAGCGCGGACCACGGACGATACGAACACGATGGCGCCAACATACGCCAGGCCAAACACCGCCCAGGCTAAAGCGTGCCAAATGGCAGAGCCCCAGCGAGCGGCCGCCAACGGCCGGTACCCATACTCCCACGCAGTTCGGCGATCGGTCATTAGCCGCTGGCCAATGCCAGTGACCCGCACTTCCTTACCCGGCGGCCCGGTGGTGGCAAGAGTGAATAAATGACGCGCCAGCCGATTCGATTGCGCTCCACGTTCCTGCGCCGATCGTTCCACCTCCGGCCGCCAGGTGGAGGTGAGCACGGTAGGGAGTGCGAATACCAGCAACAGAATGAGCGCCGGGTGAACGGACGCCAGCAGCGCCATGGTCACGCCCAATCGTAGGATCCAGCCGATGGTGGAAGACAGTGACACATACATGTGGTCGAGCACGAATACCTGATTGCGGAGCACGGAAAGCCGATCCAGATACTCCGGGCGTTCCTGATGCGCCACCGTCGCCACGGATGCTTGCAGCCGCGCGACGTGCGATTCGAGGGCGATGGTTACTTTGTCGCGGAAGCGGCGCTGCACGCGAGTACTGACCGTTCGGAGAAACCACGTCGCGGCGGTGGACACAGCGAGTCCGATGGCGGCGCCCTGTACCATGCCAGGTCTGTGTTCGAGGACACCTCTGCCCAGCAGCATCAGCCACAGGGCCAGCAGCGCATCGGGCAGCGCGGCCAGCTGCGAGAGCAGGAATGCCGCCAGCATCAGGCGCGGTTCATGGCGATAGCCGAGCTTGCACAAACGCCACATCGACGATAGCGCGGGAGGCAGAGGATCGATCACGTGTCCGACGACACGTTGATCAGGCGAGGACGTCATACGTCGCCCCCTTTTCGTCCTCAGGAACGTGGAAGCGTTGCGCCTGCAAATCGAACATGGTCCGATAGCGCCCGGCCAGCGCCATCAGCTCGTCGTGCGTGCCAAGTTCCACCACGCGGCCATGTTCCAGCACGCAGATGCGATCGGCATGGCGGACGGTGGAGAAGCGATGCGAGATCAGAATAGTGGTGCAGTGCCGCGTTCGGGCCAGCAGCCGATCGAAGATCTCCGCTTCTCCGCGCACGTCCAGCTGCGCCGTAGGCTCGTCGAGTAACACGACGCCGGCCCCGAGTTGGACGGCGGCTAGCGCGCGGGCCAGAGCCACGCGCTGCCATTGGCCGCCCGACAGATCCGTTCCGCCGTCGTATCCGCGAGCGAGAATCGTGTCGAGCGCAGCCAGGTTCGCCGCGCCCGCCGCCTCGAGCGCTTCGCGCACCACATGGTCTGGAGCGCCGGCCGGAGCTACATTATCGCGGAGCGGCAGCTCCAGGCGAATGAAGTCCTGGAAAACAGCCGTAACGCGTGAGCGCCACCTCTCAAGATCGAACTCTCGCAGGTCGACGCCGTCGATCTCGATCGCGCCCGACTGCGGATCGTACAACCGGCATAGCAGCTTGGCCAGGGTGGTCTTTCCGGCGCCGTTTTGCCCGACGATGGCGAGCGATGAGCCGGCTGGGATCGCGAGATCGAAATGTTCCAGAACCTGCGCTCCGCCGGGGTAAGCGAACGTCACATCACGCAGGCGAATCTCACGGACGGGAGCTGAATCGGCCGCGCGATTACCGGACTTCAATTCGCCAGCCGAACGCATGGCGGACTCCAGCCGCAGCACCGCGGCCACCGGGGCGGACGCACCGTCCAGCGTCCAACCGAATCCGCCGAATGCGATCATCGACACTCCGATCGCGCTCTGCAGGTAAACCACGGCTTCGGCCAGGCTGATGCGACCATCCACCGCCGCGCTCGCCAACAACCAGAACACCAAAACGTTCGAAGAGACCACCAGCAGCAGGCTCCAAATGACGGGGCGCTCCCTCAGACGCGTGGCGGCGTACTGCAGTTCATGCAAGCGAGTACGTTTGGCGATGAAGCGATCGATGGTCCAACCGGCCAGGCCAAACAAGCGCATCTCCTTGCTGGCGGGCGGGTCCACGGCCAAGCGGTACGCATACTCGGCATCCCGCTGCGCGCCGCGCACTTCTTCAGTGTTACGGTCCCACCAGATGCTGCTTTCGCGCAGCAGCCAATGCGTCCCGAGCCATGCTGCAACGAGCACCATCGGCGCCCACCAGGAATATCTCGCCAGGATCACGGCGGATGCGACGCCTCCGATGGTTTCCACCAGGCCGGATGCGATGAACTCCATATCGACCGCGAGCGGCGGCCCGGTCATCCCGAGATCGAAGTCGCGCGCCACCGTGAGGTCACTGGCGAGCGAAGCATCCTCGAGGTGCCCCATGCCCGGCGGGCACACGCAGGCCTCCGTGAGCCGGTCGTATAGGAAAGCCGCAGTGCGATCGCCTAGATTCGCGCTCAGCGCCTGATGAATCGGGCTGAGCACTTGCAGCAGCACAAAGATCGCACCGGCGAATGCGAGCGGACCGACCAGAGGATTGCCGTGTTGCACGGCGCCCACCAGCACTCCCATCGCGATGGCGAATGCCGCCGGCAGTATCCCTCTGAAGAGCAGGACCGCCCACCAGGCGGCCGCCAGACCCGGGTCCGCTTTCGGCAGGACAGCGAAGAACTTCCATTCCTTGCGCCCGGTCAGTTGCTGGAGCACCACAGTATTCTGCCACAGAACAAACCGCCCCTAGCTGCATGGGAGGATAGGGCGATGCGCATTGTAAGCGCCGGTCATGCGGTCTTTGCGGCCACCATGATCGCGCTGGGAATCCTGGGCCTCATAAAAGGCGATTTCACCCCGATATGGGAGCCGGTTCCAGAGCGTGTGCCCGCACGCGAGTTACTGGTCTATTTCTGCGCCTTCATCTCCCTGGCATGTGGCGTAGGTCTGCTCTTGCGGCGCGCAGCCGCACCTGCTGCTCGCGTGCTGCTGGCCTGTCTGGTGCTTTGGTTGCTGCTGTTCAGATTGCCCTACATCGTCCTCGCGCCCGGTGTGGACACTTCCTGGTCCGCCTGTGAGACTGCGGTGATGCTGGCGGGCGCCTGGGTACTCTATGCGCGGTTCGCCACCGACTGGGACCGGCGGCGCTTCGGTTTCATCACCGGCGACAAAGGTCTGCGCATCGCCAGAGTACTCTTCGGCCTGGCCTTGATCCCTTTCGGCGTGGCCCATTTCATTTATCTCCAACATACCGTCGAGCTGGTGCCTGGCTGGCTGCCATGGCATGGGTTTTGGGCGTATTTCACCGGTTGCGCCTTGATTGCCGCGGGCCTGGCGGTGGTCATCGGCGTGTGTGCACGGCTGGCAACCGTGCTCTCGGCGATCGAGATCGGGATGTTCACGCTGCTGGTATGGGTACCCATCATGGCGGCAGGCTCCAAAGACGCCTACCAATGGAGTGAAACCATCGTCTCGGCGGCGCTGACGGCCGGGGCCTGGGTGGTGGCGGATTCCTACCGCGGCATGCCCTGGCTCGCCGTGAACAAACGCTAGCTCTGCTGGATGTCGCCAACGTGCTACCGTATGTAGCGATCCCATTCAGGAGGACTTCATGACACTCGTTCGCTCTCTCTCGCTCGCGGCCGGCGCCGCTGGTCTTTCCGTTCTCGCGTTCGCGCAGGACGGCCTTCCCACTCAGAAGCTGCTTACCATCGATGTGGCCCACACCATCGCTCAAGAAGCCATGGCCAAGTGCCGCGCCGATGGTTACAAGGTGACCGTCACCGTCGTCGACGGCGCCAATGTCATGAAGGCGTTCCTCAGGGACGATGGCGCGAGCATGGCCACCGTGGAAGTGGGCCGCATGAAGGCCAACAGCGTGATGGCCTTTGGACGTCCGTCCGGTCCGCCGGCTAATCTGCCACCGGGCACTCCCGCGCCTCCGCCGGTGCTGCCGGGAACCATTAACGCCATGGGCGGCGTGCCCATCAAAGTGGGCGATCAACTCATCGGCGCGGTATCGGTGAGCGGGGCTCCTGGCGGCGACAAAGACGCCGCGTGCGCGAATGCCGCGCTGGCCAAGGTAGCGGACAAGCTGAGGTAGGCCCGCCGCCTGCCTACCGCCTACCCTACAGGACCGGCGCGATTGACCATCCGCGCTGAGAAATGTTAGAAAATCGTCAGAGGAGGTTCTCTGTGTCCGTTCGATTGTTTCTGTGCCTTCCGGCCTTGATCGCCGCTGGCGCCGCGGTTGCATCCGCCGCTCAAGTTCAAGGGATTCTCATCGACCAGATGTGCTCTTCGAAGGCGGAAGTGCGCATCGTCTCCGGCCCGCGCCTGGAAGGCGGCATGATCGTCGCCGAGGCCCACACCCGCGAATGCGCGCTCATGCCCGCTTGCCAGAAGAGCGGCTATGGCGTCTTCACCTACGACAACAAGTTCCTGAAATTTGATGAAGCGGGCAGCCGCAAAGCCCTGGCCGCCATCAAGGCGTCGAAAAAAGAAGACGACCTGAAAGTGGAAGTGACGGGCGAGATTCAGGGCGACACTATTAAAGTAGCCAGCCTGAAGTTGATCGAGTAGTGCTCTATAACGCCTAGCGATTAATAACGCCACGGGCGGCCGTGGAAATGCATCTGCACGGCGACCTTGGCGGCAGGCACGATCCGGCCATCCTGCCGCGCCGGTTCAAAACGCCAATGCGACACAGCTTCGATGGCCGCGCTTTCCAGCTTGAGAACATCTTTGCTGATGTGCCCGCTTAGTTCGGCCTTGGTCACCGAGCCGTCTTCGCCGACATCCACCAGCAGGCTGATCGTGATTTCGCCGGAGACGCTATAGATTCGATCGTGCGTGGCCTCGATAGGGACCTCAAGGATGGGCGTGGGAGGAACAAATCCCGCGCTCTTTTCGCGGGTTTCCGTCACCTGTGCTACCGGAGCCGGAGCAATGGGCGGCGTTGGGGCCGGCGCGGGAACAGGCGTCGCGGTTGCAACGGGGTCCGTTTTGGCACGGGCTTGATAATGCATCTCCACAACGTTTTTGAAAGATGGCACCGCCCGCCCGTTCTCGCGA
>JBEKLB010000377.1:0-6707 GCA_050010415.1 Bryobacteraceae bacterium | reverse complement strand
GTGTAAATGCGGGCCGCGAGTCACTGAAAAGGCAGTCGACTTCACCATCATCTGCCCTCCTCCTAAGGAACGTACGACGAAATGTTCATCGGTTACAAGCATGGATCGGAGAGGTCTGGCCGTACCGTAAAACCGAATTCGTCGTGTGGTTGGAAACCATTATGTGGTCCAGAGCAGGGAGCAAACTCGATGGTTTCAGGGTATTGTTTGCGAATTTGCAGGCCGCCCATCCGTGTTCTTAGGGATTGCGTGATCGGAATGATCAGCGCAACGAACTTCCCGCTGCTGGGATCTCTCCCCAAGATCTGAAATTCTCCGGGGTGATCCGCGGTACCTGCCAGCGGGTCCTCCGAAAGATCCGGAACCAATAGAGCGAAAGCTCCGTTCGCTGACGCCTGCTGCGTTCCGCCAAGGGGAATGTCAGTAATGATCCTTTCATCGAGACCCAAGAAATGCTGCGCCCAGCGCGCGACGTACTTCACCTGTATGTTTACTTCTCGGCCGTCGAGCCGGACCGGCTTGATCAACCTGCCTGTCAAGGCAACGCTTGGTAGAGGCTGGCACACGAATGAGACTTGCGGTACAGCGGAGGGCCAAATCGGCAGGTCGATCGTTTGGATCATGCACCCCGGAGCGTAGACCAGCGCTCTAAACCGATTGGCCGGAGTTCCCTGGCGATTGGTGCTGATGAGGTACGAGGAGACCCCCTCGCGTGGCTGCAGCCACCCTCCGAAATCTTCATCCAAAACATACCTCACGAATATTGTTTCGGAGCGCACTCCACCCGGAAGGGTGATCGTGACATGGGCCCCAGCACCGCCGGAAGGTGGCGTCTGGGCGAAACAGATCGGGATTCCTAGAAACAGCGCCAGCAGAGATCCTAACCAGCAGGCTCCCATACGTCGATAATAGCCCCAAGCGCATTACCTCGGCTCACCCACATCTGCGCGATGAACTATGTAGGCCAAAACCGTTTGCTTCTGAAGTAGGTCGAGGGCAAGTCTTTTGCGGTTCAGCCGCCCCATTAAAATTCGTATACTGCACTATGCGCTCTCTTCTTTGCGTACTGTCCCTGACTGCGGCGGGATTGGCTTCCACCGCCTCCGCTCAAACCATCACCGTGAGCTTCCCGCCCGAGCGATCCGCCAAGCCGCTGGACGGCCGGCTGCTGCTGCTTCTGTCGAACGACCCCAAAGACGAGCCGCGTAACCAGATCGACGACACGCCAAAATCGCAGATGGTTTTCGGCGTAACGGTGGACGGATGGAAGCCTGGCCAGGCGCTCGCGATCGGTGACAATGCACAGGGCTATCCACGGCCGAGCCTGAAAGACGTGCCGGCCGGAGATTACACCGTCCAGGCCGTGCTGAACGTCTATGAGACATTTCACCGCGCAGACGGCAAAACGGTGAAGCTGGCGCCCGATCGCGGCGAAGGGCAGCACTGGAACCTCGCCCCGGGCAATCTGCTCTCGAAGCCCCGGCTGGTTCACATCGGTGCGGGCGCGCCGGCGATCGATGTCTCGCTCAGCGACGTCATCCCGCCCATCAAGCCCGAGCCGGATACAAAATACGTGCGCCACATCCGCATCCAGTCGCAGCTTCTGACCAAGTTTTGGGGCGCGCCGATGTATCTCTCGGCGATCGTTCTGGTGCCGGAGGGATTCGACGCGCATGCGGAGGCGCACTATCCGCTCGTCATTTTTCACGACCATTTTGTTTCGTCCTTCAACGACTTTCGCGAGACTCCGCCGGACCCCAATCTGAAGCCCGATTTCTCGGACCGGTTTCATATCGCGGGCTACAACCGCATCCAGGAGCAGGAAGCGTATAAGAACTATCAGGCGTGGATCGCGCCAGGCACGCCTCGCATGTTGATCGCCAAGCTGCAGCACGCCAATCCTTTTTATGACGATTCGTACGCGGTGAACTCGGCCAATGTGGGACCGTACGGCGACGCGATTGAGACTGAGTTGATCCCGGCAATCGAGCGCCAGTTTCGCGGCATCGGCCAAGGCTGGGCGCGATTCATGTATGGCGGTTCCACCGGAGGGTGGGAATCGCTGGCGGTGCAGATTTTTTATCCCGACCACTACAACGGGGCGTTCGTCGCATGCCCCGATCCGGTGGATTTCCACGCGTACATGACCACCGATCTGTATAAAGACGAGAATATGTTTTATATTCAGGGCGCGAATAAGCAGATCGAGCAGCCGGCGATGCGCGACTATCTAGGCCACACCTTGATCTCCACGCGCGACAATGTTGCCTACGAAGCCGCGCTCGGCGATCATGGCCGTTCGGGCGAACAGTTCGACATCTGGCAGGCGGTGTATTCACCGACGGGCGAAGATGGATATCCGCAGTCGATCTTCGACAAGACCACCGGTGCGATCAATCACAAAACCGCCGAATACTGGCGCGAACACTACGACCTGGACGCCATCCTGCAGCGCGATTGGGCCACGTTGGGGCCGAAGTTGCAAGGCAAGTTGCATTTGTATGTCGGCTCCGACGACACGTACTTCCTGAACGATGCGGTTTACCTGATGGAAGATTTCCTGAAAGAGACCGGCACTCCCGGACATGGCGTACCCTACCAAGGCGAGGTTCGCTACGGGCCGCGCGCCGAGCACTGCTGGAACGGCGATCCGGAGAAACCGAATTGGTATTCGCGGCTGCACTACAACCAGATGTACGTGCCACAGATCATGGAGCGCATCCAGAAGACCGCGCCGCCTGGAGCGGACCTGACGAGCTGGCGATACTAAATCGCGGCGAGACGTCAACCAACGAACGGATCGACGATGCGCACGCCGGCGTTCACGAAATCCGCACGATTTCGCGTGGCGACCGCCAGACCGTGGACAACCGCCGTCGCCGCGATCAGGCTATCCTTGATCGGCATGGCTTTCCCGGTGGTGCGAAGACGCGCCAGTAACTCGGCCCATTTCAGGCCCGTGTCCGCGTCCCATGGCAGACAGTGAATGCGCCCGACGCCCGCGTCGAACCAATCCTCCAGTGCGGTCCGCTTCCTTCCCCTGGGAAGGATGAGAATCCCGAATCGCAGCTCGCCGAGAATTACGGGATTGACTGCAATGTCTCGCTCATGCTCGCGAAGCCAGCCTAGGACCCGCGGATCGGGCGTTGGCTTCGTTGGCTCGCTCAAGACATTAGCATCGACCAGGTATTTCACAGCACATTCGTGGACTCAGAATCGATGGGCATGAAGAAGTCCTTCCTCGGACAGGCGAGCAGCCAGTCGATTGCGCCCGCGTTCTCCGGAGCCGCGCGCCGGACCAGCCGATAGTCCCCGCGATCGAGACGCTCGACATCGAACTCCTGTCCCGGCTCGATCAGGTCCATGTGCCGGAATTCCGCCGGCAGAACGATCTGGCCTTTCGATGACACAGTAGTCTTCACAGACGTAAGATATCGTCTTACTTGCCGAATGTCAACTGCGATCACCGATCATGGCAGAGGAACAGATCTACGAGTGAATGTTACTGACTTTTCGCGTAGTGTGTAGCATTCCCCACCATTTCCTCACCATTCTCGGGGCCATCGTTCGACAGAGAGAAATATCTTTCGATAGGTGATTTGCGGTCCGCGCCTCTGGCAAACTTGTAACGTGTTGAGCAGCTGAGTATTAGGAATGTCCAACTCCTTATCGTGATGGAGTCGATTCAAGAAAGCTATGGACACTTTTATGCCTTCTTTGGGAAGCTTCGAATAGATTGAGGCGTGACCACTGCTTCTGTAAGTGGAGTACGAAATGAAAGCGTCTGACGCCCGAGCGAAGGAATCCGGCCTCGACACGCGAGGCGATCAGCTGACAGGGGCACGGATCGTCAGAATGCCGTCACGAACCTTGCGCCCGGCGGGACTGGCCAATCATTTGATTCCACGGTCCGAGACGAAGAGCGATGCGATAATTAGCACTCCAAATCCGAAACCCATGTGGCGCTTGGAACGAGTGTGGGAGGAACGCAACAGAACCTCTGTCCTGTTGGCCAGCGGCGCGATCGTTTTGATCATTGCAGTGGCCGATTGGTGGACCAAACCGTTTGTCGCTTTTGGCATTCTGTACTTGTTCCCCATCATGCTGGCGGCCGGCTTCCTGCCGCGCTGGCTGCTCGCCTTGATCGGCGCCGGCTGTGCAGTGCTGAGTGAGGTTTTCAGCTCGCTAGACCGCTCCGCGGTTCGCTTGGGGTTTGAGACTTTGGCGCTGGCAGGCTGTGGGCTGTTTGTGGCCGAGTTGGTGCGCAACCGGCGATTGACCTTCGAAGGGCGGGAAAGGTTGCGGGCGCTGGTGGAAACCAGTCCGGCGGCCATCGTGACGGTGGATGAGCGCGGCTTTATCGAACTCGCCAATCAGGCCGCCGTGGAGCTGATGGCGCCCAGGGATGGCAAACTGATTGGCAATCCGGTCTCTGCGTTCCTGCCGGAACTGCACCATGCACTGCGCTGGGAGGAAGCTCCTCAGTTCCGGGCCTCCATGCAGTGCCGGGGCCATCGGGGAAACGGCGAATCCTTCACGGCGGATGTTTGGTTCTCTACATACAAAGAGGGAACCACGCCCAAGCTGGCCGCAATCATCGCCGACGTTACAGAGGAAGCGAACGCCGCCAACTCCAATTTATCCCCGTCCGACCTTCAGGAACGAGCGCTTCTGACGGATCGCGAAAGGGACGTGCTGGGTTCTTTGGTGCAAGGCCTGGCGAACAAGGAAATAGCCAGCCGCATGGATGTTTCCGAAAGCACGGTGAAGAACACGCTGCAGCAGCTGTTTGCCAAGACCAACGTTCGTACGCGCGCGCAACTGGTTCGGGTAGCCCTGGAACAGTATCGAGATCTTTTGTAGCGGCAAAAATCAAAAGATTAACCTAAAGAAGGCTCCGGTGAGCCAGTTACCTGCGGGCCTTCCAGAGCGATCCTTACCAGCTGACTTCTGGTCCGCACGCCGGCCTTCTTGAATAAGTGCTGTAATGTCGCTTTGATGGTCGACTCAGATACGCCGATCTGGCTTCCGATTTTCTTATTGGACAAGCCGTCTACCACGCCCTGCAGAACATTCTGTTCTCGCTCCGTGAGAATACCTTGCCACCTGGCTTCAAAGTGCGGGTAGCGCTCCGCAAGAAGCTGCAGCACTTTCTGATCCACCCAGGCCTCGCCACTGGCCACCAGACGTATGGCCTGCAACAGCCGGCTGGAGGAATCCGAAGCTAGGAAAATACCGGAGGCGCCGTATTTCAGCACCATGGCTGAACCTCTGGCGTCTACCTCGCTGGCAATGACCAGGGATTTTCCGGGATACCGAACCTTCTGAGCCCACAGGATAAAATCCTTGGCGATGCCGATGTCCACCAAAATCACGTCCACGTCGAGGTGTTTCAGGCTTTTCACTGCTTCAGCAGGCGTCGCGCATTCCGCCACGAGCTCGAATTCGTGTTCGGAGGCCAGTAGCCGCGCCAGGCTCTCGCGAAAGAGCAAGTGATCGTCGAGCAGAATGAGCCGTATTCTCGGTGAGGGCTCTACCTGCATCCGGGGCATGGATTCGAGTTGCGAGAACTCCATGCAGAGAATGGTAGAGCCAATCGTTCGCTCTGCCAAGCCCTTGGGCCAAAAGATCGGACACCGCGCCACTGGTACCGAACGATAATCGAACGACTCAGCGGTTGGTAGCAAGATCACTGGCTTGATCCGCTCGACGAGGCTAAAGTCGAAAACGACTGCCGCGTTCAACGCAGTTCGAATTCCTTTCCCATGAAGACTGTTCCATCCACGGAGTTGTGGCGCATAGCGATTGTATTGGCAGTCCTGCCTCCCGCCACGTTACCGGCTCAAACCGCATTCAGTTGGCAACAGATTAAGGAGAAATTCGAGGTAACGAACCCAACGTTAAGAGCCGCTCAGCTCAGCATTGATGAATCACGCGCGGCTGAGATCACAGCTTACCTGCGTCCCAATCCAGATTTAACTTTCTCGGCGGATGGAACGCAACTCACGCCTTATGACGGCATCTATCGTCCCTTCGCGGGCACTCAGATTTCACCCAGCATCAGCTACCTGCACGAACGCGAACACAAGCGCGAGTTGCGGCTTAACCAGGCCAAGGGGTCCACAACCATCGCGGAAACGAGCTACCTGGACCAGGAGCGCAACCTGGTGTTCAATCTGCGGAGCGCATTTGTACAAACGTTGCAAGCCAAGGCGGTGCTGGAGAACGCCAGGGCAAACCTGGCTTACTGGGACCGGGAGCTCGAGGTGAATCGCATCCGCTTCAAGGCGGGCGACCTAGCGGAGGTGGATATGGACCGGCTGGAATTACAGCGCGTGCAGTTCGAGTCCGATTTTGAAACGGCGCTGGTGAACCTTCGCACTGCCAAGATCCAGCTTCTGATGCTGCTGAACGAGCACACCCCCATTGCAGAGTTCGACGTTTCCGGACCATTCGATTTCAGCGCCGAATTGAGGCCCCAGGAGGAATTCCGGAATATCGCGGTCGAAACGCGTCCGGACCTGAAGGTCGCTGTGCAGAACGTGGAATTGGCGAAGATCACCTACCAGCTCGCGGTTGCGAATGGTTCGACGGATCCCACCTTCAGCCTCTGGTGGACACACAATCCATCGTTTAACAATCCGTATGACAACAACACCATTGGAGGCAGTGTCAGCATTCCTCTGCGCATCTTTGATCGGAATCAG
>JBEKLB010000376.1:0-6726 GCA_050010415.1 Bryobacteraceae bacterium | reverse complement strand
CGCGAGGATCGCTATCAGCACAAAGAACGCGCCGTCTTTGCCGGGCAGCAACAACAGCAGCAATCCGGCCGCATATCCAAAGAGGCCCGGCTTCGTGATTCCGTGCAGCGCCACCAGGTCGCTGTACTCGCGAAAGCACATTACCGCCACCGCCGCCACGATCACTAAAAATGCCCACTGCGGCGCCCACAGAACGATGTAGAGGAAGAAAGGGATGAGAAAGAGCGCCGTTACAACGCGCTTCATCGCGCCAGCGAGCCGGCCACTTCAACCCACTCGTTGTCAGCGGCGCCGGCCGAGTCACTGTTGCCGGGCAGCCCGCCGAATCGCCGGTCGCGCTTCTGGTAATCCAGAATGGCGTGCAACAAATCGGCGCGGCGAAAGTCGGGCCACAAAGTTTCCGTGACGTACAGCTCTGCGTACGCGATCTGCCAGAGCAGAAAGTTGCTGATGCGCATCTCGCCCGAGGTTCGAATCAGCAGGTCAGGATCGGGAAGACCCGCCGTATAGAGCCGTGCCGCGATGGATTGCTCGTCGATCCGCAGATCGCGCAGCCGGCCCTCCAGCCGCGCATCTTCCACGATGGCATTGAGCGCGTCCACCAGTTCCGCCCGGCCGCTATAGTTGATTGCGACGTTCAACCGCATGCCGGTATTGCGCGCGGTGGCCTCAATGGCGGTTTCCAATTCCTGACGCACCGGCGCTGGGAGTTCATCCATGCGGCCCATGCAAGAGAATCGAATCCCATTGCGTAGCAGGTTGGGAAGCTCACGGCTGAGATACAGGCGCAGCAATCGCCACAGCATGTCCACTTCGGCGCGCGGACGCTTCCAGTTCTCCGCCGAGAACGCGTACAGGGTCAGCGCTTGTATCCCAAGCCGCGTGCACGTTTCCACGGTATTGCGTACCGGATCCATGCCAGCCTTGTGTCCCGCCACGCGAGGCAGGTTACGGCGCCGGGCCCAGCGGCCATTGCCGTCCATGATGATCGCGATGTGCGCCGGCAGGCGGAGCGGATCAATGGAGTTGGCAAGGATGGAATCCTTACTGCCGGGCTTGAGATCCTCGAGCAGATCCTTTATGGAAAGAGACGGCATCGGGCCAAACTGCTATGGTACAACGGATCGGGCCGCCCGGTTCGCGTTACTGTATGGGAATCGTCGCGCCAGCCTGCGTTTGGATGCCGCCGATGGAGATGCTCACCGGGACTTCGCCGGTGGGCGCGCTGGTTGGAATTCGCACATTGAATTGATAGAGCCCGCTGATGGACCCTGGCGAAAGCCCGGCATAAAGAATGTCGGATGATGCGAGTTGCGTGGTGCCGAGCGTAACCGTAATGGAATTGGCCAGCGTGGCCATTCCAGTGGCCATTTGCCCCGGCGCAACCAGGGGATTGGTCTCTCCAAACCCGGTCCCATATAACGCGACAATATCGCCCGGTTGTGCCGGCGATGCGCCAGCCACCACGCTGGGGTCGGCCACCAGGGATCCGCTTACCGCTTCCTCAGCCGCGATGCTGGTCGAGTTCGGGAAGACGAAAAATGCCGGCGCGAACGCCTGCAGCGTATTGATGGTCGCCACCGCGCTGGGCACCCCACCCGATCCCGGATTCAGAGTGACGGTCAGCGTCACTGGTTCCTGGCCCGGCGTGCCCGGAAATACCGGCATCTGCGCATTGATCTGACCGTAGCTCACATACGTAATCGGGATGGCCACCGGTTGCGGCAGGCCTGGCCCGGTAACTTCCACCGACACGCATCCCAGTTCGGTGGGAAAAGCTCCATTGACGTAGTCGCCCAGGCCGGCCGATCGCTGGTTTCCGGAAGTCTGAAATTCGGTGCCGAAGATCGACACCATTGCTCCGGATGAAAACGCTGGATCGAACGACGCGCCGTTCAGCACGCTTTGAAATATCGGCTGTCCGGCCAGCGAGCAGGCCCCGACGTTCGGAAGCGTTTGCGTGAAGGTGTAGACATAGTCGCCTTCCGGAGTGCCGTCACCATTAGCGGCCACGGCGGCTACATACACCTCTAGCCTTCCTATTTCCTGCTCCGGCGGCGTCCACAAAACATCAAACTCGTACGGAGCGCCCGCGTCGCCACGCGGCGCGTTGTGATGCTCGGCAAACTGCCGCGGAATAGTATCGTTACAAGGAGCCGCCGACCCGTATTGCGAACCGTCGTCACAGACCACTTGCTCCGGGACCGTCGAATTCGGAACCGCGAACGTCCCTGACGACAGCGTCTGGTTACTCTGCTCTCGAATGGTGATTTGGAAACCCCACCTGGAAGCGGCGGGATGTTGTATCACGATGTGAATGGTCTGCTGGACGTTCGGGACATAACCGGCGGTAGCGGCGCTGAACGTAACTTGGAGCGATCCAGCGGGATCGTTCAGCGGTAGGCCAGTGTGGCAGGTAATACAGCTTTGTCCACCGTGATCGGTCGGCGCGCCGGTATATCCCAAGCTCGGGGTATTACTCTCAGCGCAAAGAAATGCCGGTAAAGCAACCAGTAATGGCAGCAGCCGCAAACAACTCATCTGGAACATAGACCTCCACGTCAACAAAAAGTTACTCCGGTGGTTCGCGATCCACGCTTTCCAAAAGAATCAATGCTTTCTTGGCGGTGGTACTTACCGGTAACTTGCAAAGATTACTCTTCGGCACCCATTGCAATTTACTTGAACGCCTTTTAAGGGACGCTCGATAAACCTGGACTAAGTAAGTCGTATTGACAATGGTGTGGCGAAACCCGCCGGCGGCCGCAAGCACCATCGCTCCCGGCAGTTGTTCGCGCTCCGGCAGCTCCCAAAAGCCAGCCAGCCGCCGGCTATCGGCCGGACGCTGCCACAAAAGAATCTTATTTCCTTTCTCGATCGCGAGTAAGTGCATTTCGCGACGGTTCGCGTTGGGACGCACGCCGTTCAGCGGCAACTGATTCTCGACACCCTGCCGGCGTCCCTGGCAGTACCCGCGAATTGGACAATCGCCGCAGGAAGGCTGCTTGGGCGCACACACGGTGGCGCCCAGTTCCATGAGCGCTTGATTGAACTCGCCCGGATGATTGCGATCCAGTAACTGGCCGGCGATCGCACCCAGGCTCCTTCGCACCACCGGCGACTTGATATCGCCGCGCTCGGCAACCATGCGGCTCAACACTCGCAAAACGTTTCCATCCAGCGCCGCGTGCGGCCTTCCGAACGCGATGCTGGCCACTGCCGCGGCTGTATAATCGCCGACGCCGGCCAGTCCGCGCAGCGCCGCATAATCGCTTGGAAATTGCGCCAGCTCCACGATGTTGCGTGCGGCCTTCTGTAAGTTGCGCGCGCGCGAATAGTATCCCAATCCAGCCCACGCGGCGAGCAGATCTTGTTCCTTCGCCGACGCCAAGGCCGATACGTCCGGGAATAAAACCAGAAAGCGCTCGTAATAAGGAATCACCGCTGCCACGCGAGTTTGTTGCAGCATGATTTCCGAGATCCATATCCGATAAGGATCCCGCGTGCGCCGCCAAGGCAAGTCGCGCTTGTGCTTGGCATACCATTGGAGCAACTTCCGCCGAATCGGAGCCGCTTCGGTTAACGTTTGGTGAACCACCTGGGAACGAGTATACTGTCACCAGATTACGTGAGCGGTCGCATTATTCGCAGGTTCCTTTGGAGCGGCTTTGCTCTGCTCGCGGCTTCGCTGCTCGGCATGGATCTGTACGTCGCGCAGCATAGCGCTGAGCTGTGGCGTCCACTTCTGGGAGTCACGCTCGCGGTGCTGGTGCTGGCGGGCGGCCTGGCTTTTCTCTTCATACGATCCTTCTCTCTGCGTGTTTCTCAGATCCGGGCGTATGCCGAACGCCTGCTCGACCCTCCAGTCTTCGAGCAACCGCTGCCCGCCGGTGACGACGACCTGGGTCTGCTGGCCCGATCGCTGCAACGCACCGCACCTCGCATTCGTGAGCTGGTGGAAAACCTCAAGTTGGAAGGCGCGCGACGCGAAGCCATTCTGGCCAGCATGCTGGAAGGCGTGCTCGCGGTGGACAAGGATCTGCGCGTCACCTTCTGCAACTATTCATTCGCGCGAAACGTGGGCGCTCGCCTTCCCGTGGTTCCCGGCATTGCGCTGCTGGAGCTGGTGCGCGATCCCGGATTGCGAGAGATCATGACTACAGTCATCTCAACCGGCGAGCGCGTGGAGCAACGCTTGACGCTGCCCGGCGCGGGGGCCCGTTCGTTCGAAGTGCTGGCCGGTCCCTTGGGAGCGCCCGCCACCCGCGGAGCGCTGGCCATTTTGCACGATGTCACGGAACTGGAGCGCCTGGAGCGCGTGCGGCGGGACTTTGTGGCTAACGTTTCGCACGAATTGCGAACGCCCCTGGCATCCATCCGCGGTTACGCCGAAACGCTGCTGGATGGCGCGCTCGAAGACTACGCCAACAACCGCCGCTTTGTAGAGATCATACTCGCGCAGGCCACGCGGTTAAGCAACATCGCCTCCGACCTGCTGTCGCTTTCCGAGCTCGAATCCAATGCTCTCACCGTTCCGCCGCAACCGGTTTCGATCAAGGCCGCGCTCGAATCCGCCATGCGCACCGTGGAATCGGCCGCGCGCGTGCAGGGCGTGCGGCTGCTGTGCGAAAAGCTGGACGACTTGACAGTCATCGGCCACGAACTGCGCCTGGAGCAGGTCTTCATCAACCTGCTGGACAACGCCGTGAAATTTAACCGTCCCAACGGTGAAGTCCAAGTGGAGATGCGGTCCAACAACGGCAAGGTGCGGATTCTCATCGGCGATACCGGCATCGGTATCCCTTCTGAAGATCTGCCACGCATCTTCGAACGTTTCTATCGAGCCGACAAAGCGCGATCGCGCGCTCTGGGCGGCACCGGCCTCGGCCTATCCATCGTGAAACACGCCATCGAACAGATGGGAGGCAGCGTCCAGGTGCATAGCCGGCTGGGCGAAGGCTCCGAATTCACCATTGAGCTTCCCACCGCGTAACATCATTTTTACAACACCCGTCGTTGTAACGCGATTTTAACGCAAACGTCATTTTTCGCTAACGCACCAGGGCTATCCTCCGTAAGGCGGTCATAAATCTAAACCGCCTCGCTTTGGAACAAAATCTTGGAAAAACCCAACCTGGGATGGAGATGATGAAAGCTAAAACGCTAGGAACCGTGATTCTGTGCTCCGCGATTCTGTTGGGCACCTCGTTGTTTGGACAGGCATCCGCGCTGGCCGCGGCAGACAACGATGTCGCCACCCTGAAGGCGCAACTGGCCGAGCAGCAGAAGCAAATTGACGCGCTCAAGTCGGCCATGGAAGAACAGAAAAAACTGATCGAAAAAGCCGCGAGCGCTGCCGCATCCGTGCAGCCGGGCCAGGACACTTTTGCCTTGCCCCGCAATAAGGCGCTCGGGGAGGTAGCGAGTACCACGCCGATCATTCCTCCCGTTTCGCCTGTCGTGGCGCCGACCGTGAATCGTGGGCAGGCGTCGGGCGGAGGCGGTAACCCGTGCGAGGCAGGCGTAGACCCCAACGCCGTGCCGCCGTATCTGCGGCTCGGAAGCGTTTGCATTACCCCGGTCGGGTTCGTTGACGCGACATTCGTGTGGCGTGACAAGAACGCCGCCTCGGGTATCGGCACCAATTTCGGCAGCATTCCCTACAACAACGTGGCCACCGGCAAACTTTCCGAATCCCGCTTTAGCATCCAGAACAGCCGGCTTGGCTTGCGTGTCGATGGAGATTGGAAAGGAACTCACTTTATCGGCTATAACGAGTTTGACTTCTTGGGAAGCAGCGGCGCAAACAACCTCAACACCACCAACGGCGCTGTGGTTCCCCGGCTGCGCCTCTACTGGGTAGATGCGAGGAAAGGCGCCTGGGAATTTCTGGCCGGCCAAAGCTGGAGCATGCTGACCCCCAACCGCGTGGGAATCTCCCCGCTGCCGGCCGACCTCTTCTACTCGCAAGTGATGGACGTGAACTACATGGCGGGCTTGACTTGGACCCGCCAGCCGGGTTTCCGCGTTCTGTATCACTTCGGCGAAAAGGCAGTGTGGGGCTTGTCGGCCGAGGAACCCGACCAGTACATGGGTGGTTCCGGCGGCGGTTCCGCAATCGTCTTGCCGGCCGCCTATGCTGGCCTTTCGGGCACGCAGCTTGACAACAACAACTTTACGAATCCCTATGCCGGGCCCCAGCTCACTCCGGACTTCATCAGCAAGTTCGCCGTCGACCCGAGCTCCCGGTTTCACGCCGAAGTCGCCGGAATCGTGAGCACCTTCAAAGTCCTGAATACGGCGAATATACCGGCGGGCATAACCAATACCAAGGCGGGCGGCGGAATTCAAGTCGGCCTCAACGGCGAAATCTTCCCCGGCTTCCGGCTGATCAGCACCAATTTCTGGGGCGATGGCGAAGGCCGCTATCTTTTCGGACAAGCTCCGGATTTGGTCGTGAACGCTACCGGCAACTTCAACTTGCTGCATGCCGGCGGCACCGTGGACGGCTTCGAAGCCCGGGCGGGTAAGTTCCTGTTGTTTGCTTACTACGGCGGCATTTACATCGACAAAGATGTCGCCATCGACGCCAATGGCAAGCCGGTCGGCTACGGTTATATTGGCTCAGCGAACAGCCAGAACAAGGCCATTCAGGAAATCACTTTCGGCTTCAACCAGACCGTTTGGGGCAACCCACGCTATGGCGCCATCAATTTGATCGGCCAG
>JBEKLB010000375.1:0-6743 GCA_050010415.1 Bryobacteraceae bacterium | reverse complement strand
TTGACGCAACTGGCGGAAAGCATCGGCGTACGTCACCGTCTCCCTGAGAAAACATATGATGTCATCGTCCTCGGGTCCGGACCGTCGGGATTAGGCGCGGCCATATGCGCGTCCTCCGAAGGTCTCTCGACGCTGGTGCTCGACGGACTCGGGCCAGGCGGACAGGCCGGGTCCAGCTCGAAGATCGAAAACTACGCGGGCTTCCCCAATGGCGTGACTGGGCGCGAACTAGCGCAACTCTCCTATTTGCAGGCGCTCAAGTTCGGCGCGGAGTTCGTTGCACCCTGCCATGTGACGGAATTGAAGCGTTACAACGGTCTATACCAAGTGCGTACTAGCGAGGGCGACGTTGCTATCAGCAAAACGGTGATCATCGCCACGGGTGTTTCCTACCGCTTGCTCGACGTGGAAGGATCGAATGACTTGCTAACTTCCGGCGTCTACTACAACGCCACGGCGGTCGAGGCACGGATGTGCAGGAACTGGCCGGTGCATGTGATCGGCGGGGGCAACTCAGCCGGGCAAGCAGCGATGTTCCTCACGCAGTACGCGCGAAAAGTTACGCTCGTGGTGCGCGGTAGTGATTTGCGCAAGAGCATGTCGTCATATCTCTGTGATCGGGTGGCGGCAAATCCGGGGATCGAGGTTCGCTACCATACCCAAGACACGGCCATCGAAGGCACGGAACACATCGGAGCCGTTCAGTTGTGCGACG
This sequence comes from Bryobacteraceae bacterium, assembly GCA_050010415.1. GTDB lineage: Bacteria > Acidobacteriota > Terriglobia > Bryobacterales > Bryobacteraceae > Palsa-89. The sequence continues at coordinate 6,028 of JBEKLB010000375.1, read as the reverse complement.
ACGATGGAAACGTTGCTCGCGAGGAAACGACGGGTGTTTTTATCTTCATCGGCGCCAGACCAAGAACGGATTTCCTGCCGGCCGAGTTGGTTCGCGACGACAAGGGCTTTGCGTTGACGGGTTCGGCCGTCGCAAAGTTAGAAAGTTGGAAGCAACAGCGGTTACCCGAGGCGCTCGAAACGAGCTTGCCGGGAGTATTTGCCAGTGGCGATTGCCGCAGCGGCACTACCAAGCGCGTGGCTTTCGCAATCGGTGACGGGGCTCTGGCGGTCAGCTGCGTCCACAATTTGCTAGGCACGTACCCGACATGAACCCTCGGCCGCTGCTACGTCTCGAAGGAGCCGCCGTCTTCGCTCTGAGTCTCTTCGCCTACCATTGGAGCCACGGCAGTTGGCTTCTGTTTGCGGTACTTTTCCTTGTGCCCGATCTCTCCATGATTGACTCCGCCGTCAGCGTCCGTTTGGGAGCGACCACCTACAATGCGGTTCGCACGTATGTCGGCTCCTTGTTGTTTGCGGCTTACGCTTTCGGATTGGATCGTCAAACGGTCTGGAAACTCTCGCTCATCTGGATCGCCCACATCGGTTTGGACCGAATGTTTGGGTTCGGTTTGAAGTATCCGACTCGGTTCAAGGACACCCACCTGAATCCCGAACGGCACTTACTTAGGAGTTGAGCGACCTGCTGCTATTTACCGAGGCGATTCACTTGCTCGTAGACTCCGCTGACAAGTTCCTTCTTCCGACCGATCAAACCCCTGACCGAACCCACGCGTTGGGTATGGCATGGAAAACGACTTCTGGTCCTTCGTCGGTGCCGTATTCGTCTTTTTCGTAGCAGGCGTGGGGCCCGCTTCGGGACGTACATCGTATGCTCACGTTCGAGCCCATCGCGTCCCCTGCGATCAACCTGGGGGTCCTGGGGATTCACATTATTCGAAGGTTGGTCGTTCGCCGTCGGCTTCCCGGAAACAAACGGATGATCCGGGGCCAAGACGTCCCTTATGGAGCTTCATCATCCCACTCTGATCGAGACTGCAAAACGCACGGCCACCTACGAGGAACGCTGCCCATGGAGATCCTGACCTACGTTGCGCCTGGGACGGCGCCCCTGGTATTCATGGGCCTGACCTCATCGATCCGTGAGCCCGCCCTCCAACGGTTCATGGCGCTTTAAAATAGCAAGAGCTGTAGTGCTCGGCGTCATCAAGTGAACACGTCCGGCACGAAGCGAGGGGGCGCGGCCGGTAGCGCGGAAGGCGTGAAGTTTTGGCGGCGAGTTAACGCAAATAAACATCGCGCATACCGAATGGGTTCCCCGACTTGCAACGAGAAAAGAGTGGGCTGTCGCCGCCAGTCTAACAGTGCGGCTCGAAATCGCGATCTTGCGGAGAGAAAAGGAGATGCGCCAATGTACAGCCTGACTGACTATAAGAATCGTGTGAGTGCTAAGGGAGCCATTACGGATTGGGCTGACGAGTGACTCAGCTACTGGCGGTCACCATTCTCCTATTCAAGGTCCAGTTCGGCCTTACGGTGGCGCTGCGGTTCACAGGTCTGACTAATCTCCTTTACGAGGTCGCATTGCCTCAAAAATATGAACAGCCTGTGCCCTGTCTACTCCAAATGTCTCCCTGTGGAGCCTACCGCCGAGAGAAGCGTGGTTAATTCATCTCATCTCCTTTGGTTTACCGAACCCTACGGCGCTCCGAATAATCGGATGGAGCGCCGTAGGGCGAGCTTGTCAGATTTGCGCTAGGCCGCCGTCGACGGCGAGCTCGCTAGCAGTCATGAAGCTGCTGTCCTCCGACGCGAGAAAGGCAGCCGCCGCCCCGATCTCCGCCGGATCGGCCATGCGCTGGAGCGGAGTCATCGAGGCGTAGACCTTCTGGCCTCCTCGCCTAGCGCTGCCTTCGCGAATTCGGTCGCCGTCGTCCCGGGTAGAGAACATCTTTCACTTGTGGCGACGGCTTGGACCGGGCCGGATCCGATCGCTACGGTTTGCTCGGGTTCTGTCCCTTGGAGGCATGCCTCTTGTTGTATTCCGCCAATTCAGAAGGCGAACACATCATCTCGGGCATGTCGGTGTTGGCAGGCACTAACCTCATGGGTAGGTTGTCCAGAGCGAGCCATGGTTTTGAGTAGACCTTTGGGTCATCAATGGTCATACTGAGCTCCATACGATCCCGATTTACGCGATGAAAGATCTCCTCAACACGCATGTCCTCAGTGTGAGGGCGGCCGGCATTGTCCAACCATGTCCTTGCATCCGTCCCGCTGGTTTCGACAACAAAAGTGTAATCATCGCGCCATCTCCCTATTGAATAACCAAACCAGCGCGGGTCGGGATCTTTTGGAAGCGCTCGGCCATCGGTCCAAACGATCCTGTAGATCCTGCCATAGGTGTACAGGATGATTGTTTGGTTCGGGTTTTGGACAATCTGTGTGGTTCTTAGTTCAAATAGGTTTTCCCGCGGGAATCCCTGAGGATCGCATGCATGCGCCGGATCATTTTCTTCGGCCGGGTTTACCTCGGTCGTGCCGTTGGACGGCTTGTTGCGTTTGAAGAGCTCCAGGCCAAACGCGGTGTAGGGAGGCTCGTGTTTTCCATCTGCCGGCATGTTGCGCGCGCCATTCGGCTGGATCCCGTCTAGCGCGTTCGCGGGCTGCCACACCCCAGAAAGGTCGCGCACGGGAGGCGGTGCGGCCGCACCACCAGTCGCGGTCTGAGCGACCGCGACAAACGGATGCATCCACGCCGTGATTACAGCCAGCGCCAACACTGCGGAAGGCTCAGACATGATTCACTCCTTTTCCGCCCGAAAAGCTGCTACCGCGTCTTATTGTTTGCTCTCTTCCGGTGCCGGCGGCCGCACCCCCATGCCCGTGTACTTCTTGCCATTGAGAATCACTTCGACGATGCGACCAATGGGCTCGCCGTTTTTGGCCGGAATCAGCGTCAGGGTGACCTCATCCCCCGGCTTAAACATCTTCCGGCTCCAGCCTAGATTGGTCATGTCCTGCGGATTACTGACTTCAGCGTTCCAGTGCACTGTGTTCCCCTTGTCGTCTTTCACATCAAATTCAAGAAGGCAGTGGGGATTGGCCCACAGCCAGTCCGTAACGACTGCCTGAACCGTAATGCGCTTGTTGGTGTCGTACAGCGCAGAACCGTGATGTGCGAACAGCCCCGTAGGAGCTGCTGCCAATCCCATTGCGATTAAGGATGTGATGTAGAGCTTACGTTCCATTTCGTTGACCTCTCTCGTACTTAAATATCTCGATCTCACCGACTTGTGGGCCGGGCGAAGCGGGTTCCCTCTATTTCCGCATTGGGTCGTACTTCTTTCAGCTCAATCGTGGCGCGCCCGTCTAGCCAGATGACAGTACGCTTGAAGGGGATTTTGAAACTTGCGACTTCACGATAATCTGCGTAATCGATTTGCGTGGGTCCCAGGCCGACAGGCGTGTTCGAATATCTCACAATTCGCACCAACAGGCCCGATTCGTCATCAAAATATAGATTTACCGGGTAACGGCCATCACTCGTGCCCTGGATCAGGCGCACATCGCGGTCATTTATGGTCGACGGGAGCCCGACGCGCCACTGGCGCAAAGTATCCTTAATCTGCCAGGGGAACGTTAGCATCGCGTCCAGGCGCGCTCCGTCCAAATCGCTTCCCGTAAGCTCTGTGAAGCGTTGAGGTCGGTCGATCAGCGGCGCTTCGATCCAGCCCTCCCGCCCGTCAAAGGTGTTGACGGTATCGCCATCCGAGCTTCCATGAGTAAGCGTAGTCATTTGCGCCGGGGCTTTGGCGTAGATCTCGAAGGAGTGCTTTGGCGCCGCATAGCCCTGATAGGTTCCCTGGGCAGCCAGCGATTTCAGAGCGCTCACACGCTGCTGGCCGCCAAGCGCGTTGATGTATTTCACAAAGACCGCATCCACGGCGGCCGCCGATTCGTCTCCGGTGACCAGTTGGTCGGGCGGCGGAAAACGCGGCGTTCCGTACACCACCTCCAGATCGGGGGTTGTCTGCGGCTTCTCCATGCCACGGTGGCAGGAATAGCAAGTGAGCTCGCGCCGCCCGCCAAAGAAGTTCTTGTTGATAGCGCCTTCCATGGCGATCATAGTACGCGCCGTGCGCTTGTGCTCGTTATCGTCGGCGTACCGGTCCCAATTGCCGCCCGATTCCTCGACGTGGCAGTAGGTACAACTTTCTCCAAGCGAGGCGGTAAAGAAACCCATCGTGGCCATAAATTCGTTCGCCGAAATACCTTTCAGTGCCTGGACATTCTTGAAAACCTTTTCGGCGGGTCTGAGATCCGCGCTCGGTTGTGCGCTCGCGACGACGCTGGCCGCAAACGCCGCGATGAGCCGTCCTATTTCCATGAGTCGATCGCTTTGCGCTGGAGAGAGTCAAGCGTGAATTCCAACAACTCGATTCTGTTTCCGTCGGGGTCCGTAATATTGGTGAGCGGCGCCTTGCTTCCTAGGACGCGCGCATCATCAATCTTTTGGCCTCGCTGGCGTAGAGTGGAAACGACGGACTTGATGTCATCCACCCAAATACCCACGTGAGAGAGCCCCGGCTGACGATCCGCGGGCGCTTTGGCCAGCTCCAGAAATGTGTCTTTGTTGATTTGAAGATAGTAGGTAGTGGGGTTTCCCTGGGGGTCTTTCATCACGAAGCCTTCGCGGAAGCCCATTACCTTCGTGTAGAAGGCCAACGATTCGTTCAAGTCTTTGGCCCACACGCCGACGTGATTCAAACGGATTCCTTCAATCCGATCACTCTGGGCTCGTCCGGGCTGCATGAGGAGGGTACCAAATAGGGTGCCCGCCGCAAAGATTCCGATAGCGCTTGCGATGTGCCGCATATGTCTCCCTCACCGATCGTTCTTTCGAAACACAATGCCGATTTAATCTCATGGAACGGCGATTATCGGGTTGTCCTAATAAGCGGTCATCGTATTTTCCGCCGCCGTTCTATCGTTAATCCCGCGTTTTCGCACGCCTGCATGGAACGCTCTATTTCACGTGCTCCGGCAATCGTCAATGGGAAAATGCGCCCCACCAGGGTTTCATCAGTCCGGTACGCCGGCAGCACCGAACTCAAGCTACCCATGATCGATCCATCTGACGCAAATACCGGCGCAGCGATCCCAACCCTACCCTGGTCGACCTCGCCTCTGGTGATACAAGCTCCGGCCCGGCGAATGCCAGTCAGCGTTGTTTTGAAAACTTCCCAGTTATGTCCTAACGCCGCTCCCTTAATTTCCTTGGTATGCTCCGCGAACAGCTTCTTTAGTTTGTGGGTAGGAAGATGGGCGAGCACGACTTTCGCGGTGGCGCCGCGAAACAAGCCCATCGGCCTGCCGCGTTCGTAGCTCACTGGAACTTGTGGCCCTGGGCCTGCCACCTGGTGAACACAAATGACTCTGTCGTGGAATAACCGGCACAGCAGAATCGCGGAACCTTCGGGAGAATACCGAATCAGGTCCTCCATCACGGGACGGCCCGCGCGTAAGAGTGGATCACGGAGCCGGATCTGCCGATCCATTTCGATGATCGCCGGCCCTAGAGTGTAATTCGCCCCCGCCGCCGGACTGATGAGACCTACCTTGGCCAAACTTCTGAAGTAGCGATATGCCGTAGGCACGGAGGTTTCGAGCAGCTGAGCGGCGTCCTCGACGGTCCACTCCGGCTGCTCGTCCGAGAACAGTTCGAGAATGGAGAGCAGACGGTCCCCGCTGCTCTCCGAGCGTGCCGGCCGAGATGATTGCACTCGGCTCTTTGAATTCTTAGATCCAGGATTTGTGTTACGCAAACTAGCCGAGCGCTTCTTAAGTAAATGATCGCGAGATTTCCGGACGAGCCGACCACTAAGAGCAGCAAGCTTGGTCATGCAGGCTGAGCCGCCAAACTCGAGGTAACAATAGTCGGACCGTGCATGGGTACGCTCCAGCGCATTGCGGCCTTCCTTTTGAAATTGGTGCTGTCGGCATCCCAATGTGATTTGCTTGTGAAG
>JBEKLB010000374.1:0-6783 GCA_050010415.1 Bryobacteraceae bacterium | reverse complement strand
CCTTTCGGCAAGGCGCTCGGTAGATGACCGTGTGCGAGGGCTCGAACAGGGTGGCGACGATTACCTGACCAAGCCGTTCGCGCTTGCCGAGTTGCTTGCGCGGTTGCGTAATCTCGTAAAACGAAACAGCTCTTCAGTCGCCGAGGCTACTCGCCTGCGAGTGCTCGATCTCGAACTCGATCTGCTTCGGCGTGAAGCTTCCCGAAGCGGCGAGATCCTGAATTTGACACCGCAGGAGTTCGTTCTGTTGGAGTATTTGTGCCGGAATGCGGGCCGTGTTGTCACACGGTCCATGATCCTCGATGAAGTCTGGGGTATGCGGATACAGCCGGATACCAATGTCGTCGATGTACACATCTACCGTCTTCGCGGGAAAGTAGACACGGATGGGCGTCGACCCCTCATTCGAACGCTGCGAGGTGTGGGCTATGTTCTCAAAGACCGCTAAACCGATCATGCGGAGCGCTGCCTGGCGTATTTCCATGTGGGCTACGCTGGCGTTCGCCTGCGGCACCATGGTCGTCTTCATATTTCTTCATCAGTTTGTTGCCGGGGATATCCAGCGGAGGACCGATGCCTGGCTGGCCGGCGAAGCTGGAGTTCTCAGCGATGTGGCGGAGCGAACTCCGAAAGGGATCCTCTACAGACGAGTTGTCGGAGAGGTTGCCGAACTCGCGAGCCGGGAGGTACCGCACAAGCGAGGAGTCAGATCCGGGCTGAATGATTCAGTGTTCTTCCTTCAAACCGCCCCCGATACCTCCGTGGGTTTGTGGGTGGGAGCAGGCGATGTAAATACCCATCTCGCTGCGGTCAAGAACAACAGGATTGTCCCGGATACGCCGACCAGCGTGCGCATAACCGGTTTTGATGCGCCGTTTCGCGTGGTCTGCGTCAGGATGAACAACGGAGGACAAATTTACCTTGGCCTGTCCGAACGAGATCAACTGCGAGTGCTGGGGAATTTACGTCTTCGCTTCGTTCTTCTATGGTTGCTGATCGTCTTAATAGGCTCGGCTATCGTGTTTTACAGCACGCGGCGAGTGTTGCGCCATATTCAGGAGATCACCGAAGCTGCTTCGAGGATCGGTGAGGCTGACTTGAGCAGCCGGGTTCCTACAACGCGCAGAAACGATGAAGTCTCACAGTTGGCAATCACATTGAACCGTATGCTGGACCGCATCGAAAGATCGGTTCACCAACTACACACTATCACCGGATCGCTTGCCCACGATCTTCGGAGCCCGCTGACAGCGGTACGCGCCAAGCTGGAGATGTCACTGACCGCAGGCGCACGGGATGAGGAGTCGGAATCGATCGTATCGGCCATTGAGGACATGGATCGTCTTACCGAGTTTCTGAATAAGTCCCTGGACGTTGCCGAAGCCAAAGCAAATGCGCTCAGGCTGAACCGCGTTGCGGTCGACCTGAACGATCTTCTGAGAGTAATGGTCGAGCTGTACGAACCGTCCATGTCGGAAAAAGGACTGCGTGTGAATCTATGCAGCGCGGGGGCGTTGGAGCTCTCCGCGGATGCCGCTCTTCTCCATCGCACGATCGCCAACCTTTTCGATAACGAATTGAAGCATCTGCCGACCGCATGCACCGTCACAATTTGTCTCAGCAGCTCGGAAGACTCCGCTTTGCTCGTCGTGGAAGACGACGGGCCGGGCTTCGAATCGGACGTCCTCTCGCAAATCTTTGAGCGTCGTGTGAAGGGGCGAAACTCGACCGGACACGGCTTGGGTCTGGCGTTCGTCGAAGCTGTCGTGCGCGTTCATGGCGGGACTATTGAGGCGTCGAACGGTAGCGAGGGCGGCGCCCGGCTAACCATCACCCTCCCGCTCGCCGTTCCTTCAACGAGCCCTCTTTCCCCGGCTTTGGTCCACGCCTGAATCACAACACCATCTGTTCACGCGATGTAGGCTCTACTTCTTTGTGACCCGTCGCCCAATAATCATTTTCACCAGCAAGTGGTCGGTCCCACCGGTTAACCCCACGCCCACTCCAAAGTTGAATTCCCATTTGGGGCTGAAGTTCAGATCGGTGACGGCGAAGATCTGTTGCTGTTGTTGTTGTAGCGGGTCGAAGCCGGTAATCGGGCCGAGCGCGCCATAGTATTCAAAGCCCGCATTGACAACCTTCGTGACATCGTAGCCAACCTTAACGTTAGGAGAGAATGTCACGCCTTGTGGAACCGACGGTCCATGAAACGAGCGGTCGATGGTCGGGTTGAAACACAGATACAGCCTGCCGATGGTCTTGTCCACAATCGGCCGGATCTCGATCGTCCACGTGTCCGGCGAGTACACGGCGCGCTGGTAACCGATCTCCGTCGACAAACTGACTCCCACCGGCCACTTCCACGATTCCGGAACGGCGACCCGCGGCCGGATATGATCGCCCACCCATTGCCAGCCGACCCGCGAATCCGCGCTGGTGAAGACGTAAAAGCCAAGTTCGAACCAGTCGCTGAAGCCGTGCGTGATTTCGAGGGTCTCGTGTAACTGGTGCTCGGTGGGGTACTGGCCGTCGACGACAGTCTTGCTGCCCTCGAAGGTGAAGTTGCTGTGAAGCTCGAACATGGTGGCGCCGGGCGAAACCAACTCGGAACCGTACACCTGAATCTCATAACTACCTTGCGCATACAGAAGCCCGAAGGGAGCCGAGGCGAGGGCCGTGAGCAGCAGAATTCGCGTCAGGGGTAGCATCAAGTATTTGTTTATATCTCCAGAAAATGACTCCTGAAAAACGCCAGCATGACGAGATGTTCATCTTCGGAGCTTATTCCTTCCTCGGGCAACCTGTCCCAGTAAAAGGACGTCAAACAGTCCTAGTCGCGTCTCTATGCGCAAATCTGCCAGATTCATTCTTCTCTCCGTTCCCTGCGCCTTCGTACTTGCTCTTGCGGGCTCATCGTCGGCGGCGACCGCACCTCACGAGAGCGAGCTCTACGCCGGTTGGCTCAAGATGTACGACCTCCAATTCGACGATGCACACCGCGTCTTTGCCGCCTGGAAACAGAGCCACCCGGACGATTCACTTGGTCCAGCATCCAACGCCGCGGCCTACTTATTTTCCGAGCTGGCCCGATTGGGCGCTCTCGAATCTGAATTATTTGTCAACGACACCCGCTTCAAAGACCGCGCAAAGTTGCGGTCCGATCCGGCCAGGAACGCACTGTTCGTTCAGGAGATCGCTCAGGCGGAGCGTCTGGCGGATGCAGCATTGCAAAGATCCGGCGCCGATTCCAATGCGCTACTCGTCAAGTCTCTGACCTTGGGTTTGCGCGCCGATAATGCGGCTCTGATCGAAAAACAGTCCTTGGCCGCGTTGCGCTACACAAAGGAGGCGCGCGTCTTTTCCGAGAGACTGTTACAGGCGAAGCCCGAGGCCGGCGACGCGTACTTTGGTCCGGGTATGGAGAACTATCTCTTGAGCCTGAAGCCCGCACCTCTGCGTGTTCTCCTGCGAGTGACGGGCTCCAACGTCGATCGCGAGAGGGGCCTCGAAGAGATTCGCGAGACGGCGCTTCACGGTCATTACCTGGAACCATTTGCAAAGCTGCTGCTGGCGGTGGCGGCGTTGCGCGATAACAATCCCGTCCGTGCACGCGAACTCCTTGGGGAATTGCACAGCCGCTTTCCGGACAACGAACTGTACATGCGCGAGATGGACCGCATCGATAAAGGAGCGCGTTGAAGGAGCCGACGCCAACAGCGCATCTAAGAAACGAATAATGGCATCTTCCACCCTGCTCACGCCCAGTTCCGACCGTTCCAGATTCAAAACTGTTCTTTGGATCTCCCTTGGTCTCACTGCGCTCTTTGTCTTCGTCACTTCAGAAGCACTTCTTCTCGGCGATTACCCCATGTACCACATCTACCGTCTGCAGGTCATCGCCGACCGCCATCTCCTCATCCCCCATACACTCTTTAGCCTCATCGCTCTACTCGCAGGCCCTATACAGTTCTCGTCGCGTCTTCGCCAGCGTCACCTGAAATTCCATCGCGTACTTGGCCGCATCTACGTCATCTCGGTCTTTATCGGCGCCTTGAGCGGGATCGCCCTCGCCGCCGGCCGTCCCGGCTTGCCAGGAACCTCGATGCAGGCCGCGGCCTGGATCGTCTGCACCACAGCCGCATTCATAACCGCGCGTAACCGCCAAACCGCCCAGCATCGCCTATGGATGGTTCGCTCCTATGCGGTCACGTTTACCTTCGTCTCCAGCCGGGTACTGAATCTCTGGCCCCGCTACTGGAGCCATCTTGGCGACACCCTCGCCGCCGTCGGCGTCATCGCCTTCACGCTCGCTTCACTGCTTGTCGTCGACCTGGCCCTCAGCTGGCGCGAGCTCACCACCCGTCGTGCCTGAGGGTCGCCGGGCTTTGAGAGCTTTCAATATGAATTCATTCGCGCCCAATCGTGTCATATCGACTGCGTCTTCATCTAGTGGGTACGGCCAGATCCCGTCCGTCGCGTCGGATCACGGCGCCGGATTGAAATGCGCTGGGCTGAGCAATGATTGTCAGTCGGCCGGTATTGCCCCGAGAGACTAAGCGGCTCCGGCACTCGGATTACGATTGTGGCTCTCATAAATTTCAAGTCATTCTGGGATCATTAGGTTTCCGATGTCCCCGAGGTGACTGGTTAAGTTGATGAGTGTCCTGTGTCCGTTCCTTCTCACACTGTCTTCAGTCTTCCGCTCGCGCAGCGCCCTCCAGGTGGAGATCCTAGCGTTGCGCCATCAGATCGGTGTGCTCCGGCGCTCCGCCAACAAGCAGCCGAAGTTGACCGAGGTGGATCGTGTGTTTTGGGCGTGTCAAAATCGACCTCTCTCTCAGATTTGACTTGCAATTTCTCCGGACCGGAGTATTGGATTGCGTCGACCGCCGCCCGGTCAGGAGAAACACGATGAGCACCAACACAATCGATACGGAGAGAACCACGACACCGGAAGCTGGCGCTCCGCAACCCAAGAGCACGCGCAAACCCGCCAAGAAGTCCAAGGCCGCAAAGAAGGCTGCCAGCAAACCCAAAGCTGAGCGCGCCAACAAGAAGGCCGAGGTCATCGCATTGATGAAGCGCGCCAAGGGAGCGACGTTGGCCGAGATCATGGCCGCGACGGGCTGGCAAGCCCACACTGTGCGCGGCTTCGTCAGCATCCTCGGCAGCAAGGGAGGGGAGAAGATCGAGTCCTCGAAGACCGACGCCGGGGAACGCACATACCCATCGCGAAGTAGTTTTCCGCCGCCCTGCCCAAACGCCACTTCCTGGTTCTACCCTGGGGCGGCGTTGCTCGTTAATTTGGCTGCATTGCCCAACAAGTGACGTGACGGACCGGTCGCCTCCAAACCATTGCCGGTCCGAAATGTTCGACGGTGAGGCCACAAAAATTGACTGCTATTTCGCGCACAGGCGCGCCATTTGAAACAGTACACGGTGATTTGTTGCAGTTCCAGCGCCTTGGCACCCCGGGCCGAACGGACCTGTCAACAAACGGAACCTGTCAACTGGAGAGAACGGAGAATTTGGCGTCGAAAGCCACTCGGTAGGCACGCCACAGGGTTCGACGACGCGTCACGCCTCCTTCTGAGGAGAAAGCCCAAAAACCGCAACATGCGCTAAATGTTTGGGATAACGGTGCGGTTTCGAGGCGACGGGATGCTGTCAACAAAAGTGCTCTGTTAGTTCGAAGTCGAAGTTGTGGCTCCCCTTCGTAGGCGATTATCGAACTTTTTTGTTGAGCACAACTTGCCGATTTGCCCTCCCTGAGCATTGCGCGATAGCTGTCGAGAATGTCTTAGGGTATTGATGTGAGCCGTAACTTTAGTCGCTTCTCGGTGCCCGCGTTAATCGCCACGGCGAGAGATGCCGGAGATGACCCACATTCGACTGTGTATGTTCCCCGAACTGCAGGACAGCTCATCGTCTGCCCAACCACGAGTATTGAGAAGGGCTTCTACAACGAACAGCCGCCAGTCTCGCTGATACCTTGGGACGCACCGGCCGAAACTCTTGGACAGAACGCCTGGGAATCTCTGTTGCTCTTCAGGAAAACTCCAGGTCTCAACCTCAGGTCGAGCAAAAAGTCGGATTGGCCCGCGTATCGCGCTTCTGGTCTCAAAAGCATTCGCGAATTTGAGGACCAGTATGTTCGAGTTTCTGTAGTCGCCTTTCCCAATGTCCTCCGCGTCGAAGCGACTGTTCCGAGAAATGTGGCGGAGGGACTATTCGTAGGTCGCACCATTTCGAACGCATGCGAGTTCGAACAACTCGGCGATTTGATTCGCTTGTCATCTCGATGCAGCGCTCGCATCGCCGAGGAGGACTTCGGTTAGGAAAAGGCGATTCGCTTTTCCCAGATACAGCGATCAGACCTGCCGGAGTTCGAATCCACGATGCGGTGGCCTCAGAAGCGAGACTTAAGTTCAATAGAATCAGTAGTGGTGTTTGGCTCCCCTTCGTAGGCAACTATCGAACTTTTCTGAACCTGCCGAATTGCAATCATCCAGCGCTGTTTCAAGCAGTTACGGTATGGTAAATCGCTGGCACTGCCGGTTACCAACCATACTTTGTTTATAAATAGCTCCCTTTGTTGCCTAGTTAACAGGTCGTTTGAGCTCTGCCCTCAACTGGGAGGGTGTCGTCCCTTCCCACGTTCGGAAAGCTCGATAAAAGGAATTCGAATCCTCGTAGCCGAGCAGGTACGCCACCTCTGCGACATCGATATCCGGCCGGTTGAGATACTCGCGCGCCAGTTCCTGGCGCGCCTCCAGAAGCAAC
>JBEKLB010000373.1:0-6828 GCA_050010415.1 Bryobacteraceae bacterium | reverse complement strand
TGCCGACGCCCACGGTGCTCTCGGCCCAGATTCGTCCGCCCATTAATTCCACGAATCGCTTCGAAATCGCGAGGCCGAGGCCGGTGCCCCCGTACTTGCGCGTGGTGGAAGCATCGGCCTGCGAGAAGCTGTCGAAGATGGCGGAAAGACGGTCGGAGGGAATCCCAATACCCTGATCGGAGACTGCGAAGTGGAGACTGGCAGGAGCCGAATCCAATTCAACGTCTAAGGTGATATCGCCCCGTTCCGTGAATTTATTGGCATTGCCGAGCAGATTTAGCAGTACTTGCCGGAGCCGTCCAGGGTCGCCAATCAAGCGCGTGGGGACGTTGGGCTGAATGCGGCTGCTCAGCCGGAGGCCCTTGGCGCGCGCGCGGACGCCAGCGATTTCGATGACCTCGGCAATAACGCTTGCCAGATCGAATGCGATGCTCTCCATCTGGATCTGGCCGGCCTCGACTTTGGAAAAATCGAGAATATCGTTGATCACGTTGAGAAGATTGTCGCCGGCACGGCGGAACACACGCACGTACTCACGCTGTTCGTCGTTAAGCGGAGTTTCCGATAACAACTCGGCCATTCCTAAGAGTGCATTCATGGGCGTGCGGATTTCATGACTCATGCGAGCCAGAAATTCGGTTTTCGCTTGGGTAAGCTTGGCAATTTGATCGCGCGCGAGCGAGGCCTCATGTGCGTATTGGACGAAGCCCTGCGTCTCACGGAACCTTTGCCCGGCGCATTCGATGAGCAGCAGGTTTTGTTCTCCCGCAACGGCGATGGCGCAGAAGTGCAGATCGTCCTGCGCCCAAAGATCGGAGTAGAGCGTGGAGCGAGCGCCGGGAGCAGCCCAGAATTCTTCCGCATCGGGAAGAAAGACTTCGAGGAATGGAAAGGCGTCCGGTAAAGATCCGGCTGGGAGCCAATCCGGCGCAGGACCCGAAAGGTGCAGCGAGCCATCGCCCGAGCGCTCAAACACCGCGTACCCCAGCGCCGCGAGGACGTTCATCCGATCAGCTTCCCTGCCAGCGCGAGAAACAGTTCCTCCACGCCGGTGCCGGCCTTGGCGCTGGTTTCAAAAGTGGACCAGCCGGTTTCGGCGATGGCTTTGCCTTGGACTTCCCACCGATCGCGGAGATCGGCTTTATTCACCACCAGAACGAAAGGCAGCGGACCGAGCTGATCTGCGATGCGCTTTTGCAACTCGACGGCCTTCGCGAGCGAAGCAGCCCGGCACCCATCGGCAACCAGGATATATCCGGAGGCACCGCGGAGATGGGAGACCTTGAGCTGGGCCAGATCATCCTCACCCGCCAGATCCCAAAGCATCAGCGTGACGGATGCGGACCCGACGGTCACATCCTTGCGATCGATTTTGACGCCGATGGTGGTGAGATAACGTTCGTCAAAGATACTGTCGACGAAGCGGCGCACCAGGCTGGTTTTGCCCACGCCAAACTGTCCCACCATGCAGATTTTTTTCTTCAACATCCAGAGACTAAGACCACTCCCTTGCGCCTCGGCGGCGAATCACGGTCGCGGCTCAGTAACTCGAAAAGAGGCGCTGCGGCAGAATAAACGCTCTTCTTCCTTGACGGCGGAACACGTTTCTTTCTCGAGATCCTCCGGCACCGCAGACAGGCGCGCGGCGGGAACGCCCAGTGCGACCAGTGCGGCTCGAACGTTTTCCGCACGCGAGCGCGCGAGTGCTGCATTGAATTGCTCGGCGCCTACCGGATCGTGATTGCCTCGCACCTGGATCTGGATGCTCTGGCCCAAGCCGGTAGCGGCCTGGATCAACAGGATCATCTGCGAACCCACGTCTTCCAAAAGGAAACGCTGTTCGGGCGGGATCTCGGAGCTGCCGGTCATAAAACGAAAGGCGCGCTTCTCTAACTGATCCTTTAGTTCCTCCAGCCGGCGCTGAGCGGCAAAACGCGGAACCAGCGAATGATAATCCTCCCAATGGAATTCGACGCTATTGCGTGACAAATCCGCGGGTAAGAGCGATGCAGGATCGGCTGCCAGAGGATCGCGCAGTCCAGCGATATAGAACTTCGAACCGCGTTTTTCAGTATGCGTGAGCACAATGCCTGGTTCGCGCTCCACGCGGCGCGCGAAATCGTCGAAGCGGCGCTGGACGGCGGCTGAATAAATCCACCAACCGGCGAGAGCGGCGAGCAACAGCACCGGCAATCCAAACACAAGCGCACGCGCACCCCAGGACGCAGACTTACGCCTATCCGGCTTGCCTTGGCCGAGCAGACAAGCCTGAAGTTGCGGGCGGCAGGAATCGAATCGCGAAGTGTCGCCGGAGAAAGTATGCAACGCTTCGGCTTTTTTCCGCTCGATGGAATCGAGAGTGTCCTGAAACACGCGGCTCAACTTGCGGGGCGCGACGCCACGAACGAAACCGGCCAGGATAGCGTCCGGGCCGTAGGCCAGCACCATTTCGATATCGCCCATCCTTACGGTCTCCAGGTTTTCGCCCTCGGTACCGGTGACCGAATCGCGCACGAAGTCCTGAATTGCCGCGAGCATACTGGAAACCATTTCCGGATCTTTTGTTTCGGTGGAAGCGGCGGTCACGTGCTGCAGAAGCAAACCAGACTGGCGATGGATCAGGAACACCTGCTCGACACGATACAGCAGGCTGCGCAGCACGACAATCTCGGCGTACGGCTTGCGGGTGCTGAAAGATTCCCAGCGCCATTGCACGCTGCGCCAGGAAAAGCTTTGTTCGAGCGTCTGGCTGAGGGATTGGAGCATCCCGTCCAATTCGGATTTGATGGCCTTGCGGATGGCTTTGCCGAAAATGGGGAACAGCGCGTCGGCGAGCATGCGCGGATTGGACTGGACCGAGAGCTGGAGCGCCTCTTCCAAGAGCGGTTGCAGAGCGCGGCGCAGCTTGATATCGGATCTGAGCCGCACCGCTTCGGCGAGGACGCTGGCGACATCCTCGGCGCGACGCGACGGATTGTCCAGCCGCTGGCGCATCGACTCCCAAACCACCCGATCGGGACCGAGCAGGATGGCGCGAAGCTCGGCCAACGGCTGGTCGTCGCTCGATTGGTTGGGCCTGGCTCTTCCGTCTGAAGGCATGAAACTAGTCGGCGCCCGTCACCCGGAACTGGTCGGTGAGCCGCAGCGCTACTTCATTGAACAGTCCGGCCAAGGCGGCGCGATCGGTCTTGGAGTGCTGCAGATCCTGCGAGCGGCGCTCGAGCAGCGAGATGATCTCTTCTCCCTTGTTGCGGATGGCGTCCGTCAGCTCCTTGGATTGCTGGAGAAGATCGTTACGGATTTCGCGCTTGGCCTGCGCTTCGAAATTTTCCATCTCTCCGATTTTTCTGAGAATGGAGGTGGAAGCGACGGAAAGATCGGTAGCCAGATGCGCATGGCTCGCGGAACGCTCGTCGCGCTCGGCATTCAGACGCCCTTCGAGCGCCGCCAGTTCTTTGTGGACGAACGCCTCCAACGATTCCAGATGGCGGCGAGTGGTCTCACGCAAATCCGACGATTCCTTCTTCAACGCCTCTTCCAGATGCGCGAAACGCAATTCGTAGTCGCGCATGTTGGAGCCGAAGAGAATATCGCGAATCTTGTCGATGTTACCAGCGCCCGCTTCGCCCGGAGTTTCTTGAGCCGGGGGCGCGGGCGGGGATTGAAAGCTGGATTGAGGCTGATAATCCGTGGATTGGAATGACGGCTGGGCCGGGAAATTCTGGTTGTTCTCCGTGCCGCCGTCGGTGTAGGCTGCGTTCATTGGGTGTCCCTCCGTCTCAAGGTTCAGAGATATTTTATGAGAATCACTTCGTTGCCCTTCGCGCTATAGATCAGTTCGTCGGCGAAGCTTTTGGTCATCAGTAGTCCGAATCCGCCTGGCCGGATGCCCAGTTGACGGCGCAATTCGATGTGCCGGAATGGCTCCTCATCGGTGTTGGCAATGGCGGCGTGGGCCAGTTTGTTCATGGAGAAGCCTTCGCCTGGATCACGGATGTAATAAACGATGCTGCGGGCAGTGCGGATGTAACTCAGGTCGACGGTCTTGCTCGGGTCCAGATGGCCGCCGTGTTCTACCGCGTTCATGAGCAGTTCGCGGAAGGCCGTGGCGATCTGTTCGCGCATATCAGGATCCAGATCGCTGGGTAATTCACGCACGAACTGAGTGAGACGATCGGCAGTGGCGATCCGGCAGCGGATTTGCAGCGATATCCAATCCGGTTTGTCGGAGAGGATCTTGATGTCGTCATCGGGGACCGCGTTCGACAAGGCGTTGTTGATGGTGGCTAGCAGCGTGTCGCGCGAAAACGGCTTGCTGATGTAGGCGGCAGCCTCGCGCCGGAGCGAGCCGAGGACGTGCTCGGGCGTATTCTTGACGGTCATCATGACGACCGGCAGGCCAGGATGATGCGCGCGGAGCTGGCCGAGAAGCGCGAGACCGTCCAGGCCCGGCATCAAGATGTCGGTGAGCAGCAGGTCGTAGGAGTGAGTTGCCAGGCGCGCGACGGCTGCTTCGCCGTTCAGGACGCTGTCGGCATGCCAAGCCGCTCCGGCAAGCATGGCCTGGATGAGCTCATGCATGGAGGGGTCGTCATCCACGATCAAAAGCCGATGCGGCCGGTGGGGAGGCATTAGAGACCTTAGACAAGGATACATCGGGGCTGGGGAGTGGGGATTGGGGATTGGGGATTGGGGGTTGGGGATTGGGGATTGAGCTCCATTTCTTCGCCGGCCTGTTTGGGGTCGCTCAGTGGGTTCGTGATTCTGCCCTGGCTGGCGGCTGCATGTGGAAAAGCGCATGTTCGATGTGACGCGATTCGTTTATGCGCTTCAAGCGTTCCGCGAAAGCTTCGATCTGGTCTTTTGAAAAAACGAACCCACCTGCTGGAAAAAGCTCGGCGGGGTGGTAGGGAATGCCTTTATGTTTATAGAGTTCGAGGAGAGCCGCGGCTTGCTTGAGGTCACGCTCTTGCTGCTGGCGGCGTTCGGACTGGATTTCGCGGAGCTGGTCCAAGGCCTTTTGGAACTGGCGGGAGAGGCGATGGGAATGCATGCCGAGGGTGGCGAGGGCGCGGTGGGCGTCGACGATATCAAAGGCCATGCGAGCTTGCTCGGAGGGTGGGTCGGCAGCACGGCCCAGGAGCGCGGCTTCCAGTGGAGGGAGGCGGTTGAGACGCCAGGCGGTGTCGGCGATTTCCTGGGTGAGCTGGGATTCGGTGGGGGTAGCGGGTTGGTATTCGTCGAAGAACTGGCGGCAGTGGCGCTGGTATTCAGCTGGGTCTTCGGTGGAGAGCGTCGCATTCGCCCGGCTCGCGCGAATGCGACGCTCTGGGGTTGGGGATTGGGGGCTGGCGGTTGGCGATTCGGGATTGGCATCTGAGTCGGGTTTGTCATGGAGGACCTCGGATGCAGTTCTAGCATGGGCGGGCTGCGATTTCGCGCGCAAGGAGAGGGATGCTGTTGAGTTGGATCGGAAGATTAATGCGGGAGCAGCGTCACTGCTGAGGCGCGATTCGAGCGGAGGGGGGTAGCGCTGGGACGGGCTGGGTTCTTAGGCGTTCACCATTAGGTTCACCCACCGCCCCCTGGCAATACATCCGCTATCCAGCCAACACATTTCCAACGAGAATGTTAACCGACATTTCCTCCACTAACCGGCGGTTGGATTTTATTTGCCCACCGGCACGCGGCGGCGCACCTCGTCGAAGAAGTTCAGCAGGAACGTGGCGTGGAGCGAGCCTTGGGACTGTTGCTCGGCGGGGCGGGGGAAGATCGCGGCACGCTTGCCGTCGGGAGCCAGGTCAAAGTTCTGCCGCGTGCCGGTTCTGCGGACCTGCGTGGGCGACCAGGCTCGCGGCCTTCCGGCGTTGAACGAATCGCCTTGTATGGTGTAGTCCGCCACCATGATGCGGTCGTCGCCGCCCACGCCGCCCAGGAACATGAGTTCGTGCGCAGCGCGCGACCAAACGGGAAATTTTCCGCCTCCTGTTGATATCTTCCACTTGCCGCCCGGCCCCGGAAACGGCCGCACAAAAACTTCCTCCTCGCCCGATTCGCTTGAAGCGTAGGCCAGGAATTTACCATCGGGTGAAAACGCTGGGTCCGCATTCACCACTTGCGAATTGGAAAGAAACGGCTCGGCTTTGCCGGGCTTGGGATGTTCCGGATCGCTCAGGTCCACCGGAAGCGTACGGATGTCCGGTACTCCGCCAATGTCTCCGGTAAATGCCAGACGTCCATCGGGAGAGAAGGAGGCAGGCTCGGGATCCAGACTCTTCTCCGAAAGCTGTTGCGGCTGGCCAGACCCGTCGGCGCGAATCCACCACAGGGCTGCGCCGTCGCCGAACACCAGATGCCTGGAGTCCAGCGCCCAGGCCAATTCGCGATTGCCCGGACCCGTGAAAGTGAGTTGCGTAGGCGTGTTGCGTTCCAGATCGTAAACCCACACATCCACGCCTTTGCTCCCTGGGGCAGTGTACGCCAGCCGCTTGCCATCCGGGGAGAAACGAGGCTGGTCATAGGCGCCCGTCTGCGCCACCAAAGGCGCAGCCTTGCCCGACGCATCCAAGGCAAGGATTGGGTACACGTCATTTTGGACTCGTCCGCTTAGATACACGAATGTTCCTGTCTCCGAAAATGCGAACTGGCCGCCGCCATCGCGGTCGAGGCTGTTGCTTGCAGCCACGTCGTCCAGCAGGGGCGTGGGCGTGTCGTGGATTTCCAGGCGTTTTGGGTCGAAGGCGACGCCGAACAGAGTACCCTCATGCATGTACACCAAGTGTCCGGTTTTTCCGGAAGTGGCCAGGTAGCGCGGGAAGTAGCCGTCGT
>JBEKLB010000372.1:0-6893 GCA_050010415.1 Bryobacteraceae bacterium | reverse complement strand
ACTTATAGGCGCACAGGATTGCATCAGACGTTAGACCTTTACTTTCGACGATATGAACTGTTCTAACGATATTGCGGTGATCGGCGGCGGGATTGTGGGGATGTCGTTTGCGATGCAGGCGGCAGAGGCGTTTCCGCAGGCGCGCATTTTGGTGCTCGAAAAAGAAGATGGGCTGGCTCGCCACCAGACTGGACACAACAGTGGAGTTATTCACAGCGGCGTTTATTACAAAGCTGGGTCGCTGAAGGCGCGGCTGTGCGTGGCGGGGGCGCGGGAGATGGTGGCGTTCTGCGCGCAGCATGGGATTCCGCATGAAGTTTGCGGGAAGCTGATTGTGGCGACGAATGCGGAGGAAGCAGCGCGGCTGGATGATTTGCGGGCGCGCGGTGAGGCCAACGGGCTTAGCGGTCTGGACTTGCTGGATGCCGCCGCGATGCGCGAGATCGAGCCACATGTTGGCGGTGTGCGAGCGCTGAAGGTTCCGGCTACCGGGATCACTGACTACGCGATGGTTACGGCGAAATATGCGGAGATCGCTACGGCGCGCGGCGTGGAGGTTAGGACGGGCGCGGGAGTTGTCGGATTCGGAAATGCGCAAGGCGAGGTGGTCGTGCGCACGCGGGCGGGAGAATTTGCGGCGCGCTATGTCGTGAATTGCGCGGGATTGTATAGCGATCGCATCGCACAACTGGCAGGGCATGATCCGGAGATGATGGTGATTCCATTTCGTGGCGAGTATTACGATCTGGCTCCGGAGCGGGCGTCGCTGGTGCGGGCGCTGATTTATCCGCTGCCGGATCCGGCGTACCCATTTCTGGGTGTGCACTTCACGCGGCGGATTCATGGCAAGGTCGACGCGGGGCCGAATGCGGTGCTGGCGTTTCGGCGCGAGGGATACCGGCGCACGGATTTCGATTTTGGGGAAACGATGGAGGTCGCCGGGTATTCCGGTTTCCGGTCGATGGCGCGGCTACATTGGAAGAACGGGCTCGGCGAGATGCGGCGCTCGTGGTCGAAGCGGCTGTTTGTGAAGTCCTGCCAGCGGCTGTTGCCCGAGGTGCGGATGGAGGATATGACTCCTGGCGGCTCGGGCGTGCGGGCGCAGGCGGTGGCCGCCGATGGGACGCTGGTGGACGATTTCCGGTTTTTGGCGCGGGAGAGATTTTTGCACGTGCTGAATGTACCGTCTCCGGCGGCTACGGCTTCGCTGCCGATTGGGCGGGAGATCGTTGCGATGGTGCGGAAGGCTCGGGGTTAGTGACCATTGCAGAGGTCAGAGATCAGATTGCAGAACCCCGCGAGCCTGTCTGAGGTGCATCTGGGATTGCGGCTCACAGTGAATGTCGGCCGCATTTACTCCAATTCGATTGTCCTGTGAAACGGAGAAGCATTGCTGACCACTGTCATGAGTAGTGACTCGGGTACAGGTCACGATCCACCACCCGGATTTCATCTCCCGGTACTGCCCAAACTGTCGTGCAAACTCCTGCCAATCTCTCCGGAGACCTCGGTTGCCTCAGGGGCGACAACAGCGAAGGCTTGACCCTCATGGTGACCTCGTTTCAAGAGGCAGGTTCGCCGGAGTGACCGTAACGGCGACAGAGACTGAAACGAGTCGATAGCTAACTTGTGTCCTGAGACTTTGCTGCAGACGTTTTCTGGATTCCTGCTCTGAGCAATCTGGCGAACTGCTCGGGTGGAACGGGCCTGCTGAAATAATACCCTTGCGCCTCGTCACATTCGTGAGCCTGAAGAAACGCCAACTGCTCTTGCGTTTCGACGCCCTCCGCAACTACCCGCAGCTTAAGACTTCGTCCCATACTTATGATCGCAGTCACGATAGTTGTCTCGTCGGGGGCGATGGTAATCTGGCGGACGAAGGATTGATCGATCTGGAGGGCATCAATGGGGAATTTTCTAAGATAGCTCAAGCTGGAATAACCCGTGCCGAAGTCATCGACCGCCAGCCGCACGCCCCCTGCTCGCAGTGCCTTAAGAATGGATTCGGTGGTCCCGGCGTCCTTCATCAACACGCTTTCGGTCAGTTCCAGCTCAAGTAACCTCGGATCCAGACCCGTCTCTCTGAGGATTCCGAAAACATCTTCCAGAAAGCTCTCTTGCCGGAACTCCATGGCGGAGACGTTCACAGCTATTGTCGTCGATCGCAGACCGGCGTTTGCCCAGACGCGGGCCTGCTTGCATGCCTCACGAAGAACCCAGTTGCCGATCGGCAGAATCAAGCCAGAGTCCTCCGCAACCGGAATAAATTGTGCTGGAGAAACCAGCCCTCGAGTGGGATGCGTCCAACGTAACAAAGCTTCTGCGCCAGTAATCTCGCCTGTCTTGAGATTAACCTTGGGTTGGAAATGGAGCGCGAATTCCTGCCGCTCCAAAGCGCGCCGTAGGCTCTCTTCAATGGATTGCCGCTCCACCGCCCGGACGTTCATCGCCGGTTTGAAAAACTGATAGCTCTGACGCCCATTTTCCTTCGCCTGGTACATGGCGGTATCCGCGTTCTTGATCAGCGTTTCCGCGTCCAAGCCGTCGTCGGGATAGACACTCAGACCGATACTTGCGGTGATGTGAAAATCGTGTTGGTCGATGGAGTGGGGTTCGGCCACCGCCTGTAGTATCCTTCTTGCCGTGATGGCCACGTCTTCCGGATGCTCCAACTCTGAAAGCAGCACCACGAATTCATCGCCTCCCTGTCGACTCACCGTATCCGCGGCACGTACACAATCCACGAGGCGTTTTCCAGTGGATTGAAGAAGTTTGTCACCAATCGAATGTCCTAAAGAATCGTTAATGTGTTTGAATCCGTCCAAATCCAAGAATAGCAGCGCAACTTGTTTCTCGTGGCGCGGAGCTAAGACGATCGCCTGATTAATCCGGTCGTTCAACAACAATCGATTGGGCAACCCGGTGAGAAAGTCGTGCTCAGCCAGGTGAGTTATCTGCAACGCCATAGCGCGGGAGGCAGTCACGTCTCGGACAACGATCACCGTTCCGGTAACCTGCCCTTTCCGGTCGTGAATGGGCGCGATGGAGCCTTCAATCGGAACTTCACGTCCATCACGCCGGCTGAAGACACAGTACCCCGGCAGGTGGGCGGTTTGGTTCTGCCTAATCACCTTGTCCATTAGACTGGGCATTGCGTCCCCGGCGCTGGCGTGCTTGATTCGAAGAATCTCGACCATCGGACGGTTGGCCGCTTCCTCAAAGGACCAGTCGGTCACTTTTTCCGCGACCGAATTGAGGAAGGTGATCTTGCCTGAGATATCCGTGCAAACTACGGCGTCACCAATCGAGTTAAGCCTGACTTGGGCGCTCTCCTTTTCCAGGAACAAAGACTCTTCAACCAACTTGAGGTCATGAATGTCTGTACAGGTGCCGAACCATTTGAGAATCACGCCCGTGGCGTCTTGCAGAGGCACACCGCGGATCAACCACCAGCGGTAAACCCCATCCGCGCCGCGCAAGCGACATTCGAGTGCGTAAACATCGATCGTCGTCGTCGCGTGGCGCCATGCATCCCACGCACGCTCTCGGTCCTCCGGATGGAACGGTGCGTTCCACCCGTCCCCGAGACTCTCCTCGAGAGTGAGGCCGGTGTAATCCATCCATTGTCGGTTGAAATATAAGTTTCGGCCATCCGGACCGGTGATCCAGACGATTTGCGGCATGGCTTCTGCCAGTGTGCGAAATTCCTCTAGGCTTGCTCGCAACGCTTCTGCCGCGTTGTGGGACTCGGTGACGTCGGTTACAACTCCAGACAACCGGATCAGTATGTCTGAGGTGTCGCGAACTTGAAAGCCCCGGACCCGAATCCAACGAATCTGATTATCAGGCCGCACAATGCGATAATGAATGTCAATGCTAAGCGTCTGGCCGGCGAGTGCAGTAAAAGCGCCGATCACACGATCGCGATCCTCTGGTAGTATGCAGTCAGTCCAGTGATGTGGATTTGAGTAGAGGCTTTCGACAGAACGGCCCCATATTCGTTCATAGGCAGGACTGATGTAATGCAGTTCGCGCATGTCCGGCGAACGGATCCAGAATACGTCGGTGATGGTGTCCGCCAACTGTTGGAATTTCTGGTTGCTATCGCGCAAGGCACCCTCCATGCGCTTGCGGCTGGTGACGTTGACATGCATCACCACGGCGCCGACCGGCTGGTCTTGTCGCAGGGGAGTAACCACGACTTCGAACCATCGTTGTTCAGTCGGCGAGTGGCAGGGATATTCGACCGAAAGAGTTCTTTTCTCGCCCGCCAATACAGAACGAATGCCTTCCGCCACGACGTGGGCCTCGGATGAGCCATCTCCTCGCGCGCGGTCACAAACCTCAAGGTAATTGAGGCCTACCCCGTATCCCGGTCCCTGCTCCACATTCGCAGTGCCAAAGAGCCTCCACGCGTCATTCACCGAGATGATTATCCCTCGGGTGTCGAGTAACGCGATGTGCGCCGGCAGTGCGTTGAGGATCGCCGCCTGCCTAGCGTCCTCGCTCCGCTTCAATTGTTGTTGGGTACCCCGCAAGAAGAGTGTCCGACCGTCAGTGTCCACCACCGTGTCTACCTGACCAGCCGTGAGTTCTTCTAGCTGTTGCCCGGTCCTACGCAACACCTCCATCAACGCGGACAGTCTCTCATTTTCCTTCTCGGAAGCCTCTGAGCTTATTCGTTTCACGGAGTTAGGGTCTTCAGCCCCAAAGCCTTTGAGACTCGGCCTGATTCGCTGAGTGTGCCGACGATTTTCTGCATGGGCGACGGCGCGAGCTTTACGAGAGTGGGGGTCATGAAGATGCCATCCGCCAGGGCGCGCTTCGGTTCACGAAGTACGTCCACAACTTCGATCTTGTGGTGTTTGGGCAGGCGTCCCTCGCAGAGTGCCGAAAGGTTGGCGAGGGCCATAATTGAGTTCTGCGTATCACCAGCGACATAAAGCCGGAACTTGAATATGGTCTGACTCATTTTGCTCTCTTCTGGCGCGGGACAGCCGCATCGCCACCGCGTAACTCCCGCATCCTGGAGTGGCCTCGCGAGAGTTCCCTTACCCGGCTCTCGGTGGTGCGCGTCAGCAATGTCTTTTCGACTTTCTTCGCAACAAGTTCTGTTTGTAATGATTTCGCGCGCACCTCGAGAACAGCCTCCTCGGCATCCAGGCTCACGCGTTTGAGCTTCCCAGCGACATCGGCGACCTCGCTCGCAACACGTTCGGCACTCTCTCTTTCCCAACGCAGCGTTCCCATCAACACTTCGCCACCTGCCGTGTAGATATCTGCCAGAGTCACACCCGAATCGCTAAGGATCAGTTCGCGCACCTGATTGGAATGCGCCGTCCCGCGAGATTTGATGATCGAAAGGCCCCGGTTGCGCTCTCCGGCTTGCACCAGATAGTTAAGGTGAATCCACGTGTCCGCGAGTGTCGAGATTTGTAGTGGTGTTCCGCCGCCCAGCCTTTCGGACATTTCGTCGAGGAGACTCGTGCAAACTAAAGTAATTCCGTCCGCCTTTGACCAGTCGATCAGGCGTTCCGCCACTCCGTGCGCGGTCAACTCATTGCCGGCTTTAGACAAGGTCGAAACCGGGTCGATCACCAGGCAGCGGGCCTTGTGTTCCTTCGCGAGCGCCTTGATGCGCACCAACAGCGTCTCTGCACTGCCAGTGATGGTGCGGGCAGAGATCATTCGCAAGAGTCCAGTCTTAACGTAGGGAGCCAGTCGAATTCCAACGGAGGTTAGGTTGCGGATTACTTCGGTGCCGTCCGAGTCAAACCCGACGAACATGGTGCGTTCACCACGTCTGCAGGCCGCCTCTGCAAACGCACCGCTCAAGGTCGTTTTGGCCGTTCCAGGAAAACCAGTAATGAGTACGCTGGCGCCTCGGTAGTAGCCGCCGCCCAACATGGTATCGAGTCTCTTCACGCCGCTGGTGACACGTTCATTGGTCACCTTGGCATCCACGCGACCCAGCATGCGCGAAACGGCGACATCAAATCCGGCTTTGCCGATGACAAACGGCGATTCATTCTCGTCAAAGCTCGATCCGCGATACTTTTGAACGCGAAGATTGCGTTGTGACACTCCCAGCTCGACACGGTGGTTCAGAACGATGGCGCAATCCACCATGAACTGCATGAAGCCGAACGGCTGCTGCCCCAAGGTGGTCTCCTCATCACCGCCCGCCTTCGCGGTAATCAGACCCGTCATATTGTGCGCCAGTAGCCACTCATGTACCCGGTAAAGCTCACGCCTCTTCGCCGCTGCGTCTGGAAGCAAGGCCAACACAATATCCATGGCATCAAAGACTATGCGGCGTGCGCTCATTTCCTCGACCTTAGCCTCCAGCGCAGCCAACATGCCGCTGAGGTCAAATGATCCCGATTGAATCAGGTCGGGCGTCGGGTGGGCGTCCAGGAAGAACAGTTTTTGTTTAATTAGGTCCGCGAGTTTCCACCCGAAGGTCTCGAAATTGGTGACGATGCGTTTCGGGGTCTCCTCAAATGCGACAAAGATACCGGGCTCCTTGCACGCGCGCACGCCATGCACCAGAAATTGGAGTGCAAAAATTGTCTTGCCAGAACCTGGCCCGCCAACCAGAAGTGTCGTGCGACCTTGCGGCAACCCTCCGCCCGTGATTTCATCAAAACCAACGATGCCAGTTGGGGCTTTGTACCGAACTGGAACGAGTGGGGATCTCAATGTTTTCATAGTACTTCCTTTAGGAAAGCTTGCCTTGGTTTGCGTCACTTGGATTTCTTGGACATCGGAAGGTCTAGCCACCCGAAAGAGAGAAACTTTGTCCCGACGACACATCGCCAGTCATATCTCATTACGTTGAAGAGGACGTGGGTGCTCCGGTCAAACAATCCACATGGTCTGCAGACTGGAAG